>JACAEP010000002.1 GCA_013388795.1 Chloroflexota bacterium | reverse complement strand
CGCGCCCGCGCGGCGGAGAGTCAAATGCGGGCGGATCCGTATGGATGTTATGTCAATCCTGGAGGCGTGAATGCCTGAGTTGATCCAGATCTCCGAGCCGATGAATGTCACCACTGAGGGGCTTGCGATTCTGCGCGAGAATTTTGATAACACCATCACCTTTCACGCGCCTGGTTTGCGAAGATACAAGACCGATGAATTTACTTCGCAGAACGCGGTTGAGTTTGCGTCGGTGAGCGTGACGGGGACGGCGTGCGCGTTGAGTTGCGAGCATTGCAAGACGAACGTGCTGCACGGCATGGCAGACCTGCGCCAGCATAACGGCTCTTTGTTTGACCTGTGCGCCGACCTTGCTTCAAAGGGAGCGCGCGGCGTGTTGATCTCTGGCGGAAGCGACAAGCAGGGACGCGTGCCGCTGTTGGCGCACATCGAAGATATGAAGCGCGTGAAGAACGAATTGGGTTTTGCGATCCGCGTGCATACGGGCGTGCCAGATGAAAAGACCTGCGCCGCGCTGGGCGAGGTGGGCATTGACGGCGCGATGATTGATGTGATTGGTCATCGTGACACGATGCGCGAAGTCTATCATCTCGACGCCGACCCCGAAGATTATGAAAATTCTTTGGCGTGGTTGGAACAATACAACGTGCCGACCATCCCGCACATTATTTTGGGATTGCACTTCGGCAAAATGCTTGGCGAAGATAACGCGCTCGAAATGATCCTGCGCCACCCGCCGAAGATTTTGGTGCTGGTTGTATTGATGCCGCTGACAGGCACGCCGATGATGGGCGTCGCGCCTCTGCCTTTGGAGGAGATCGGCGCATTCTTTGAAAAGTCGCGCAAAGCGTTACCCTCCACGCCTGTGATGTTGGGCTGCGCCCGCCCGATGGGAAATTTGAAAGTTGAAATTGACCGCCTGGCGGTGAACGCGGGCTTGAATGGCATTGCCTACCCCGCGAATGGCATCATCGAATACGCAAGGCAGAACGGCGTGCAGGCGAAGTTTATCAATGCGTGTTGTGGTGTGAGTTGGTGAAAACCTTTTACCACAAAGGGTCACGAGGGAGCACAAAGGAAAAATCGTTAAACCTTCGTGTACCTTTGTGACACTTCGTGGTTAATCTTTTAGGAGAATTCATGGCAAAAGTAACCGTACCTTCCAACCAGCAAGCCGAAGAATTTCAGATCAGCCCCGATTACGTCCGCATCAGCATTGCGGCGGCGATTGAGTTGGGACTGCGCCCTGGGCGAATCAATCGTTGCAGTTGTAATTGCATCAACCTTCTGCAAAATTATCCCGAAGGCTGTTACGCCAACTGCACCTACTGTGGACTCGCCCGCGAGCGCCCTGGTCACCCCGAAGACAATACCTTCATCCGCGTGGCGTGGCCTCTCTACCCCACGGATTTAGTGGCTGAGAAGATCGCCGAGCATGAAGAAAAATTCGGCGTGGGACGCGTGTGCATCGCGCAAGTGCAAGATCACCGCGCTTATGACGATCTGGTTGACATGACCAAACGCGTGAAGCGCCAAGCCCCCGCGGTTCCACTTTCCGCTTTGGTGAGCGCCACCACGTTGAATGAAGAACGCCTCCACGTGATCAAGGAAGCGGGCGCGGACATCATCGGCGTGGGCTTGGACGCGGTGACCGAAGACCTCTTCGATGAAACGCGCGGCAAGAAAGCCAAAGGTCCGCACAATTGGGACTATCACTGGAAGATCATCCGCGCGGCGCGCGATATTTACGGACCGATGAAGGTCAACTGTCATCTCATCGTCGGGCTGGGCGAAACGGACAAGGAACTGGTGGATATGTTCTACGGATTGAAAGCGGAACAGATCGCGGGTTACTTGTTTGCATTCAATCCCGAACCTGATACCGCTATGCAAGATATCGCCCGCGCCCCCATTCACCGCATGAGACGGATTCAACTGGTGAAACATCTCATCGAAAATGAAGGCTTGCAACGCGAAGCGCTTACATTTGATGAAAACGGATTTATCTCCCGTCTCGACGCGCCCGACACGATGGTCGAAGTTGCCGTCAACACAGGCTTGCCGTTCATGACGAATGGCTGTCCCGACCGCGCGGGCGAAGTGGCATGCAACCGCCCGTATGGCTCGTACCGCCCTGGCGAAGAATACCGCGATTATCCGTTCGCGCCTGATATGAATGACATTGTTGTGATTCGACAACAGATGAAGTTGGAGGAAGTTTGGGCTAACCTTAGTCTGCCGAAATCCAGCGTCGAATTACCTGTGTTGACTTAGACCGCCGACGGCAGACCGCCCGTTGGTTGAGCAGCGAGCGTATCGAGACCAACAGGTGATTACCAAACAGAAAATTATTATGATGTCCCTGTGGTCTCGATACGGCGCAAAGAACAAGAGCGCGCCTACTCGACCACCGAACATCACTTGACACCTGATACTCTAATACCTGACACTTCATGAACTCCATCCGCCTTCTCGACCTCGGTCTCATCCCGCCGTTGCAAACGCAAGCGATTTACCACGCCTTGGCTGAGAACTTGACGATTGATTCGCCCGATACCATCATCCTCTGCCGCCCATCCACGCCGTATTTGTGTTTGGGCTATCACCAGGTTTTCGAGAACACCTTCAACAAGGATGAATGCGCGCGGCGCGGACTGCCCGTTTTGCGAAGACGGCTCGGCGGCGGCGCGACGTATTTGGATAAAAACCAGATCTTCTACCAATGCGTTTTTCATCACTCGCGCATGCCCGCCATGCTCAAGGATATTTACGCTTCGCTCTTGTCCGCGCCTGTTTCTGTTCTAAGAGGCTTGGGACTACACTGTGAGTTGCGCGACACCAACGAGATCGAAGTGGACGGCAGGCGAATCGCTGGCACAGGCGGCGGGCGCATTGATGAAGCCTGCGTCATTGTAGGCAACATCCTGCTTGATTTTGATTTCGAATCCATGACTTCGGTTTGGAACACGCCCTCCGAATCCTTCCGCGCCCTTGCAGAACAAGCCCTGCGCGAACGGCTGGTCACGTTGAACGACTATCGCAAAGAGATATCGTACGAGACGCTGGCAGAAATGCTCGCCGAAGAATTTTCAAGATCACTGGGCAGACCCGTTCAACTCGGCGCGTTGACTGACGAAGAGATACAGTCTGCAAATGAAGTTGCAAAGGAACTGACCGCCGACTCGTTCCTCTCCCTGCACAAAGAGCGCGAAGAGGCAGGCGCGTTGACAAAGTTGAAAATCTCAGCGCGGGCGTTCATCCATGCCGATGAAATGCAACTGGGTGAATTCAAACTATATGGCAGTTTCTTGGTGTCATCCGACTTGATTCAGGAAGCGATTCTCGAGTCGCAACCCGCCAACGATTGGAGTTTTTTACAGGAACAATTGCGCGGCGCGGCATTAAGTAAGTGGAAGGAACAAATTTTGTTCGCAACGCGTAGCGGACGTTCTCTAACGTCCGTGGCGGCGCAAGAAAGCGCCGAGTACGCGCCAAATGCAAGATGTATAACCGACGTTCTCTAAGAGAGCGTCTGAAACCTGCTGCGGAAGCGGCGTTCTCGAACGTCGCCCCTGCGCTAGAGAGCGCGGAATACGCGCCGCAGTTGACGAAAACCGACGTTTCAGACACTTTCTAACGTCGGCAAATGGAGATCAATGAAACAGGATTTTTTGAACGGCAAGACGGCTCTCGTCACAGGCGCGTCGCGCGGCATTGGGCGCGGCATTGCGCTTGCGCTGGCAGAATGCGGCGCGGATGTCGCTGTCCATTATGCGCGGAAAGGGACAATGGCAAACGACGTTGTGAAAGAAATTGAAGGCATGGGTCGCCGCGCCATGGCTGTCAAGGCGAATTTTGCGGAAAAAGAAAAAACCAACGCCATGCTCGATGAAGTGGAAAAAACGTTTGGCGGCTGTGATATTTTCATCGCCAATGCCGCGTCGGGCGGGTTTCGTCCGATGATGGAGACCGAAGACAAGCATTGGGATTGGGCGATGGACGTCAACGCGCGCTCGATCCTTCATTGTGTAAAGAGACTCGCGCCGCACATGCAGCGTCAGGGTTGGGGACGCGTGGTCACAGTAACCAGCCTGGGCGGAGTCCGAACCGTTCCAAATTATGGCGCGGTTGGCTTGTCCAAGTCCGTCATCGAATCGCTGACTCGTTATCTCGCCGTCGAACTCGCGCCGAAGGGAATCATCGTCAACGCGCTTTCGCCTGGCTTGGTTGAAACCGACGCGCTTTCGCACATGGACATGAATACGCAGTCCGCGCTGGATTATGTGCGGCGGCGCAACCCCGCGCGCCGACTCGTCTCGCCGCGCGACGTGGGGCGGGTCGCGGCGTTTATTTTCTCCGACGCCGCAGAGATGATCGTTGGTCAAACCATTTATGTGGATGGAGGATTCAGTTTGCTTACCGATTATTTCCCGCAACTCGAACGGATGGAAAACGCATGAAAACGCGTAATAGATGTTCTCTAACGCCGCTCCCTGTTTGCGCCAGAGAGCGCAAACTACACGCGAACGGAATGGAAAACGCATGACTCAAAACTACGGCTTTCTCATTGACCAATCCAAATGCATCGGCTGTCATGCTTGCTCCACCGCGTGCAAGTCCGAGAATCAAGTGCCGCTGGGTGTGTATCGCACGTGGGTCAAGTACGTGGAGACAGGTTCCTACCCCGACGTGCGCCGCCGCTTTCAAGTGACGCGTTGCAACCACTGCGCCAACCCGCCCTGCGTGCGCATCTGCCCCGTCACTGCGATGTATCAGCGCGATGACGGCATCGTCGAGTTCGACCCGAGCATCTGCATCGGCTGCAAATCTTGTATGCAAGCCTGTCCCTACGACTCGATCTATCTCGACCCCGAAACCAACACCGCCGCCAAATGCACTTTCTGCGCGCATCGTTTGGATGTGGGACTTGAACCCGCCTGCGTGGTGGTCTGCCCCGAACATGCAATTCTTGCTGGCGACTTGAACGACCCCGCTTCGGAAATAAGCCGAAAGCTGTCCACTGCGCAAGTAAGCGTTCGCAAGCCCGAGCAGGGGACGGGTCCCAAACTATTCTACATCAACGGCAACGATTGGTCGCTTCATCCTTCTGCGACTCAAACCCACGACTCGTATGTGTGGGCGGACAAAGTCACTGAGCAGAACGTCACCGCTTATGAACGCGGCGCAATTGCTTTGCCTGTCTTGAAATCAAAATCGGGCACACCCATCCGCACCCCGCAGACTCAGGGTGAGCCGCTCAATGGTCCCATCCAGTTTGGCGGACGTGTTGCCGAGCACATGGTGCAGACTTCGTACACGGCGCAACACAAAATCAACTGGCATTGGGAATTACCTGCGTACTTGGTCACGAAAAGCATTGCAGGCGGAATTTTCATGTTGTTAAGTCTCGGCTCGATGTTCAATATGTTCGCATTCGACTCTGTAACTTTCCTTGCGGCAGGTTTCACCGCGATGGTCTTCATGCTCATCACGACTATCCTGCTCATCAAGGATCTGTCGCAGCCCAAGCGCTTCTTGAACATCCTGCTCCGCCCACAATGGAAGTCATGGGTAGCGCGCGGCGCGTACATCATGGTCACATTCACCGCTGTGGCTGGGTTGTGGTGGTTGCTCGAAGCAGGCGCGTTCTGGAACATTCTTACTGCCGAGTTTGTCGTGGGCATCCGCACCATTGCCGCGTGGATTGTTTTCCCGTTTGCATTAGGCGTGGTCATCTACACCGCCTTCCTCCTCGGTCAAGCCGAAGGGCGCGACATGTGGCAGAGCAATCTGCTTCCGTTTCAGTTGTTCACGCAATCGGCGATGGTCGCAAGCGGCGTGATCTTCGTCTTGAACCTCTTCGTGAACTTCCCCGCCGACCTGACCGCTTTGCTCACCGTTCTGTTCCCTGCCAGCATTGCCGTCAACTTGTTGCTGACCTTCGCGGGCAAACTCAACTCCTTCCCGACAGACACTGCCATGCTTGCCTCGCGTGAGATGACTCACGGCAAATTCCGCAACCATTACTGGTGGGGCGGCATTGCACTCGGTCACGTCATTCCGCTCGTGCTGATGATCGCTTTCGCGCCCGCATTGCCTGTGGCTGTGATCGCCACCTTGGTCGGCTTGTTCTTCTATGAATACGCCTTCGTGATGGCGCCGCAGTATATTCCGAATTCATAAATCGAAAAACGATATTCGATATTAGAAATTCGACTATCGAATATCCAATATCGAACCTAACCGAGACCCTATGACCCAATCTATTCCCAAAACCTCCGCAGGCACCGCCGTCCCGCAATTCGCGGACTCTGACCGCAAGCCCATCAAACTGACCGAAGTTGTCCACCCTGATGGACGTATCAGCCAGTATCCACCCTCTGACGTGTGGGATGAATGGGTGGAATGGGATGGCAAGGAGTGGCCTCGCAAAGTAGCGCGGAGATATACTCTCGTGCCGACTGTCTGCTTCAACTGCGAATCGGCGTGTGGACTGCTCGCCTACGTGGACAAAGACACCTACGAGATTCGCAAGTTCGAAGGCAATCCCGTCCACCCTGGCTCGCGCGGACGCAACTGCGCCAAGGGACCCGCGACTCATAATCAAGTGTATGATCCCGAAAGAATTTTGTATCCGCTCAAGAGAGTTGGCAAGCGCGGGGAAGGCAAATGGGAGCAAATCTCTTGGGAGCAGGCGCTCTCTGAAATCGCGGAAAAAATGCGCGAGAGCAAGAAACGCCGCCCGAATGGGATCGTTTATCACGTGGGTCGCCCTGGCGAAGACGGATACACCAACCGCGTGGTGCAGACCTGGGGCATGGACGGTCACAACAGCCACACCAACATCTGTTCCTCATCGGCGCGCGCGGGATATAACTTCTGGCTTGGGCAAGACCGTCCCAGCCCTGACTATGCCAATGCGCGAGTTATCCTGCTGATCTCAAGTCACCTCGAAACGGGACATTACTTCAACCCGCATGCGCAACGTATTATCGAAGCCAAAACGGATGGCGCAAAACTCATCACCTTCGACCCGCGTTTGAGCAATACCGCTTCCATGAGCGACGTATGGCTTCCAACATACCCTGGCAGCGAAAATACGATCCTGCTTTCGATTGCGAATCATCTGATTCAAAACGACCTCTACGATAAAGACTTCGTCCGCAAGTGGGTCAATTGGAAAGAATTCCTTCAATATATTCACTCGTCAACATCCAGCGAATGGGATTCTGTCCGTCCACTACTCTCCAATCTCCAGTCTCCAATCTCTTTCGACACATATGACAAGGTCTTAAAGACTCTCTACGCCGAATACACCTTCGAACGCGCCGCGCAAGAATCCGAAGTGCCGATCGAGCGCATTCAAGAAACCGCGCGACTGGTTGCGAACTGCGAAGGCAAACTCGCTACGCATGTGTGGCGTTCTGCAAGCGTTGGCAATCTTGGCGGATGGCAGGTGGCGCGTTGTCTGTTCTTCCTGAATGTACTCACGGGTAGCGTTGGCAACAAGGGCGGCACATCCATGACGGGCTGGAACAAGTTCGTGCCCAAGCCGTTCAAGGGCGCGCCTGCTCCCGAAACATGGAACGAACTACATTACCCCATCGAATATCCGCTCGCGCATTATGAGATGTCGATTCTTTTGCCGCACATGCTCGAAGAAGGTCGCGGCGACATCGACGTATATTTCACGCGCGTCTACAACCCGATGTGGGTCAACCCCGACGGCTTCATGTGGCTCAAGGCGCTCAAGGATGATGACTCGAAAATCAAATGCTATGTTGCGCTCACGCCCACGTGGAATGAAACCGCGTGGTTCGCCGATTATGTTCTGCCCACGGGTCACGGACCTGAGCGTCACGACCTGATGAGTCAGGAGACTCACGCGGGGCAGTGGATCGCCTTCCGTCAGCCTGTGCGACGCGTTGCGATGGAACGCGCGGGCATGAAAGTTGATTTCACCTATCAAGCCAATCCTGGCGAAGTGTGGGAAGAGAATGAGTTCTGGATTCAACTCTCCGCGAAGATGGATCCCGATGGTTCGCTTGGCATTCGTCAGTGGTTCGAGTCGCCATATCGCCCTGGCGAGATCATCACTGTGGATGAATACTATCAATGGATTTTTGAAAACTCCGTGCCCGGTCTGCCCGAAGCCGCCGCAAAAGAAGGGTTGACTCCGCTGGCGTACATGCGCAAGTATGGAGTCTTTGAGGTGAAGAAGGAAAATTACTCTCCCTTCGACAAAACGCTTCATACCACGCCTGAGGCTGGTCTGACCACCGATGAGCATGATCGTGCCCGAGACTCTTCTGGCGCTGTCCTCGGCTTGATGGTGGATGGACAACCCAAGGCGGGCTTCGATACGCCATCCAAGAAACTCGAATTCTTCAGCGACACACTCTCCAACTGGGGCTGGAGCGAAAAAGAAAACGTCATCCCATGGACGGTGAAGAGCCATGTCCATCAAGAAAACATCAGCCGCGAAAAAGGCGAGATGATTCTGCTGCCCAACTTCCGCTTGCCGACTCTGATTCACACGCGCAGTGCAAACGCCAAATGGCTGTATGAAATCTCACACAAGAATCCCATCTGGATGAATCCCGAAGACGCGCAACGCCTCGGACTCGACACAGGCGATCTCGCCAAAGTGGAAACCGAGATCGGTCACTTCGTGGATACGGTTTGGGTGACGGAAGGAATCAAGCCTGGCATTATCGCCATCAGCCATCACCTCGGGCGTTGGCGCTTGAACGAAGATAAAGGCGTGAGCAAAGGCTCTTCCAATCTCGTGGAACTTCACGACGACGGCAAAGGCGGCTTTCTCATGCGCGTCATTCATGGCGGCAAAGCCTGGGAATCCTCTGACCCTGATACAAGCCGCATTTGGTGGAGCAACGTCGGCGTGAACCAAAACCTCGCCCACGCCGTCCACCCCGATCCCATCAGCGGAGTCCATTGCTGGCTGCAAAAGGTGTACAAGGTCAGCAAAGCCGAAGCAGGCGAAAAAGCGGGCGACCTGTTCGTGGATACGAACAAGTCCATGCAGGTGTACCGCGAATGGCTTGCCAAAACCCGCCCTGCCGATAAAGTCAGCCCCGACGGTAATCGCAGACCGTATTGGCTAGCGCGTCCGCTCAAGCCGACGAAGGAAGCGTATAAATTGCCGAAATAGCGTAGTTGGCGTTCTCAAACGCCAACGTGCAAGAGAGCAAGTCCGCTTATAATGTTTTAGAATTAAGCGCCATAACCGCGTAGTCAACATTCTCTAACGTTGATGGGCGCGTTATGGTATGCAAAAAATAAATCAAGGAGAACATTTATGAGCTTTATCTTTTCCATTCTGGGTATGGTCGTCATCGTGGTCACACTTTTCGATTTGTACCGCGCTTTCGCCTGCCGCTCGTGGAACACGACACAGGGCGTGATTACGCTCTCGGATGCCCGCATCGTCAGCGCGTATGCCCAGACGCGCAAACTTTTCTCGACAAAGAATCAAGTCAGTTTTTATTATGACTATACCGTCAACGGCGAAAAGTATCTCGGCAGCCGCATTTTCTTTGGCGATACGTTTTTATCGCTGTTCAGTTTTTTAGCCGCCAAGGGCGCCGTCGAAAAATACAAGGAAGGTCAGGAAGTGACAGTTTATTACCACCCATCCAAGCCGCAAGACTCGGCGCTGGAACCCGGGGCAAAATGGCAAGCTTTCGCCGCCCTGGCGCTTGGGATTGCGCTGATGGCAATTGCCCCGATGTTTTAATGCACAGGGCTTGCGCGCAATCGACGTTATCTACCGTCGATTGCGCAGCCTGGCAGACGATGGAGATGAATTGCCGGGGCGAGGATGTTTCAGGGAACAGAATCCGCTTTGGCCGAGTCCGAAGCGGGTCTTCCCGGAGAGAAAGATAAAATGGCAGTCAGAAAATCCGCAAAAACAAAATCAAAACCCGAGCAGGAAAAACCTGCCGAAGAACCAGTATGGACGTATCGCGGATACAAACTCAAATCTGGCGAATTCGTCACAGCAATGGTGCATTTCTTTCGCGCCGAAATTCAACGCGCCAACGTCTGGCGCACACGCCTGGATACCACCACCAATTGGGCGGTGGTGGTGACGGGCGCGACGCTTTCGATCGCGTTTAGCCAGTCGAACGTGCATCATTCGGTGGTGTTGTTGAATACCTTGCTGGTGTTGTGGTTTTTGTTCATCGAAGCGCGACGCTACCGCTATTACGAATTGTGGAGTTATCGTGTGCGTTTGATGGAAACCGATTTTTACGCCGCGATGCTGGTGCCGCCGTTTCATCCTTCGCCGGAGTGGGCGGAGAACCTTGCCGAAAATTTGCTCACACCCAGTTTCCCCATCTCCATGTGGGAGGCGTTCGGCAGGCGCTTGCGCCGAAATTATTACTGGATATTTTTGATCCTGCTGGCTTCGTGGGTGGCGAAAATTTATCTATTTCCAGAAGCGCCAAAAGACCTGGTTGAGTTTTTGGAACGCTCCTCCGTCGGACCTGTTCCTGGAGAGGTGATGATCGGATTGGGAATTGTTTTTTACATTTTTCTTGCCGTGTTCGCGGTTGCAACGATCAACATGACCCGCGCCACGGGCGAAATCCTTCCGCGTTTTGGCGAAGAGACCGCCCCGGCTGCGCCTTCGATGGAAGGCAAACATACGGGTTTGCGCGCCCTGCTTGTGCCGCGCCGCAGACGCAGGCAATTGCTGGCGCTCATCATTACCGATAAGGCGGAAATCGTCTCCAATCGCATCCTCACCGATTTGAAACGCGGCGTGACCGCAATGCAAGGCAAAGGGATGTACACCGGCACGCGCCGTTCCATCCTAATGTGCGCATTGACCATTACCGAAGTTCACAACTTAAAAACTGCCGTAGCAAAGGAAGACCCCAAGGCGGTTGTGATCGTTTCGCCTGCACAGGAGATTTTAGGGGGCGGGTTTGCGCCACTGAAAGAAGAATAACTGCACTATTAATTTGATAAAGAGGCGCCGGCTAGTGATGCGAGCGTCTCTTTTGATTCAAAACAAGAATCTCACTCGTCAATGAGATGGCAGCCTGGTGGATGCGTCGTAGAACGCCAAAAGAAATTTAACGCCACAAGCCAACCGACGACGGACCGCGGTCGAGCAGTTAATATCTGTAAAGAAATATTCGACGACTTGCTTATCGCAAAAAAACAGCTTTTTTTCAACTGTGCAAAAAGATTGAGACATGATACATTTTGGCACACTAGAATTGGCGACTTCAGCGCAAGACGCCTTAGCAAGATCACAAATGACATCAGTTCGCGCATTTCGTGAAGGATGAGCGAAGAAGAGGAAAATAAGTCGTAATCTCCCATGCATGAATTACAGGTCACCCAATCCCTCTTAAAAATAGCCCTCGATCACGCGGAAAAAGCGCATGCGAAACAAATCACCGCATTGAACATCGTGATGGGTGAACTCTCCAGCATGGTGGACGACTCGATCCAGTTCTACTGGGAAACAATTGCGAAAGATACCATTGCCGAAAAAGCTGTGTTAAATTTTCGTCGTATTCCAGCAGAGTTGCAGTGTATGACCTGTTTTACGAAATACCACCCCACCGATAAAGAACTGATCTGCCCGCAATGCGGCGGTGTCGGCGCAAAGATCATCGCGGGTGAAGAGTTCTTTTTAGAGACGATTGACATAGAAAGTTGATCGAGCAAAATACGGAAGAAAATCATCTAAATTGTGGGAAAAAGAGACTACTTCCAAAACACAGCCCGGCATACAATAAACGTATGACCCAAAGAATCCAAGTTGTTGAAAATATCTTAAACGCCAACGACCGCCTCGCGGAAGAGAATTTCGCGCGCATCGAAGCGGCTGGCGTGTTCTCCATCAACATCATCGCTTCGCCTGGCGCAGGCAAAACCTCGCTCATTGAAAAGACTCTGCCGCTGCTCAAAGGCAAATTACGCGTTGCTGCTATTGATGGCGATATTGCAACATCCATCGACTCAGATCGTGCCGCGGCGGCGGGAGCGGGAGCATCTATTCAGATCAATACGGGCGGCGATTGTCATCTCGATGCGGT
>JACAEP010000277.1 GCA_013388795.1 Chloroflexota bacterium | reverse complement strand
GACAAGCCCGTGACGACGACGTCGAAATATTTCACAAGATCAAACCGTTGCAGGAACGCCAGCGTGCCTTTTTCATCTCTCGCGCTGACGACCGCCATGGGGTAACGCCCATGCAGTTGTTTGAGCATTTCATCCACGCCGGGCACGAGCAGGAATGTTTTGTCGGAATGTTTTCGGCGGCGATAAAGCCAGTTGATTACAGCAACCATCTCATCGTCGAGGCTGAGGCGGTCGGCGAGAGCGAGCAGGGCATTGCCGGGGGCTTCGATCCACATGACGAAGCGGCGGGCGGTTTGGGCGGGGGTTTTGAATAGAAAGCGAGGGAGAAATTTCGACACTTTTTGAGCGTAAAGGTCATCTGTATTACTGAGGGTCCCATCCACATCGAAACAAAGCGCTCTTACCCGAGAAATGTTCAATGGCATGGATTAATTGTACCAAAGGGACTATACTTATGAAGAGTTTGCAATGACTGTGGATAGATCGCGTTCTCTTCTGGAATTACTTGTCAAAGTCAGTCGCGAGGTTGCCATGGCGCTGGACCTGCGCACCGTATTGCAGCGGGTTCTTTTTGCCTGCATTCAATATGTAGGCGGTGAGCGCGGCAGTGTGGTGGTGATGGACGACTCTGGGAAACCTGTCGATGCGACGATTGTGTATGGGCAGCAATTCCATGACCATACCACGCAGCAACTACGTGAAACGGTTGAACGCGGGTTGGCAGGATGGGTGATACAGAACCGTAAAGCCGCTCTTGTGCCTGATACCAGCAAAGACGAACGCTGGCTGCGCCGCGCCGATGATGCCAATGAAAAAAGCGGAGCCAAGTCGGCCATTTGCGTGCCGTTGACGTCGCGCGAAAGGTTCGTGGGTGTGCTAACGCTTGTTCACTCCGTCCCCAATACATTTAATGAAGAACACCTCGAGCTGGTGCAAGCCATTGCCGACCAGGCCAGTGTGGCTGTATTGAATGCGCGACTCTATTCCGAAACGCAACGGACGGCGCGGGTCATGACGGCGCTGGCAGAAGGCGCGGCTTCGATTAACTCCTCGCTGGAAATGCAGGATGTGCTGCGGCGCATTTTGAATCAAACCATGCACGCGCTTCAAGCGGAGACCGTGGCGCTGGCATTGGCGGATCCACCCGGCAATGACCTGGTCTTTCGGGCGGCAGCCGGAAACAACTCTGGCAGCATTCCCGGAATTCGCGTTCCCGCCGGGCAGGGGTTGGCAGGCAAAGTTATGCAGACGGGGCAGGGGTTAATCATCCCCTCCGTCAAAGCGGCCACATTTTTTAGTGAAACCGACAATCTGAACGGGGTCGAGATGCGTGCATTTGCTATTGCGCCGATCCAATCGCACGGAAAAGTTATCGGCGTATTGGAAGCGATCAATCCCACCTCCGGCTCTTTCGACCCGGATGCCCTGGTCGTGATGACCGGGCTGGGAAGCCTCGCTGGAACGACCATCGAAAATTCACAGTTATTCGAGCAGCTGCAAAATGCCCACCGCCATTACCGCGAATTATTCGAAGACAGCGTGGACCCGATCCTAATCACGGATTGGGAGGGCCATGTGCTGGAAGTGAACCGTCCCGCCGTGAGTTTGAGCGGATACGCCAACGAACAACTGCACGCCATGACCATCGAGCAACTGCACGAAGTAAATTGGGAAAAGACAGGCATCCAGTTCTAGTTCCTTAAGGAGTCCTCTTCCTGCATGTACGAATCATCATTACATAAACAGGACGGCGGCATGACCCCGGTGGAAGTGCATGCCCGCCGGGTGGAATTCGATCAGACCAACGCGATTCAGTGGATCATGCGGGATATCACCTCGCGCAAGGAATTGGACGAACTGCGCAACGATATGACCTCCATGATCTTCCACGACCTGCGCTCTCCGTTAGGAAACATTGTTTCGAGTCTGGAGATGATGAGCGCCATCATCCCGCAAGACGAAACAGTCAACTCGATGCTCAATATTGCCAAAAACTCCACCGGCCGGATCCAGCGTCTGGTCAATTCTCTGCTGGATATTAATCGCCTCGAAGCCGGGCAAACGATCACAGATCAGAATTCGATTGACCCGGTCGCCCTGGTGCGCGAGTCCATCCGCGATGTGGAGCCTTCTGTGACTGCGCGCCAGCATAAACTGGTCAACCGCGCCACCACCGTTCTGCCCCTGATTTGGGTGGACGTGGACATGATCTACCGCGTACTGGTGAACCTGCTCGAAAACGCCATCAAATTCACCCCCGTCAACGGGCGCATTGACATTGGCGCGCAAACCAGCGAAGATGGCATGTTCGTCAAATTTTGGGTCAGGGATAATGGTCCCGGCATCCCGCCCTCTGAAAGCGAACGAATCTTTGAAAAGTTCACCCGCCTGCGCGGCAAAAGCAAAACCAGCGGGTTGGGCGTGGGGTTGGCTTTCTGCAAATTGGCGGTGAATGCCCACGGCGGCAAGATTTGGCTTGAAAGTGAACTGGGCAAGGGCACCACGTTTTGGCTCACGCTTCCTGTGGCGCAGCGTATTGCCACAGGTCAGATCAAACGACAAACCGGTCGGCTCACCTTCAAACCGGATAAGAAACCCTGATTGCGCAAAATCCATGCCGCTCGCAACATGCCGCTTTCGGCATGGAATTTGCGCATTACGCCTTCCAGAAAATTTTTCCAGAGCTTTTGAAAGGAATTTCTGTCAGACCATCATGCAGGAAATCGTTAAGAACATTCACATCGAAGAACAATATTTAGGAGTCACCCTTGGCGTCATCGTCACCCCGCGCGGGTTGATCCAGATCGACGCGCCGCCTTCGCCTGAAGATACCCGATCCTGACGCGCCTCCCTCATGAGTTTGGGCGGGGGCATCGACCGGTTATTAATCAACATGGATGCCCATCCCGACCGCACCCTCGGCGCGCGCGCCATGGATTGCACCGTCATCGCCCATGAGAAAACCGCCCAGATTTTCCGCACGCGCCCCAGCGCTTTCAAAGCACAAGGCGAAGAAACTGGCGCCGATTGGGAATCCATCCCCGGCTTGGGCAGTGTCCGCTGGGCTCCGCCAGAGATATCCTTCCTCAACCAGATGTCCCTCCACTGGGGCAGTTCACCCGTACTGCTCGAACACCACCCAGGACCTTCCCATGGCGCGATTTGGGTACACCTGCCCGAAGAAAAGGTACTCTTCATCGGAGATGCTGTTATGAAGAACCAGCCGCCTTTCCTGGCCGGGTCGAACCTCAAAGCCTGGCTGGAGTCGCTCGATTTGCTTCTGCAACCGGAATTCAAAGGCTACACCTTCATCAGCAGCCGCGGCGGTGTGGTCAATACAAATACCATCAAAGCTCAGTATGACTTCCTCAAGCACCTCAACGAAAAATTGAGCAAATCCACATCCAAGAAACCCAACCCAGCAGCAATAGAGAAAATGATCGCCTCACTGCTCACCTGGTTCAAAGCCCCTTCGGCGCGGCAAAAGCAATTTGCCCAACGCCTGCGGTATGGGCTGCTCCATTACAACTCGCGCCAGCACTTCACCCCAAGCTACACCAGCGAGGACCAATGAATACCTCTGCCCCTCTCTTTGAATTGACCAGGGGACCTATTGTCGAAGCAACTCACCGCGGTTCCATCGCAGTGGTGACTGCAGATGGCAGACTGCTAAAATCTTATGGCGACCCGTACACGGTCGCCTTTTTACGCTCTTCGGCCAAACCCTTCCAGGCGCTGCCTTTTGTGGAAACCGGCGGAACAGAACACTATCAGTACACACAAAAAGAGCTCGCCATCTCCTGCGCCTCGCATGAGACCTCGCAGATGCATCTCGACACAATACGAGCCATGCAGAACAAGATCGGCATTGAGGAACATCTCTTGCAATGCGGGCCGCACCTGCCGGGTGACGCCGCGAAATTGCGAGAGGTGATTCAAAAGAACATCACCCCCACCGCCAACTTCAACAACTGTTCGGGCAAGCACACATCCATGCTGGCGTTTGCAAAAATGCGCGGACTTCCACTCGAGAACTACCTCGCCAACGACCACCCCATTCAGCGGGACATTCTCAAGACCCTTGCCGAAATGTGCGGCATGGATGCAAACGACATTCAACTCGGCATTGATGGCTGTTCTGCGCCGAACTTTGCCCTACCGTTATACAACTCCGCGCTGGGCATGGCACGCATGTGCGATCCGCGCGACCTTGCGCCCGGCCGCGCCATTGCCTGCAAAAAGATCACAACTGCCATGGCAACTCATCCCGAAATGGTGGGCAATTATGGCGAGTTCGACACCGAACTGATGAAAGCGGCGGAAGGCAAGATCGTCACCAAACGCGGCGCTGAAGGCTTTCAGATCGTCGGCATTCTGCCGGGCGTCATCCACGAACAGGGTGTGGGCATTGCCATCAAAGTCAGCGACGGCGATAAATCATCAATGGATGACAACCTGCATACGCACATCCGCGTGCGCCCGCCGGTGACGCTGGAGATTCTCCGTCAGCTGGGCGCCCTGACCGAAGCCCAGATGCAAGCCCTGACGGCGTTCGGACCCGCGAAAGTCATCCGCAATTATGCCGGGCTGGTCACGGGTTCATCCAGACCAGCCTTCAAACTCCAGCCATGAAAAATTTACAGACCCGCGCCCTTGAGATTCATAAAACTCTATTGCATGTCTTTGGCGAACCAATCTGGCGCAACCCCTTGCCCGCCATTGATGAACTCGTCTCCACCATCCTTTCGCAGAACACCAACGACGTAAACCGCGACCGTGCCTTCGAAGCCTTGCGCGCCAAGTTCCCCACTTGGGAAGCCGTGCGCGATGCGCGAGAAAAAGATGTGGTGGATGCGATCAAACCGGCGGGGCTGGCGAATCAAAAGGGTCCGCGCATTCAAAAGGTATTGCATGAAATTACGAAAGAGCGCGGCTCGCTCAACCTGGACTTTCTAGCGGATCTGCCGCTCGAAGAAGCCCGCGCCTGGCTGACGAAGTTCAACGGTGTAGGACCAAAAACTGCCGCGATTGTTTTATGCTTTTCGCTTGGCATTCCCGCCTTTCCTGTGGATACGCACGTTTACCGCGTCAGTGGTCGCCTTGGTCTGCGGCCCGAAAAGATGACCATCGAGCAAGCGCACCCGCATCTCGAATCCGTCTTCCCGCCAGAGACGTATTACGCCGCGCACCTGAACATCATCCGCCTGGGGCGGGAGGTGTGCAATGCGAGGAAGCCGTTATGTCCGCACTGCCCGGTCAAGCATTTGTGTGATTTCAAAGAGAAGACGAAGCAGCGATTGGTAAATTCGTAGGTTAATGTTTTGGGGTAATTAGAGCCGATGCGCTAGAAGTTATCTTAAAAATTGTAAACTGGCGTTCAAACCCTATTTGAGGGCGAGCCAATGGATTTTACAAATTCTTGAGAATTACCTCGCTTTCGTTCATTGGGCTTGCATTGTTATTTTTGTCAGAAACTATTTTTGAGATGTGTTCTCGTCATTTTTTGTTGTTTTGCAATTTTCAAGTTTAACAGTTTGTGGGAAAGCCGCTAAATTAATAAAAAGATGGGGATAATATCAAATACCCTTAGGTATAATCTGCCCAGTATGGAAGTTTCCCCCGTCTCCCTGGCTTTGGAAAAACTAAATATCCCCCACCGCGTCTTTCGGCACGAAACGCCGGTAGATTCGTTCAAGAAAGCCGCCAGTGACCGGGGTCAGCGCCCTTCGCAGATCGTGCGGACGATTCTCTTTCGCATCCGTGAAAATGACTTCGCCCTTGTGCTCGTGGCGGGAGCGGGTCAGATTTCGTGGAAAATTCTGCGGAAAATCCTTGGCAAATCGCGCATCACAATGGCAACGGAAGAGGAAGTGTTGGCTATTACCGGTTATCGTCCCGGGACGGTCGGCCCGTTTGGGTTGGCGAAACCGGTGCGGGTCATAGTCGAAGCAGGGCTGTTGAAGGAAGAGGAAGTGTCTATTGGGTCGGGGATGCGTGATACGGCGGTTATCGTCAGATCAGCAGATTTGATGAAGGGGCTGGGGAATGCGGAAGTTGTAGAATTGTTTGAGTGAAAAAATAACGTTGGCCGCCGACGGCAGACCGCGGTATATCGTCAAAAAAAATGGAGAATACCAATGAGCAGAAAACAACGCGTGATCGATTTTGTGGAAATTGAATGGGCAACGTATATTGAGCGTTTCAATCATTTGCCAGAGTTGGACGGAATGCAGCGTGTGCGCAGGCAAGGCTATGAACGCTTCCGCTATATGCTGGCGCATATTTTGGCCTGGTGGGAGGATGTGATGCCCGTCATTTTAGCGCTGGCAGAGAACCGCGAGTTCGAACGCAAGAAGTACGATTTTGACGCGTTTAATGCCGAAGCCGTGGCGAAGTATAAAGATTGGGATGAAGCCGAGTTTTTGGCTCACTTTGAGAAAACGCGTCAGAAAGCCGCGGCAGACTTCAGGTCCATGAATGAGGCGGCGTTCGATGACAAGCGCATTTGGGGACGCATCCACGGCATCTTCATTCATCACGCCCGCGAGCATCTGGTCGCCTTGAGCAAATTCATCACGCTCGATACGCTCGAGCATGAATGGGGAACGTACATCGCAAATTTCGATGCCTCTGAAAAAAAGGACGAGTTTTTGAAGAAGCAGGGCGCGGCGCGGTTTGAAGATTTGCTGGCACATGCGTTCGTATGGTGGGATCAAGGTGTGATCGCCGTGCAAGGCGCGTTGAAAGACCCGTCCTTTAGATATGCAGGCCCAGGGGATACAGATACCTTCAACGCTGAAATTGTGAAAAAATACAAGCAAACCCGCGATGCGGATCTGCGGAAATTGTTTGAACAAAAACGTTTGGAAATGATCGAGCTGGCGCGCGGACTGCCCGACAGCGCCTTGCAAAACCCAACCATCGAAGAATGGCTTGCCGCGGATGTGGTGGAGCATTACGACGAACATGCCTTGTAGGAAGGGAACATGGAACACACTGCTTATCTTGCTTTGGGCAGCAACCTGGGGAACCGCCTCTCGAATTTGAAGAATGCAATCTCGAACCTCGCGCCGCAAATGGATGTGAAGAAGAAGTCGCTGGTTTATGAAACGCCGCCCTGGGGGTATGCCGACCAACCGCCATTCTTAAACCAGGCGGTGATGGTGCAGACCTATATGGAGCCTGAGAATTTACTTGGGCACTTGAAGCGCCTCGAAACCGTCCTTGGGCGGGAACCCAGTTTCGAGAATGGTCCACGCCTGATTGATATGGACATCCTGTTTTATGACGATTTGATTCTAAACACGCCGCCGCTGGTCATTCCGCATCCGCGCCTGCACACGCGGGCATTTGTGCTTGTGCCGCTCAACGACATCGCCCCCGATTTTGTTCATCCTGTCTTGGGTAGAACGGTCAATGAATTATTGTTGGATGTGGATCGGTTGAACATTAGCGAATACAAAGGGAAATAGACGATAGACCGCAGACGACAGACCATGGTGCATCGTCTTAAAAAAGAGGAATCATGCGAATCATCCGTTATCAAACCCCGGAAGGCAACGCCGCCTACGGCTGGATATTGGAAGATAAAGTTGGCGAAGTGCAGGGAAATATCTTCGGCGAATATCGCCGCCGCGAAGCGCGGAGTCCGCTCAAGGAACACAAACTGCTTGCCCCTTGCCAGCCCAGCAAGATCGTATGTGTGGGGCGGAATTATGTGGATCATGCCAAAGAGCTGGGCAACGAAGCGCCGAAAATTCCGCTCATTTTTCTCAAGCCGCCATCTTCGATCATTGCCACAGGCGAATATATTGTTCTGCCTGCCCAGTCCAAACAAGTGGAGCACGAAGGCGAGTTAGTAGTGGTAATCGGCAAACGCGCCAAGGGCGTCACCGCCGAACAAGCCAAGGAATACATCTTCGGCTACACCATCGGCAATGATGTGACCGCCCGCGACCTGCAAAAGACCGACGACCAGTGGACGCGCGCCAAAGGCTTCGACACCTTCTGCTCCTTTGGTCCATGGATCGACACCGACTTCGATCCGTCGGATGCCGTCGTGACCTGCCGCGTCAACGGGCAGATGCGGCAGATGGCATCCACGCGAGATATGGTCTTCAATGTCGGCACACTGATCGCATATATTTCATCCGTCATGACGCTCGAACCCGGCGACCTGATCTTCACCGGCACGCCCGCTGGCGTGGGCGAGTTACGCAACGGCGATGTGGTGGATGTTGAAATTGAAGGGCTGGGCAAGTTGAGTAACCCGGTAAAGGCGTAAAAATTACCACCGATAAACACGGATTAACTTGATGGTTTGATAGTCTATCCGATTTATCCGTGTTTATCGGTGGTTAAAAACAGGAGAAATAAATGTCCACCGAATTCGAAACCTTCCTTCAAAAATACCCCGCTTACAAAAAAACCCAACTGATTGACGACCTGCGTAAAACCGATTACGCCCGTCTCGATGCGGGCGAGCATGTCTATCTCGACTACACCGGCGGCGGCATCTACGCCGAGTCGCAAATTCAAAAACATCAACAACTTCTGCGCGAGAACGTCTACGGCAACCCGCATTCGTCCAACCCGACCTCGCTTGCCGCCACGCATCTGGTTGAGGGCGCGCGCGAATACATCCTCAAATTCTTCAACGCCGACCCCGAGGAGTATCTAGCCATCTTCACGCCCAATGCCAGCGGCGCGCTCAAACTTGTCGGCGAGAGTTACCCCTTTCCGAACGGACGTTATCTCTTAACTTTCGACAATCATAATTCCGTCAATGGGATTCGGGAATTTGCCCACGCGCGCGGCGCGGATGTGACCTATATCCCCGTCATGCTCCCGGACATGCGAGTTGACGCTTCTCAACTGGACCTTGAACTGTCCCGCCCTTCCAGGGCTGGTCATAACCTGTTTGCGTATCCTGCCCAATCGAACTTCTCCTCTGTCAAGCATCCGCTCGAATGGATCGCGAAAGCCCACGCCCACGGCTGGGATGTTCTGCTCGACGCTGCGGCCTACGTCCCCACCAGCAAACTCGATCTGGGCAAAGTCAAACCTGATTTTGTGCCGATCTCCTTTTATAAGATATTTGGCTATCCCACCGGACTCGGCGCACTCATCGCAAGAAAATCCGCATTGGCAAAACTTCATCG
>JACAEP010000177.1 GCA_013388795.1 Chloroflexota bacterium | reverse complement strand
CTCGCAATGACATCCTTGCAGCAGAGCAATTCGATCACAATAAAAAAGACCCTCTGCCTCAGGCTCGAAGGTCTTTTACCTATGTTATCTACATCAACTCTTTTTCCGCCTGTGTCAGGGCTCCTTCGAATATGCGTAAGCCCTCGTCCACTTCGCCTTTGTTGATCGAGAGCGGCGGCGCAATGCGAATGACGCTTTGCCCGCAAGCGAGCATCAACAAGCCATGCTCGAATGCCAGATCCACCACACGATCGGTCAACGTTTTGGCGGGTTCCTTCGTCTCGCGGTCTTTGACGAACTCTACACCAATCATCAGCCCTTTGCCGCGCACCTCGCCAATGCTTGGATGCCGCGCCTGAATTTCCATCAAAACGTCCATGGCATATTCGCCGACTTCCTGCGCGTTCTGCAAATACTCCTGTTCGATCAAGTCAATCGTCGCCAGCGAGGCGGCACACGAGATGGGATTACCGCCATATGTATTGCCATGTGTGCCGATCTCCCAATCCATCACCGATTTGCGCGCAATACAGGCGCCTAACGGCATTCCCGAAGCAATACCCTTTGCTGAAGTGATGATGTCTGGCTCGACCCCAAAATGCTCAATAGCCCACCACTTGCCGGTGCGCCCCATGCCCGATTGCACCTCGTCCAAGATCATCAAAATGCCATGTTTATCGCAGAAGGTTCGCAGGGCTGGGTAAAACCCATCCGGCGGGACGATATACCCGCCTTCGCCTTGAATGGTTTCCACCAAAACCGCCGCCACCTCTTTTGCAGGCAATATCTGCGCAATGATCTCTTCTTCAATATAGCGGACAACCGCTTCGCCATAATCCTCGCCTTTGCGTCGTTCCAGCACCGGGCGGTAGGGGTTGGGGTAGGGCGCATGAGTCACACCGTTCATCAACGGGTAAAAACCACTGTGATATTTTGCTTTGCTGGCGGTGAAGGTCACTGCTCCCATCGTTCGCCCATGAAATGCGCCGGTGAAGCCGATGAAGTTCGAACGTTTGGTGTGATAGCGCGCCAGTTTGATCGCCGCCTCAACCGCTTCGGTGCCGGAGTTGGTCATAAACGATAAGGCATCTTCTTCAAATGGCGCGATCTCGTTCAGCTTTTCCCCTAATCGTACCCAATTCTCATGGTAGAAATCAGACGAAATGTGAATGAACTTCTCCGCCTGTTCTTGAATGGCTTTCACGACCTTCGGGTGCGAGTGACCGGTTGCCACCACCGCGATGCCCCCCATGAAATCTAAATAGCGATTGCCATCCACATCCCAAACCTCTGTGCCTTTGCCGTGATCCATCACAAATGGATAGCCGCGTGGATAGGAAGGCGAGATGACTTTGTGGTCCCGTTCGATCAGGGCGTTTGCCTTGGGACCCGGAAGACGTACATTTTCCATTCTGGCTCCTTTTATCTTGTCTTTTATCTTTTATAAACCCGACTTCATTTCTGCCAGCGCGCGCGCGCCCAACAGACCTGCGTCGTCGCCTAGTTGTGCCTGGGTGATCACCAGTTCTTCGAGATAACGCGGATGAAAGACACGCTGCCGAAGGCTGATGTTAAATGGGTCGAACAAAAGCTGTCCTACTTGAGAAACCCCGCCTCCAAATATGACAATGGACGGATCGAACACATGCAGGAAGGACGCTACGCCGATTCCAAGATACGTTCCTGCGCGTTGGTAGGCTTGAATGGCAAGTTCGTCTCCTTGATGAGCCGCCTCTGCCACATCACGTGCCGTCATGTTCGCATCCCGCTTCAAAACGGATTTTGTGCCTTTCTCCAATTCTCCAAGCACATACTTCGCAATCGCCGGACCCGAAGCGAATGCCTCCAAATGCCCATTGAAACCGCACGAGCAAGGCGGACCGTCCGGATCTACAATGCTGTGACCCAATTCCGCTGCAAGACCATGGTAGCCCTGCAACAGCCGGTCATCTGTGATCACGCCGCCGCCAATCCCCGTGCTGACGGTGATGTACAAAACATGGTGATGTCCTTTGCCAGCGCCATACCGATATTCTCCCAACCCAGCCAGATTGGCATCATTATCAAGGAAAGCCTTCACCCCAAAGTGTTCCTCCACTTTGGGGGTCAGCGGGAAGTTGTGCCATTCCGGGTTGTTTGGAGGCGCGAGTAAGTATCCCGAATGCGGGTCCAGCGGACCGGGAGAACCAAGCCCAATGGCAGTAACACTGTCAGTTTTGGGCCACACATCTTCAATTACACTGAGCAGGCGCTCAAACCCGCCTGGTTTGGAGGCAAGGGTGGCTATTTTTTTGTATTTAACCGGGCTTTGTTTATTTTGCGCATAGGCAGCGGCTCGCATGTGCGTCCCGCCAATATCAACGGCAATGATTGTGGGCATGGTCACAATTATACCGTATGGCAAAATTGCGCCTGCCCTTAGGCCGGCTTATCACGATTCGGCTTCGACAGTGATGTTCGGCCTCATGGTGTGCCAGGCAGTTGCTTCCTGGTAATGAAAACCAATCCGCAAAACCCCAGACTCATTCCAGGCGCGTGAAACAATTTGCAGCCCAATCGGCAGCCCTTCTGATGTAAAGCCGCAGGGAACAGAAAGCGCGGGCAGTCCAGTCAGGTTGAAGGGGGCAGTGAGGCGGGTCAACAATCGGGCGCGTTCCACTGCATTTTCCCCTTCCAAGATGGGCGCAGCAATTGGAGTGGTGGGCAGGATGAGAGCGTCATAATCCTCAAAGAGGAGATCGCATCGCCGCCGGACCTCGCTTTGAGTGCGCCTGGCAAGCGCATACTCACTGGAAGTGAGTCCCGCTCCCGTTTCCAACCGCTGACGCACATCCGCCCCAAACCAGTCTGGATGTTCCTTCAGTCTTTTGCGGTGAAAGGCAGCGCCATCGGCTTGGGTCATCAGAGCATTGGCTAACGCAGCCTCGCGCAGGAAATCCACGTTGAGTTCTTCGATAATTGCCCCTTGTTCTTCGAGGAGTCTTGCGGCATTGCGAACCGCCCCCAACACTTCAGGGTCGCTGGCTTCTTCTACAAAATGACCAACTGCCAGCACTACCTTGCGTTCATGGATATTGTCACGCATGTGGCTGGAAAAATCTCCAGGCAGGGTCTTGAAAGAGGCAGGGTCTTCAGGATCATAGCCGCCTATCACTTGCAGCAGGAGGGCGGCATCTTCCACCCGTTTGGTGATGGGACCCGCATGGTCGAGATTCCACGAAAGCGGCATGATGCCGCGCAGACTGACACGTCCATAGGTGGGTTTTAGCCCGACCACGCCGCATAGTGACGCTGGAATACGGATCGACCCGCCTGTATCCGTGCCGAGAGCAGCCAGCGCCATCCCAGTGGATACCGCTACAGCGCTCCCGCCGGAAGAGCCGCCGGGCGTGCGTGTCATGTCCCACGGGTTGCGGCATGCGCCAAAATGCGGATTGTTATTCGTCACCCCGAGGGCGATCTCATGTGTGTTGGTCTTGCCGATGAGATAAGCGCCTGCTTTTTTGATCTTCTTGACCACATGGGCATCTTCATCCGGGATATGGTCGGCAAAGAATTTCGAGCCGCCCGTCGTGCGAATCCCTTTAGTGTTGTATAAGTCTTTGATGGCGATGGGGATTCCTTGAAGCAGACCGTTGGTCTCACCGATATTCGGGTCGAAAGGGATGACGGTAATGAATGCATTCAGCGTCGGGTTGAGCCGTTCAATTTGGCGGTAACAAACCTCAGCAGCGTCTGAAGCGCGAATTTCTTTGCTTTTGATCAGGTCTCTGAGTTCAGTCAGGGTGAGGGAGCGCAAGTTCATACTATAAAATTATATTCAGATCAAGTGGTTTTCACATAGCCTATGGGTACTGCAAAAGCAGGTCACGCAACATTGCGCGACCCGCAACTTTGTTATTTCGATAAAATGGGTCAAAACAACTTAAGAGTAACCAGCAAAACGCGGAAAACTTTAACCGTGTTCCGCCTGCAGCTTCATGCTGTTCCGCTTCTAGAACAGACCTACTACTTTGCCGGTTTTGAGATCAAGGTCAACATCATAGAACGATGGGCGGGTAGGCAGGCCGGGCATGGTGCGCATGTCGCCCAGGATGGGGTAGAGGAAGCCAGCCCCTGCACTGGCGCGGACTTCGCGGACGGTAATGCGGAAGCCCGTAGGCGCGCCTTTTTGGGCAGCATCAGTGCTAAAGGAAAGATGGGTCTTCGCCATGCAGATGGGCAGGTCGCCAAAGCCGAGTCGGGTGTAACGCTCAATCTGTTCTTCGGCTTCGGGGGTGTAATCTACGCCATCCGCGCGATAGATCTCGGCAGCGATGGTTTCGATTTTTTCTTTGATGGGTCTCTTCACATCATACAGGAACTTGAAGTTGCTCGGCTTTTCCGCAGCTTTTACCACCGCTTCAGCAAGTTTCTTCGCGCCTGCCCCGCCATCTGCCCAGTGCGTGGAGACGACTGCGTCCATTGCGCCCATTTTGAGCGCGGCTTCGCGAATCAGTTCCACCTCGGCGTTGGTGTCTGTGGCAAACGAATTGACTGCCACCACCACGTTTACGCCGAACTTCAGCGCGTTTTGAATATGCCGCTCAAGGTTCGGCAGGCCTGCTTTGAGCAAGTCGAGATTTTCATCGGTATATTCAGACGCAAGCGGTTTGCCTGCCACCACCTTGGGACCGCCGCCATGCATTTTCAATGCGCGTACCGTGGCAACCATCACCACCACATGGGGAATCAAGCCAGAGTAGCGGCATTTGATATTGAAGAATTTCTCCATGCCAATGTCTGCGCCGAAGCCCGACTCGGTGACAACGTAGCCGTCTTTACCGACCAGTTTGAGCGCGATCATATCTGCAATAATGGAGGATTGTCCGTGGGCGATATTGGCAAAAGGTCCGGCATGAACGGTGGCGGGAGTGCCTTCGAGTGTTTGCATCAGGTTTGGTTTGATGGCATCCTTCATAAGAACGGTCACCGCGCCTGCCACGCCGAGGTCTTCCACGGTTACGGCTTCACCGCGTTTGTTGGTGGCAACCACCATCCTGCCAAAACGTTCACGCATATCTTCCAGCGAGGTGGTCAGCGCCAATACGGCCATGATCTCGGATGCAACCGTGATGTCATAACCGGACATGTGGGCGTGGCCGGCTTCATCCTTGCCGCGCCCCACTTCCACTTCGCGCAGCATACGATCATTGATGTCCACCACGCGGCGCCAGGTGATGGTGCTTTCGTCAATATCGAGGCGGGCAAAGCGGGTTCGTTCTTCGGGGGTCAGGTCGTTGGGGTTTGTCTTTGCAATGCCAAGTTTCTTCAAGCGGCGCAGCATGGTAGGCGAGAACTTGCGTTCCCCCTTCTTATTGGCGGGGCAGAGCGCGTTGAAGAGTTTCTCGTCATCCTGTTCTTTTTCATGCATAATGCGGGTATCCATTGCCGCAGCAACCAGGTTGTGAGCGGCGGTGATGGCATGAATATCACCCGTCAGATGCAGGTTGAAATCTTCCATTGGAATGATCTGAGAATAACCGCCTCCTGCCGCGCCGCCCTTGATGCCGAAGGTTGGGCCCATGGAAGGCTGACGAATGGCTGTGATGACCTTCTTGCCGAGGTGTGCGCCCAACGCCTGCGACAAGCCCACCGTTGTGGTAGTCTTGCCTTCACCAAGCGGGGTCGGTGTAATGGCGGTGACGTCAATATATTTCCCATTGGATTTATTTTTGAGGCGTTCGAGGATTTCGAGCTTGATCTTAGCTTTATAGGGTCCGTACAATTCCAACTCATTTTCACGAATGCCAAGTTCGCGGGCAATATGTATGATGGGCTTGAGTTTACCCGCCTGAGCGATCTCAATATCCGAGGGTACGGGGCGTACCCGTTTCAATTTGGTTGGCTTGAAAACAATGGCGGCGGCCTTGGGAACTGCCTTTTTCGCCGCTTTTTTGACGACTTTCTTGGGCGCAGCTTTTACGCCCTTTTTGCCGGGCTTGGTTTTTGTTGCCATTTCGTCTCCTCAAAATTATATATAATTTTCTATTCCCAATTATCAGACAAATTTTGAAAAATGCAAGAGTAATTTGTTAATTATGCTGTCAACACGGTGCCCATATTCTCACCCTGCAAAGCGCGGGTGAGATAGCCTGGCTCTTTTGCCGTAAAAATTTGCACGGTCAGGTTTTTTGTGTTTTGAATGAGAGATAGCATTTCCTCTACCTTGGCTTTCATCCCGCCAGTGACATCGGTGCTCGCCGACCCTTGGATGCCGCTTCGCATCGCCTCGTAATCTGACAGTCGAATCTGTTTCACCAGCCTGGTTCTCGCTGGGAAATCCGCCCACACCCCGGCTTCGATGCCAGCCAATAGAATTCGCTGGGGATGGAATTCACGCACAAGGAAGGCGAATACATCTTCCGTGGAGAGAATCGTACCGCCCAGTGTTTCATCGAAAGCGACATCCCCTTGTACCACCGGCAGCAGATTTGCATCCAACGCGCGGCGGATGGTTTCTGCATTATGATGAGTCACCTTGCGTTTGTTTGAGATCATGGATGCGGATGGCGGAAATGGCAAAGCGGGCAGACCGGCTTCAAGCAGGGCTTGCACCACATGGCGATTCAACTCCGCTGCCTGAAAGCGGACTTCGGTGAAGCCCAGCCATTGCTCGCGGGTTTGCACACCTTCACGCGTGCCATGTTTTTTTGCCGCCACATGACCGAACGAGCCCGACCCATGCCCAAGAATCAATTTCAGTTCCGGGCGCGAGTCCAGAGCCGTCTTAATTTCCAATGCCAACTCTTTGAGTTTATCCAACCTGGGGGTATATGCAACATCCTTGTTGGTAATGAGCGATCCGCCTAATTTAAGGAGAATGATTTCGTTTGTCATGAACATGTTTTACCATCATTGGTCAGACTTCGGAAGCCTTGTAATGAATGCCTGTCGGTGAAAACTGCGCCTGTTTGTTTCAGCCGCGCTGGGTATAATTCCTTGCATGGATATTCGCACCGGCGTCATCGTTCTAGCTTTGTTTGCTGTCTTTGGGGCAATTCTTTCATTTCGCGGGGCGATCCGCAATATGCAGTCGGCGCGAAAAATTTCGTTTTACAGCCTGCGCAAACGCTATAACATGATTGCAGCGCGATTGGTGTTGTTGTCTTTGGTTTTGATTGGGCTAGCGTTTTGGTTCCCGACTGGCGGCGAGCAGACGATCTATCGTGTGTTTCCGCCTTCTGCCACCCCCTCGCTGACGCCCACCCTCACCCTCACCCCAACCATTACGCTTACGCCGACCATCACCTTGTCGCCGACATTGACGCCCACCCCGCTTGTTTCTGATACGCCTACTTTGACCCCTACGCCATTTTTGCCGGTTGCGATCGAAGCCTTGTTTGCCGGGCCCGTCACCCCCAACCCAGAGGCAGTTTTTACAGCTATTCAATTTTCCACTTTATTCGATGGCGTTAATGCTGTGGATCCGAAAACGGTTTTTGAACTTCCCATTGAAACCATCTATGGCGGCTTTGATTACAACAATACGCTTCCCGGCGTGCAATGGACGGCGCTCTGGTATCGCAATGGAGAACTGGTTTGCTATGAAACCCAACCGTGGAGTGAAGAGTGGGGAACCGGCGGCATTGGCGGTTACACTTCCTGCGCCACACCGTTGGGCGGCTGGCAGGCTGGGAATTATGAAGTGCAGATCTTCATGGGTTATGAATGGAAAGTGGTCGGGCGTTTTGTCGTTTTAGACAGCCTGACGCCTGTGTTTACGCCGTTTATCACGGCAACTCCATAAACTATAAAAGGACTTCTATGACTGAACTTGCTTTTCAAGATTTCTACCCTGATTACTTCGCGCATTGTTATGGTTGTGGAAAACTGAACGAACTGGGACATCAGATCAAAAGTTATTGGGATGGCGGGGAATCCGTCTGCCATTTTCAGCCCAAGCCGTATCACACGGCGATTCCCGGCTATGTCTATGGCGGGCTGCTGGCTTCGCTGATCGACTGTCACGGCACGGGCACGGCGGCGGCGGCTGGATATCGCGCCGAAAACCGCCCGATGGATACCGAGCCGCCTTTACGTTATTTGACGGCCTCTCTGCGCGTGGATTATCTCAAGCCTACCCCATTGGGGCCGATCTTGGAAATTCGCGCAAAAGTAAAAGAAGTGAAAGGGCGCAAGGTTGTGGTGGAGGAATGGATTCAGGTAAATGGGGTGATTACCGTAAAAGGCGAATTGGTTGCCGTGCAAGCGCCTGAGAATTTAGTGTTGGAGTTGTTAAAAGATAACAAGAGGTGAAAGAAACGAGTGGCGAAAAGCAACGTTGCCACTCGTTTTGAGTCAATGAAGCGCGAATCTACATCGCCCAAGATTTTTTCATTACATACATTTTTTTGGCGATCTCACTGGCAAGGCGGGCATTGTTCAACAGCAATGCCAGGTTTGCCCTAAGAGACTTGCCGCCGGTCAACTCACTGATGCGGCCCAGCAGGAAGGGCGTCAGCGCCTGCCCGTGGATTTCCTTTTCCATCGCTTCGACCGAGGCTTTGGCAATCATCGGCTCCAACTCAGACGTTGGAATGGATTCGGTTTCTGGAACCGGGTTCGCCACCAACACTGCGCTGCGCAGACCAAGGCTCCAATGGGCTTTGGCAAATTCGGCGATTTCTGTGGGTGAGTCGAGGCGCGCGCTAACGTTGAGTCGGCTTTCGCGGGAGTAAAAAGCGGGGAATACATCGGTTTGGTAGCCGACGACTGGAACGCCCATGGTTTCAAGATATTCAAGCGTGGCGGGCAGGTCGAGAATGGCTTTTGCCCCGGCGCAGACCACGATCATGGGCGTTTCGGCGAGGGCTTTCAAGTCGGTGGAAATATCGAAGGCGGACTCTTTGTGTACGCCGCCAATCCCGCCGGTGGCAAAGACTTTGATGCCGGCCATGTGCGCGGCGAGCATGGTCCCGGCGACGGTGGTGCCGCCGTTGAATTTTTTTACAATGGCGGCGGCGAAATCGCGGTGACTCACTTTGAGGGTAGATTCGGATTCAGAAAGCCGTACCAGTTCCGCGTCGGAGAGACCGAGGCGGATTTTTCCATCCAGCAAGGCAACGGTGGCCGGGATGGCTCCAGTGTCGCGCACGGTCTTTTCCATATCCCGCGCGAGGTTCAAGTTTTGCGGCTGGGGCAGCCCATGCGTGATGACAGTGGATTCGAGTGCGACGATGGGCGCGCCAAGGCTGAGGGAACGGGCGATCTCGGTGGAGAGTTGAAAATGAGGATGTTTCATGTGCTGCCTTTTTGTTTTTTGGGCGGGAAGATGTGGTGATCGATGTCGCGCAGGGCTTTTTCGATGCGGGCGAGTTCTACTTGTCTTTCGATCGGCGCGCGATTTTCCTTTTCGATCAATACTTTTGCGGCGATGAGTTCGCGGCGAAAGGCTTTGAGGATGTCAAGCGCGATGGTGTTGGCGTCTTTCTTTGCGGCGGCATTGTATGAGAATAATTGTTGATATTTGGAGTTGGTGGTGATGTCGGGGTTGTCTTCGAGCATCTTTAGCAGTTCGAGATATTCCTTTTCGGAGAGTTTGCGGCTGCCGGAAGTGTTGGCGCGGGTGTAACTGTTGACGATGACGGCTTCGACCAGGTCGATGAATGCCTGCATCTCGAATCGTTTGGATGATTTTTCAAGGGCGCGTTTGCGAGCGGCGTTCTCGCGCATTAACTTCCATCCATTTTTTAGTTCTTCGAGAATGATCTGGTTGGGCAGTTTCCATGTGCCGATGTCGATCCAGTGAATGGCCACGCCAAGTTTTTTGGCTTTTTCGACGAAACTGTCACTGAAGAACAGGGATGTGATCTTGGTGCGCGACTCGAAAGGTGGGGCGTTGGGGGCTGTGTTCTTGCCTGCTGCGGTGAGTTCGCCAGTCATTTCAACCCGCATTTGGGTATTGGTGGCTTCCAGGTCGCTGAGTTGGTCGATTTCGCGGATGCTGATGCTGGCGAGGATTTCACTGAGGTTGTGCGATGTGATCAGGTTTTCCAGTTCGCTGTTGATCAGCGGGATGACGGCGCTTTCCCACGGAAAGGTGACGACTGCATTTTTGGGGGGCGCAGGCGTAATGATGGTTTGATTGTAAACCAGTGAATAGACGGCGGTTTCGGCGAAATGATAGGGGGCATTGCCGGGTTCTTGGTCTTTGGGTTTCCGTTGGATGCTGAACAGCGCCTTGATGTCTTGCGCCTCGATGGGGATGCCGTCTTTTGTGCGCGATTTGACAGAAAGTCCGCGCACGAACTGATCACGCAAGTTGATGATGGCATATTCGCGTTTGCCGGGTTCGTCGGATTTGCCAATCTCGCGGATGCGTTCGAAGCTGCCCAACTTCCAGGCGTCGCCACGCGGGTAGATGATCTCTGGCGTGCCATCCACACGTTCCAGCAGGACGACGTTGTCGAGATTGACCTGCACATACCCGGGCCCGCCGATGAGGATGATGGGCGATTGTTCGTCTTCCGGCGAGATGCGCCCGTCTTTGATGGTGATCTTCTGTTTGTAGCCGTTGCCAAATGCGAGATCTTCGATAAACCCTGAGGCGATCGCTTCGTCTTGCAGTTCATAAATATCGGTGAGATACCTGGCGGCTTTGAGCTTAGATGCCGCGTAGATCGCGCCCAGTACTGGCAGGTACTTAAGTATGCTTAGGAATAAGAGTATCGCCTTGGGAAGTCCATCAGGCACGAAAAAGAAGAAGGCAAGGAATGTCACGGCGCTCAGGACAACCCAAACCCCGGCGCTAAATTGCGCGCGATATTTTTGGCGGCGCGCAATGCTGTCTTCTGTCAGCCCGTACAGGTTGGCAACCGGTTTTGTGGCGCGCATCCGTCTCATGACTTGTCCTCTTCGCTGCGCATGGCGCTATCCAGTTTTTGCACAAGCATCCACTTCGAGATCTCGTCCAATTTTTTGGTTTCAGCCTCTATTTGGTTGTTGGCGCGGCTTTCGATGATGATCGTTTCGCGGATGGGTTCGATTAACGCTTGCAGTGTGGCAAAAATATCCTGCGGAGGCGCGATGGGGTTGTCGAATTTTTGCGTGGCGATCTTTGCAAACCGTTTGGCGGCTTCCACACGCGCGGTGGTCTCCATTAATTTTTCGCGCTCGTTCAGTTGCTCTTCTTCGCGCTTGGCGATCTTGGTCCATTCTGTGTTCCAGTTCTTGATGATTTGTTCCTCTATACCGGCGTCGAACAGGATGTTATGAATGCGAACATCCATGATCTCCAGCCCGCGTTCTTCAAGTTGCCGGAATTCAAGGCTGGGAACGGCTTCTCCGGTGGGGATGCCGGTGTCATCCAGGTTGACCACGGTGGGGCGTTTTACGCGGCGATTGATCATTTCCTGAATGGTCTGCAGTCCGTTTACTCCTTCTGCTTTAAATAAATCCTCTAGCTTAAACTTGCGAACATATTCCCGCCATAGGTTTACAACCAGGTGGGCAGGCAGTCTGTTCCATTCCATGCGGATGCGTTTGTTGTCGGCTGTGACCAGCTCGACCACTTCACGGCTGACGGCGTTCAACACGGCGGCGGCATTGTACCCATACTGCGAAGTGACACCGCTTTCAGAGGCGGGCTTTTGATCCAATCCCTGTTTGATGCGGAATTTAATGCTCAAGGTAGCAGAAACTTCGAACCCGTCGCGCGTCAGTCCCGCTGTGGCTTGCTGACTGCGCGCCAGCGAATCTGGATTTTTTTTGGCGTCGGACGATTGACCCAGGCTGAAGAGGGTTTGCTCATTGACTTGTGGACCAATAAATTGCCATTGCGTCCGCAAGTCCACACCTTCTTCGCGGGTGATGTACTCGTTTGCTTTGGTAAAGCGGATGCCGGGTCCGGCGGCTCCGATGACCTCGTTGTCGGTCTGGATTACAACTGCGCTGGCTGTATCCAATACGATTACCCCGGGCCCTCTTTTGTCCATTTCCCCTTCATGTTTGATCACTCTGCCGTTTTTTACAAACAGGGTTGGGCCGCGCTCGCCGTCGAAGTTGTTGACCCGGGTGTAGATCTCATTCCTATCCTGTTCGGCTTGAACCGGAAGGACGAATTGCGAAAAAAAGAAAATAAGGCGGTCCATGATGTAGTAGAAAGCGGCGGCATCGAAGATCAACACAACAAAGCAGACCCCCAACACAATGGGCGACCTAAAATCAAGCCCCAACCCAAACAGGATGCCATTGAAAACAACCGTGGTCACAAGGAGAAGACCGTATGGGTTTTGCAGGAAGGATGCGATTCCGCTAGTGGCTTGTTTCATGATGGTAGGATTCTAAATCAAAAATTGTCAGGATGAAGGCTTGAAGTATATCAATATGCTGGTCCTTTTCTAATCCCCCTCTTGTCCCTTGCTTCATTCCCCGGGGTTTTGCCTCAAAATCGCATCAATTGCTTGAATTGCATGTTTTCTGTGACAAGTTCATTGAAAGCAATCTGTAAACGCTCTACTTTGGGATTGTTGGTGTAAAATTGCGCCGCTATGGCTGTAAGAGAAATTTTGTTCTACAATTAAATTAAAGTTCTTTTTGAACGCCAAGGAGTAAGAGATGTCTAACGTAAGCGATATTAAACCCTGGTTTCGTGATGATATTGCCCGAACGCTGATGAGCATATATTTTGCGTCGGCTGCCGGCAACCAGAGAACCAGCGATAATGAGTTTCGAGCTGGTTTTGCTGCCGCGTTGTCGAGTGTGGCTTTGGCAGTTGGGGTCAACCCCGAAACCTTTATCAGCCCTGAAGATATTCAGCGACTTCGCAGCAGTTCGCGCTAGCGCCCAAACCACTTTGAATTGATGGGTAAAAACGGCTGAGATTTAACCCTATATTTTCATGTTGTTTGCGTACTAGTGTGTCTGCGCAAATTAGTATTGGGTTATAGGTTAGCCGCCGGGTGGCAGCTGCCCAGGGCGGTGGTTTTCATTCCCCGGATTGTTAATGTTTGTATTCTGGTTGACTTGTGCGCGCGCCCATTCTCGCAAGGCTTCAAACAATTCCATGGGGATAATGTACTTGCTCGAAGCGCCTTCGCCGATTTTTTCGAGCGTATCCAAATACTTTAGATTCATGGCAACCGGATTCCGCGCCATGCCCTCTCCAATGGTTAGGAATTGTCTGAGCGATTGCGCAGTGGCGTCTGACCTTGTGAGAGTGGCGTCTCGTTCCAACCCAGCCTTAAATCGGTTCTCTATCTCCTTCATCATCTGATCAGAAGGCTGTAATTCGCGGATCTCGGTGTTGTTGATTTCCACTCCCCAGTCTGCGGCTTTCTGTTCGATGCGCAGACGGATGATGGAATTTAAAGCGCGGCGCTGTTCCAGCGCTTGTTCCATGTTGTATTCAGCAATGGCGGCGCGCAAGACTGCGGTGGAAAGCAGAGTCATTGAATCTTCGATGTTGGATACTTTAGTCAGGCAGGGGACGGGGTCGTCAATATGCCAGGAGATGAAAAAACCCGCCTGTATTAAGATCCTATCACGCGTGATGCAGGGTTCATGGTTGATCTCTTTGGCGCGTTCCCGCAAGTCCACCTTCTTGGGGTGGTGGATTAAAGGCAGCAACAGTACATGCCCCGGGCCTCGTTTGCCGATGACCTTGCCGCTTTTGAATACGACCAGACGTTCATTTTCCATCACATTGTGATAAGACAACTGTATATACAAAATCAAGAAAACAGCAAATAATACCCAAACAACAATTTGTTTTGCGATCTTATCGGGTGAAATATAAAAATATCCCCAGGTGATTGCAACATGACTGATCGTGGAAAACGACAAAGCCGCCAATGGGGCCCCGAGCCAAATGATGAGATCGTCCCAGGTGGGGAAGAAGGGCGGTTTGAACTTTTTATCAAAATCCTTGGGCTTGGGCTCCTCTTCCGCTTCAGACGCCAGGATGCCGCGTTTGATCAGATACTCCACGCCTAAATAATCGATCATGAATTTTGAGCGCTCATTCTTGGCGTAGTGCAACCCTTGCAGGGTTTGCACCGCTTCCTAAACCGCCTCATTCGGTCGATTCATGCTTTTTACAAGATCGTGAAACGTGAACCGCTGCCCGCCTGAAAGCAGTAAAAGCGCCCCAAAAGCGATGGGGTCAAGGTTGTCATCGTGGGTTGGGAACATGGTATCCTCGTTGTTATCAGCGCTAGCCAGTGTTGACCGTTTGGGCGTACCCATTTATAAATGCCGCCCATAAAAAACCAACTTTTAGTATATAGGAAATGCAGGGACGATACAAGTGCCGATTATCACGGATTCAAATATGTTAACACTGGAATTTCACTGCCATACCCATGCTTCAAAAGATTCTCTGACCCGCCCGGAGGAACTCATCCGCATAGCGCGGAAGAAGGGGCTCGACCGACTCGTCATCACCGACCACAATTCAACGGCGGGCGCTCTGGCGGCTCGAAAACTGGACCCGGAACTGGTCATCGTTGGGGAAGAGATCATGACCACCCGGGGTGAGATTTTAGCGGCATTCGTGCAGGAAGAGATTCCCGCCGGGTTGACGCCCATGGAAACGATCCGAATCTTAAAGGAGCAGGGCGCGTTCATCAGTGTCTCGCATCCGTTTGACACGTTACGCAAAGGCGGCTGGCTTGAGAATGATCTGCTGGAGATCGTCCCGTATGTGGATGCGATCGAAATATTCAACTCGCGCTGTATGGACCCGCGTTTCAATTGGCGCGCACAGGCATTCGCCCAAACGCATAACCTGCCTGGCACAGCCGGCTCGGATGCGCACGGACTGATCGAGGTGGGCAGATCGGTTATGGCGCTGGTCCCGTTCAAAGGTCCGGATGAGATGCGTTCGGTCATTCGGGGAGCAAAATTCAAAACCAAGCTATCGCCCTGGTGGGTTCACTTCATCTCGCGTTACGCTTCCATGAAAAAGAAGCGCGCGCAAGTGCGCTGAACATCCTGCCTGCTTGAAGGGCGGGATGTTCCAGACTATGTTGTACCTGCCTGCTTGAAGACAAGCGCGTTTTTATGGAGCCGGCATGGCGCGAAAATTACGGCAATTCCCAAACACGGAAGTTGTCGAATTGGATGTATTGAATGCCGCTCTCGTCGTTTGCCTTCCCGAAGTAAAAACCAACGTCACCAGAATCAGACCCGGGCGCGTCGAGGAGGCGTTCTTCCATCAATTGCCCATTGATATAGAGACGCATTACTTGTCCAAAGCGTTCTACACGGATGCGGTTCAGGAATCCTTTAGCGGTAGAGGGCGGGAAGTTCTCACCATTCCAGATGGAAGCAGGCAGCGATTTGTAATTATCCTGGAAGAAGAAGCGGTCTGTATCGCCGACGCCGGAAGCGAAATAAGTTTGCCTTCCATTCGAGTTGGTCTTGATGTCGTATGCAATACCGCAAAATGCGCCGCTTGCCATGCAGTCCACTTCGGCAACAAAATCATTCACGGTTTGACCGATGGGTAGGATGAGTGTGCTGTTGAATGCAATGGTCAATTCGGGGATGCTATCGCGATAATAGGGTTTAAGCGGATCACCGCCGGGCACAGGGATGGGTGTACCTTCATCGAATGTGTTTTCGTAAATGAGAGTGGCGTTCTGTAAACGCGCTTCAATTTCGGACCATGCGGCAGTTGCCGTTCCAGACGCCTGCTGTGTGGCGACGACCGATGTGGCGCTCTCAATGGCTTGCTGGGTGCTGACTTCATTCATTGCCGACTGTCCTTCCTCCGAATTTGCCCAGTTGACGAAGAGCATTCCGGCTCCGCATAAACAGACAAGCACAACGACCATTCCGATGGCGATCTTGACTCCGCGTGACATAAAAGACTCTCCTCAGATGTGTTTTGCCCGATTATAGCAGTTTGCTTGAAAGCGCCTGCAGTATAATCATACTATTCGTTTTATGTTGTAGGGGCGGCTGTCCCCTGGCGCAATCAGGCATGCAATGATTTGGATGGGTCGTCTCTATATGAATCGATACACCATGCCCCGAAAAATTTTGATCTTTGTTTTTTCTGTCACCGCCGTGGCGCTCATCGCGCAATTGCCCATCTTCCCATTGATCTCGGAAATGCGCGAAATCACTCAAGACGGCGAAAGCCTTTTGCAAGAGTGGACGTTCGTCTCTTTGTCAGCGTTCTACGACTCAGCCCGTTTTGCTCAGTCCGGCTGGCTTGAATCGACGTGGAATAATTATTTGATTTTGGCGTTTGTAAATCATTTGGGGTTGATCTTGGCGTTTTTTGGAGTGCGGAGTCTTTTGAGCAGGATATTCTTGAAGGAACGCAGATGACGGTCGCTTGTAAAGCGACTGTCATCTGCGCACTGCTTTCTATCTTCGAATCGTCTCTTCCCGCGCCGGACCGACCCCGATCCACTTCACGGAGACCCCTGCCGCATCTTCGATCATCTTCACATACTTTTGTGCGTTGATGGGTAAGTCTTCAAAAGACTTTGCCTTGCTAATGTCCTCGCTCCAGCCGGGGAAGGTTTCGTAAACGCACTCGACTTGATCCAAGCCGTAGGCATCCACATCGGCATAGCGGACCGTTTCGCCATTCAACTTGTACCCTGTGCAAACCTGAATTTCCTTCAAGCCGCTCAACACGTCCAACTTTGTTAAACAGATTTCGGTCATGCCGCTTAGCTGCGCAGCCGTTTTCACGATCTCCAAATCCAGCCAGCCCACGCGGCGAATGCGCCCGGTTGTGGCGGCGACTTCGCCAAATTTTTTATACACATCGCTGTCATAATCGTAGATTTCCGTGGGCAACGGTCCGCCGCCCACGCGGGTGGTGTAGGCTTTGGTTACGCCGATGACGTTCTGAATATATTTGGGTGGAATGCCAAGTCCTGCCGACGCCGCTGAAGGGATGGTCGTGGATGCGGTCACAAAAGGATACGTTCCCCAATCGGTATCCAAAAATGAACCCATCGCCTGTTCCAACAAAAACGTTTTATTGGCCTTCAACCCATCCTGCACCAGCGAGAATAATTCTTTCAAATATGGCTTGACCTTCTCGTAGTATCCGCGATATTCGTCGCGCACCTGCTCACGCTTCAACGCCTCGCCGCCCAACGCCGCGATAATTTTATTCTTCAACGTCAACTGCACTTCCAGCCGCTGCTCGAACCTATCGCTCGCAAAATCCGTCCAGCGGATTCCGTTGTAGCTGACCTTATCCGCGAACACCGGTCCAATGCCGCGGCGCGTGGTTCCCGTCGCGCCAGCGCCTTTGGCTTCTTCGTACAGGCCATCCAAAATTTTGTGATACGGCATGATGATATGCGCACGCGGCGAAACCCACAAACGTCCGTCCACGCCCACGCCCGCTTTGTTGAGCATTTCGATCTCTTCGATCAACACCGTCGGGTCAATCACCACGCCGCCGCCGATCAACCCGGTTGTGTTCTTTGCAAAAATGCCCGATGGCACCAAATGAATTTTGAACGCCCCAAACTGATTGATGACCGTATGCCCGGCGTTATTCCCGCCGTTGAAACGCGCCACATAGTCCGCGCGCTCCGCCAGAAAATCCACTGCCTTGCCCTTGCCCTCGTCGCCCCATTGCGAACCGATCACTGCTATGACTGTCATAAGAACTCCGGTATTTGAAATTCGGGATTTGACTGCCCGATAAACTACCGGCTTGTCGCTTCCTTTTGCGCCCAAGCCTGCCAGCGTGTCAGCGAGTTTTTTCTCCGCTGTTGGTTTTTCATCCAGCATTATAATTCGGGCGCAAGGAGAACGAAAACCAAATGAGAATTTTGCCTGAAACTGCCCTAACGTATGATGACGTGCTTCTGGTTCCGCAATATTCCAATGTGGACTCGCGGCGTGTCCTTTCCACGAAGAGTCTGCTTACTAAAAAGATACACCTTCATGCCCCCATTGTCTCCGCCAACATGGATGTGGTCACCGAGAGCGAGATGGCGATCACGATGGCGCGGGAAGGCGGCATCGGCATCATCCACCGCTTTATGACCATTGCCGAGCAACAACGCCAGATCGAACGGGTGAAGAAAGCCGAATCCTTTATCGTGGAGAATCCGCTCACGATGACCGACCAGCACACAGTTGGCGATGTGAAGCGCGTGGTTGAAGAGACCGATACCGGCGGCATTTTGATCGTGGATAAACATCAAAAACTGATCGGCATCGTCACCACCCGCGACCTGTTATTTGAAGAAGACGACGATAAACCGGTAACTGCCATCATGACCCGCGAGGTGCGCAGCGCGCCGACGGATACTTCCTTGAAGGATGCTGAACGACTGTTGCACAAACACCGCGTGGAAAAACTTCCGTTGGTGGATCAGGATGGAAAAGTCACCGGCTTGGTGACGTTGAAGGATATCATGAAGATCACCAAGTTCCCGAAAGCCACCAAAGACTCGAAAGGACGTTTGGCGGTTGGCGCGGCAGTGGGTGTGCGCGATAAGGAAATGCG
>JACAEP010000169.1 GCA_013388795.1 Chloroflexota bacterium | reverse complement strand
GGGTTCCCAACGAATTAAGTTTGACATAGGTACCTCCTTTTTAGGTAATTGAATTTTGTTCTACGCTCCTTAATTTAAAACGCTTGCGTTAGAAAAACGCAAGCGTTTTGTATTTGTTTTGTTAGAGGGGGAAAAAGCCCAACTGGGCTTTTTTATTCTTTGTTTCTTTTGAAGTCTACAAAGCGGTAGCCCACCCCGCGCTCGGTAAGGATATAAACCGGGTTTGCCGGGTCTTTCTCAAGTTTTTGGCGAAGGTAGTTGATGTAAAGACGGACGTAATGCGGCTCATCGCGGTATTCGTAGCCCCACACTTTCTGGAGTAACTGGTCGTGCGAAACCACCCACCCCGCGTTTTGGACTAGGTGGTAAAGCAGACGATATTCTGTTGGACGGAGTTTGACGAGTTTCCCTTCCAGCCAAATCTCACGGCGCTCAAAGTCGATCTTGAGGCGTTTGTCGATCTCGATCAGCCCATGCATGGAGCCGCTCGTCCCCTCCGTGCGGCGCAAGACAGCTTTGATACGGCTGACCAATTCACGCGGGCTGAATGGTTTGGTGATGTAATCGTCTGCGCCGTGTTCAAGCCCGCGCACCCGGTCATCCTCCTCCCCTTTGGCGGTAAGCATGATGACTGGCACATTGCTAAAATCACGGATGGTTTCGAGCACGTCAAAACCGTCTATGTCTGGCATCATCACGTCAAGCAGGATAAGATCGGGGGTAAAATCGCGTATCTTTTGAATGGCCTGCTTGCCATTGAAAGCCTCCCCCACCTGAAAACCATCATGTTCCAGGTTCATGCGGATGAAGCGCACCATGCGTTCTTCATCGTCCACAACGAGGATGCGGCGTCTATCCAGGTCTGTCATGTTATTCCCTCACGAAACCAATGATCTTTTCTTCCTCAGAGTCGCCGAGGACCTCAATAAAGCTGATCTTCGCCAACGGCCATATCACCTTCACGGCGCCCTGGTCAATATAATGAAGGTCCTTGCCGTCTTTCTGGCGGGGATTCATGACAACAATGATGTTATCTGTAGGCTTGGGAAGTTCCTCCACTTCGCCCGCCACGGACGTTTCGTTGGGAATATGCAAAATCACCGTAAATGACATTTCCGCGCCATTTCCTTTCTATCCGTTTTTTTCGACCAAGATTTGGATTCTAAGTTTACCAAGCGAAACGATATCGCCATGTTTGATGACATGTTCCACATTTGGCATCAGGCGCGCGCCATTGACGAACGTTCCGTTCGCAGAGCCAAGGTCCATGAAGATGATGGACGCGCCCAAGCGCTTGATGACAGCATGGAGACGTGATACGCCTGCGGCGTAAGCTTGATAAGGGGAGAGATCAATATCCGGCATGATGGGTTGTCCTTCGCTGATGCGCCCCATGGTGAATTCGCTGCGTGAAGAAAGGGGCAGGACCTGCCCCGTATCAAGCAGATGCAAATTTGCCCAAGCGTCTTCACCTTCAACCGGCTGGCTGATCTCCCCGGTTTTTCGCTTGCTTACCCTTCCCAAATTTTCAGTGGTGATGGTCTGAGTGGTAAGCGTATCCCTGCCGATCAACTGGGCGCCGCATTCCACACAGAACATGGCTCCGGTCATGTTGGTGTGTTTGCAATTGGAACAGATGATCATGAATTTTTCTCCTTGCCGCTCCCTAACAATAAGGCTCGTGTCTTGTATTTTATATCCTTGCTGCCTGATTGACTCCAGGCACGCATATTTTCGATGTTTTGCGCTTCCAACAGGGCGGTCTTGGCAACAGAAGTCTCTCCCTGCGAAAGAAGATGGGTCGCGAGGTTTTGCAAATGTTTGGCGGCCGCATCAAAACGGCCTTCTTTTACAGCGGTTTGCGCGCGCTCCTGCATGCGGTAGAGGACGAGGCGCGAAAGCGCCTTCAAGACTCGTGTCGGTGGGGGATCGGCTGATGGGTTTGGCTGCACCTCGCGGGTTAGTCGGAGGCGGATGGGCGGGCAGGGCAGTGAGTTGGATGCGATCGACGCCTTAATCGCCCCATCCAATATCAAAAGGTTGGTTTCTGTCAGCGCGCTGGGGCTGACGATGAACTCAATCAGAACATGCAGAGGGGTTTCACGAAGGATGGGACCAAGATGCAGCGGCGTGCCGATTTCGATTTGACTGCCATCTGGCTGAAGCCGAAAGGCAAAATTGATTCGCATGTGTTCATGCAGCTTGTAATCGAGAATGACTTCATCGGCATAGGTGTTGGTCAGGGCTTTGAATTTCTCGACCAAAAAACGCTCGATGTCTTTTGGCTGGGAGATGTAGACCGATGATCCGCCGGTTTTCCCGGCAAGAGCATCCAAAAAGATATCATTCCACTCGTGACCAATTCCCATGCCGGTTATGCCGATATTCATGGCTGCGGCTTGTTCTGCCAGATCAAGACATGCCTGCTCGTCACCGTAAGTATTGCCATCGGTAAGCAAAATAATATGATTGACCCGGGATGGGTCCAGGGCGCGGCGAACTTCCCTCAACCCCAGCTCCAGACCATGATAGATTTCGGTGCCCCCAGACGGCTGGATCATGTAAACGCCGCCTTCCTGCTTGCGCCTATCCAGGCTAATCGCTGCCGGCACAATGACTTCAGCCCGATCACTAAATGCCACAATACTCAGTACGTCTTGCGGGCGCAGGCTGCGCATGAGCTGGACGGCCGTGGACTTCAGGATGTCCAGCTTTTCACCTTGCATGGAGGTTGAACGGTCCAGCACCAGGCAAAGGTTTAAAGGCGGCGCGGGCAGACTGCCAGATTGTCTTTCAGACGGTTCAATTTCAAGCAGAACATAAAGCAGTTGATCTTCTTTTAGATGAACCAGACTGGGGCGGCTGAAAAAGATCTGATGCCGCAGAAATTTATGTTTCTCCACAACTTCTGGAGGCAAGGTCGCATCGTACTGACTGCGGCGGTTGGGGTTGGAGAGAACTTCATAGGCTTGTTGAACTTCCAGGAAGAGTTCTGTTTCCCCGGCGGCGGTGTTCTTGTCAGGATGCAAGCGCTGCGCGGACTCAAGGTACGCTCGTTTGATCTCATCTTGAGTGGCGTCGCGGAAAACTCCAAGGATGGAGTAATAATCCTGCTGGCTGACTGGCATGGTTGAAGTTATCCAATGATTTGGGCGAGGATGACAGAAATGTTATCCGGTCCGCCAGCGGCGTTTGCCGCTTCAACCATGCCCTGGCATGCGCGGCTGAGGGTTGGGGCCTCATTCAGGATGCGGACGATATCTTTTTCATTGACAACACCCCAGAGCCCGTCACTGCAGATCATCAGATATCCAGGCTGAGGGAATGGCACTGTGAATATATCCGCCTCAAGCGTTTCACCTTGCCCCAAAGCGCGGATCAATACGTTGCGGTGCGGGAAGCTTTCCACTTCATCCTTGCTAAGATGACCAAGTTCTTCCAGCCGCTTGACAAGGGAATGATCGCGGGTGAGCGGCTCGATTCGACCATCCTGATAGACCGCATAGGCGCGGCTGTCGCCCACATGCCCGATTGTGACTTGCTGCCCAAGCGCCAGCGCCGCAGTAATGGTAGTACCGCTGCCCGGCGCTTCGCGCTGGATGTATTGATGCGCCTCCATGATGGAAGACTCCATCACCTCCTGTAAAGATTCCTGCAGGGCTTGGGTTGGAAGTTTATAAAGAAATGAATGGAATTTCTTCATAATGTTCCCGCCCACGATGCGGATCGCGGCATTGCTGGCGACTTCGCCAAATTGATGCCCGCCCATGCCGTCTGCAACAATGTACAAACCGAAAGGCACACTTTCAGAGGTGCCGGAAATCGTGTTGGTTAAAGCCAGCAGGCTGTCTTCGTTATGATCCCGCTGTTTTCCAACAGATTGGCCCACACTCGCCACCAATTGTTTGATCTCATACTTCGGCGCCTGGCTTGAAATGATGGATTGAATCTGTTGATCGGTCAATGGAGCCGTCGTAGCAGTATCCATGGGCCGGGGTTTGGTCGACTCTTCCTTGGAACCAAATAATTTACGAAAGAAATCAGCCACAAGCTCTCCTTTTAGGCAAACAACGCATACACATGATGGTCGGTTGAGCCAAAATAAACAATATCGTCAAAGATGACCGGCGAACCGGTGATGGCGCTCGCAGTTTCGAACTTCCAACGCAGACGCCCGGTACGGTACTCCAGACAGTATATGAAACCATCCACAGAGCCAATGTAAAGGGAATCTTTATAAATGGCGGGCGAACTGCTTACCTGATTATCCGTTTTGTACCGCCAGACTTCCTTTGAGGTGCGCCCGTCCACGCAGTATACAAAGCCATCTGCCGCGCCAATAAAAATGAGATCATCGGTAAGAACAGGAGAGGAAACCGTTCCTTTGCCGAGGCGGAATTTCCAGATCGCCCAACCGCTTTTGGCATCCAGCGCGTACAAAGTCCCATCCAGTGAAGCGGCGTAAATGGTTTGTCCCTTTAGGACGGGGGAAGAGGTCATGCCGCGTTTTGCCTGAAAACGCCATTTCATCGTGCCGCGGAAATCCAACCCGTAGAACGAGCCGGTTTCGTTCCCGAAATAGATCATCTCGTTGGCGATCAATGGCGTGGAGTGGATTGGCCCGTCGGTCGTAAACTTCCAGACCACCCGCCCGCTGTTGACATTGACCGCATGAAGGTCCTGGTCGTCGGAACCAATGAAGATGTGTCCATCCGAAATTCGCGGAGAGGAGTATATCTTTCCCTCCGTGTAATAGGTCCAAAGCAATTTACCAGTGCGCGCTCCCACCACATGCAAACGCTGGTCTTCTGAACAGAAAAAGACATTGTTCTCATACACCAACGGACGTGAAACAATGCCGCCCTCGGTTGGGTACTTCCATTGGAATTTTCCGTCCGCGGCATTGAGCGCATATAAATTATTGTCGTAACAACCAATATATAGGACACCCTGACTTAACGTCGGCGTCCCGCGAATCTCGTCTTCGCATTTGAAACTCCACAAAGGCTTGATGCTGCTGCCAACCGCAGCGGGCAGCGTCGAAATGGCCATGGCAGAAAGCGCCCCTGTCTTGCGGGCAACATTCATCAATGCTTCTTTCATGGCGGCAGCGTTGGGGAAGCGTTCGCCCGGGTTGTAATTCAACGCCGTGTTGATCACCGCTTCCATTTCAATGGACACGTTTGAATTGATACGCCGGATGGGGCGTTCTGCAAAAGTGAACGGCGGTTCGAGCCGCGGATCGCGCCGGGTGAGGGCGTGATGCAAAGTCGCGCCAAGCGCATAAACATCGGCAAGAGGCGTGGCGTCGCCGCGATACTGTTCAGGCGGAGAATATCCCTCCGTGCCAATCATCGTGCCTTTGATGCCGGTTTGGAAGGTCTTGGCGATGCCAAAATCCACCAGCACCACATCCCCATTGTGATTGATCATCACATTCGACGGCTTCATATCGCGGAAGATGATCGGGTCTGGTTTGTGAGCGTGCAGGTATTCCAACACATCACAAAGTTGGATGCCCCAACTGATGACCTGGTCTTCGACCAGAAAGCCGTTCGCTTCATTGATGACCGTTTCAAGATCGCGCCCCTGAATAAATTCAAGCACAAGGTATGAACGGTCATCGTGCGAGAAGTAATCGTAAATGCGCGGAATCGAGGGGTGGTGCAGGGTGGCAAGCAGGTTTGCCTCACGCTCAAAATTTTGCACAATCGTCTGGCGCACCAACGGATCGGGCGCCATATTGATCATTTCCTTGACCGCCACCAGCTTGACAACATTGGGAAAGTGCATGTCGCGCGCGCGATACACCGAACCCATGCCGCCAATGCCAATGACATCCTGTATGGTATACCGGTTTACAAGAGTCACGCCGGAAAGCAATTGCTGGCGCGCCGGCTGATCACCGGAGCCGGAGCCCGAACCGTGTGGACCAATGGGAGAAGTAATGTTTCGAGTTTCCATCCGCATTTTTACCAATTTTGTGAATTATAAGGGTATTTATGAATGCTGGGTATTGCAATTTTGCAATTCTTTCGCGCCAGTCTTGCGTCAAAAGCCATTTCACGGCACAATGAGCCTTGTGAAAATCCTAGCTCTCAGCGATCAGGTTATCGAGCGTGTGTATTCCTTAACTACCAGCGGTCATTTTAAGGATGTGGATTTGGTCGTTGGATGCGGCGACCTGCCATACACCTACCTTGAATATATTGTCACCGTGTTAAACGTACCTTTATATTATGTGCCGGGGAATCATGACCCGGATTTCAACCCTCGTGATGCCCGCTCCAAAGTCGAAGGCGGCTCTAACCTGGACCTCAGAACGGCGCGCTGCAACCAAACTTTGATCGGCGGCTTCGGCGGATGCATCCGCTACCGACCGGATGGCGCCAACCAATACACCCAGTCTGAGGCATATCAACGCGCGTTTCAAATGGCGCCTCAATTACTGCTGAACCGAATCCGCTACGGACGCGCGCTGGATATTCTTATCAGCCACTCCCCACCTTTTGGCATTCACGACGATAATGACCCGGCCCATCATGGGTTTAAAGCCCTCAACTGGCTGCTGCGCCTTGCCAGACCCCGTTACCTCTTTCATGGTCACACTCATTTCTTTAGAAACAACATTGCCGAACATGAAACCGTTTCAGAAGCAACCAGAATCATCAATGTATATCCATACCGGACGATCGCCATCGAACAGCGCCCATTTGCTTAATTTCGTCAAATGTCAAACACACAACGTCAACAAAACCTTAATGGTTTGATCATGTATGCGGAACGACATACCGTATAATCAAGCCGTTGTTAAATAGCAAAGCGAGTAATGAAATGTCAGACGCACTGGAATCAAGAACACGCGCCGATTTTAGCAAAGCGCGCTTCAAGTCTTTTATCAACCAGGTCTTTTCCATCCTTTCGGGCCAACGCAACACACTGCTCTCGTATGATGATGTAAAAGAAAAATTACGCATTGGCGGTCCCATTTACAAGGGCGTCAAAACCGTCCGCGTGGAACAGATCGCAGGGAGTTTGAACCGCTATCATGAGTTCGACCATGCCTTTCTTCCAAAGGAAGACCAACTTGCCAGCCGCTGGACGAAAGTGGATCGCGCATTTTACGAAGACGTCCACCTGCCGCCCGTTGTGTTATACAAAGTGGGCGAAGTCTATTTCGTTGTGGACGGGCACCACCGCGTTTCGGTTGCCCGCGAGCAGGGACAGGAATACATCGAAGCCGAGGTGCGCGAATGCGCCACGCGCGTCAACATCACACCAGATATCAAGCCTGAAGACCTTGAGATCCTCGGAGCAAAAGTGGATTTTCTCGAACGCACCGGTTTGGATCATCTGCGGCCGAATGCCAATATCCAATTAACCGTCCCCGACGGCTTCACCCGCATGCTCGAACATATCGCGGTCCATCGTTATTTCATGGGCTTGGATTTCAAACGCGACATCTCAGACCACGAAGCCGTGGAACATTGGTACGACACGGTGTACATGCCAATCGTCAAGATCATTCGCGAAAGCGGTCTGCTCGAAGAATTTCCAGGCAAAACCGAAAGCGATTTGTACATGTGGGCGCTCGACCATCAACATTACTTGTATAAGGAAGAAGGTCAACCGCTTCAGCCGCCCGAAACCGCCGCAAAACAATTCATCGCAGAAAACGAGTAAGACCCTTTTCACTTGTCGTTATCATGAGCGTGCGTCGTATCAGAAAGATGCGGCGCACAACCTTCTCAGGAGACCTTTCATGAGCGCTCTTCATCCGCTTGCAGGTGTGTATGCCGCCGCAGTGACCCCCTATCTTGGCGCGCCCCGCACCGCCGGCAAACCAGACACCGCCTTTGATTTCGAATCGCTGACCGTATTTTTACATTTCCTCGCCTCACGCGGATGTCATGGCGCCCTGTTGTTCGGCACCACCGGCGAAGGACCGTCATTCTCACCGCGTGAACGTGAAGCCCTGTTGCGTTCGATCCGGGTCATCAAGCATCAAGTGCGAAATTTCAAGCTCTTGGTAGGCGCCGGAACACCCAGCCTGACCGAAACCATCGAGCTGACCAAACTTGCCCACGAACTCGGCTACGACGGAACGGTCGTCTTGCCGCCGTACTACTTCCGGAAAGCCAGCGAAGAAGGCTTATTCCGCTGGTTCAGTGAATTGATCGATCAAGCCGTGCCAGAAGGGAAATATCTGCTCGGTTATCATATCCCAGCGGTGACAGGCATTGGCTTTTCGCTTGACTTGCTGGAGCGCCTCAAAACGAAGTATCCGAATCAATTCGCGGGCATCAAGGATTCATCGCATGATGAAGCGTTTGCCGCGGCAGTAGGTCAACGCTTTGGGGAGGAAATGCTGGTCTTGAATGGAACCGACTCCCACTTCCATCATGCTCTAAAAAACAACGCGCAAGGCGCAATCACCGCGCCCGCCAATCTCATCTCGGATCATTTGCGCAAGATCTGGGACTTGTATCAAGCGGGCGATGACCCATCCGAAGTGCAAGCGAAGGTCACGGAACAACGTCGCTTCCTTGAGCAATTCTCTCCCATTGCGCCAATCCTCAAAGGGCTGCTCCACAAAATATATGGACTTCCCCATTGGGCTGTCCGCCCGCCGTTGGAAAGTGCAGACGAGAAGACAATTGAAGAAGCGGCGCAAAAATTTTTGAATCTCGCATAGGCCACGGTCCAAGCGCAGCCTGCAAAACCGATGACCACCTGGCGACTCATTCACACTCCCCCATCCACCGGCGCATGGAATATGGCTGCGGACCAAGCCATACTCGAACATATTCATCGCGGCGAATCAATCGCCACACTGCGCCTCTATTCTTGGAATCCGCCCTGCCTTTCATTGGGGCATGCCCAATCGTTCAAGGATGTGGATGTGGAACGACTCCACGCCCAAGGCTGGGATGTCGTCCGCCGCGTGACGGGGGGACGGGCAATCCTGCATACGGACGAGTTGACCTACTCTGTGACCGGCTCTGCCGATGAACCTGTCCTCTCAGGCGGCGTGCTTGAGTCTTACAACCGGTTGGCACAAGCGTTACTTCACGCCGCGCGAGAGTTGAGCCTGCCAGTTGAAATGAAAGAACATGAAGAGGGGCGTATTCAACAGAACTTAAACCCCGTCTGCTTTGAAGCGCCATCAATATATGAAATTACCGTCAATAACAAGAAACTGATCGGTTCGGCACAGGCGCGGAAGAAGGAAGGGGTATTACAACACGGCTCGCTTCCATTGACGGGCGACCTGACTCGCATTTGTGATGCGCTGATTTTTGAGAATGAGTCCGCGAGACGATCTGCAAAGGAACGATTACTCGCTCGCGCGACGACTGTAGAATCTGTTCTCGGCGTCAGAGTCGCTTGGGAACAGACGGCACAGGCTTTCGTCCGCGGGTTTGAGGCGGAGCTGGGAATCCAGTTCGAGCGCGGGAAAATGTCTGCATCCGAAATTCAACGTACGGAAGAACTCGTCAAAGAAAAATATGCACATCCCTCGTGGACAGAGCGAACGTGAAAAAGTCTTGGGGGCGCAAAACACACCGGGCGGTTCAAACACAATTCACTTTATAATCATAAAAACCAACCAAAGGAGCATGAATGAAATTTGAAACCCTCGCCATCCACGCGGGACAGGAACCCGACCCAAACAACGGCGCCGTGATGACGCCGGTCTATCTCACGTCCACGTACAAGCAGGACGGCATCGGCAAGCCGCGGCAGGGATACGAATATTCCAGAACGCTCAACCCCACTCGCAAGGCGTTACAGGATTGTCTGGCGGAATTGGAAAGCGGGAATTGGGGATTGGCGTTTGCCTCTGGCATGGCGGCGACAGATACTGTGTTACGAATGCTGGCACAGGGCGACCATGTCGTCGCAGGGAATGACGTTTACGGCGGGACATTCCGCCTCTTCGATAAAATCCTGCGCCGCTTCGGTCTCGACTTTACTTTTGCCGACACCACCGACCCGGAGAACCTCGCCGAAGCCCTGACCCCTTCCACGCGCATTGTGTGGCTGGAGACTCCCACCAATCCCCTGTTGGCAGTGTCGGACATTCGCGCTGTGGCGGAGGTGGTGAAGAATCACCCGAACAAACCTTTATTGGTCGTGGATAATACGTTTGCTACGCCGTATCTCCAACGTCCGCTGGAGATGGGCGCGGATTTGGTCGTGCATTCAATGACGAAATATCTCGGCGGGCATTCGGATGTGGTCGGCGGCGCGATCATCGGCAAGGATAAAGAGCTCGGTGAAAGGCTGGCGTATTTACAAAATGCCATCGGCGGCGTGCAAGGACCAATGGATTCGTTTCTTGTGCTGCGCGGAATCAAAACCCTGCCCGTGCGCATGGATCGGCACGCTCAAAACGCGGAAAAGATCGTTGAGTTTTTGGGGAGGCAGAAAAATGTCAAACGGCTGATCTACCCCTTTCATGAGAGTCACCCCCAGGTCCAGGTTGCGAAGCGGCAGATGAAAAATGGCGGCGGGATGATCTCCTTCATCATGAAGGATGGGCGCGAGGCGGCGGTTAAAGTCGCGGAATCCACAAAGATATTTACACTGGCAGAATCATTGGGAGGGGTTGAATCGCTGATCGAAGTTCCCGCGGCGATGACGCATCTCTCCACGCAAGGCTCCACCCTGGAGGTTGACCCTGGCTTGGTGCGGCTTTCAGTTGGAATTGAAAATGTGGATGATTTGCTGGAAGATTTGAAACAGGCTTTGAAATAAAGCGCGGATATTGGGGGTTAACAAATGGTTCGTGCCGCAAACTTCAGTTTGCAGGTCGTAGGTTCCCCCACAATCTGAAGATTGCGGTACGCAGGTTATTTCGCGCGGACGGCGACAAGCGTGACGTCGTCATCCTGTTTCGATCCGTCCTGGTAGGCTTGCAGGGTTTCGAGCAGGGCGGTACAGGTTTGCTGCGCGTCCAATTTGGAATATTCGGCAAGTTTGGTCTTGATCCGTTCGAGACCGAAAGCCTCGCCCTTCGGGTCGCGGCAATCGGTCATGCCGTCGGTATATAAAAGGAGCATGTCGCCCGGGGTCAGTTTGACCGATTTCTCGTCGAGTTTCACCGGCTCCCATAAACCGATTGCCATGCCGGGGCTGTGCGGCATTCGCTCCACCGATCCGTCAGCGTGGACGATCAGCGGCGGCTCGTGCCCGGCTCTCGCATAGGAAAACTCGCGCGTTTTCAAATCGAGAATGCCGTAGAGAACAGTGACAAATTGGGTGGATTTTTGCAGGCGGGTAATATGAGTGTTGACCAGAGTCATCACTTCGGCTGGAGTCATGCCAATATCCGCCTCTGCCATGATGAGAGCATGGGCGCGCGCCATGAACAGCGCAGACGGGACGCCCTTATCCGCCACATCACCGATTAAGACCCCAACGCGATGATCCCTGAGTTCGAAGACATCGTAGAAATCGCCGCCCACCTGCCGCGCCGGGAGGATTCGCGCGCCGAAATCATATTCTTCCACAACGGGTAGAACATCTGGGAGGATGCTCAACTGGATGTCCGCCGCAAGCTGAAGCTCCTTTTCGAGGCGTTCCTTTTCGATCAACTGATTCTGCGCCGCCTTCAATTCATCGTAGGCTTTTTGCAATGCCTGATTCTTCATCACGAGATCGTTGAACGCCGCCTCGTTCGAAGAGTCGAGCCGCTCGCTCATGATCGAAACCATCGAATATGCCAGGAAGGGCCAGCG
>JACAEP010000357.1 GCA_013388795.1 Chloroflexota bacterium | reverse complement strand
CCCCTAAACTCGGATGCACCCGTTTGAAACCCCTCCCCCCATCTCCCTCCCCGTGCACGGAGAGGGGGAGGAAAGCCGGGGCGTGAAACCGCTGGAGGCTGGAAGCCCTCTGGAAGAGGGCTAAAAAGCACGATTGCGTGATGTGCCGCCGGGGGGTAAGGCGGTCTTGTCAGTAACGGTGATATAAGTCATAAAAACGCCGGAATGAAAAGTCCCCCGAACATTGCATAAACTATCCCTACTCGAGACCCATCGGGGAGGGAGAAGATGCTCAGTCAGGAGGACTACATCGTGATTAGAACACTGAAAAAACGCGGTGTCTACCACAAGGACATCGCTGCCGAGTTAGGGGTGCATCCCCGGACCGTCAGCCGTGCGCTGCGACGAGGCAGCGCCCCACAACGAGAGCGGAAACGGCGTGCCAGCAAGCTGGATCCGTACAAGCCGGAAATCGACCGCCTGCTGGCGGAGGGGGTATGGAATGGCGTCGTGATTCTGCGCGAGATCCAGGCGCAGGGCTATGACGGCGGGCACACCATCCTGCGCGACTACATCCAGCCCAAACGCGCCCAGCGGCAAAGTAAAGCAACTGTGCGCTTCGAGACCCCGCCTGGACACCAGTTGCAGAGCGACTGGGGCGAGATCACCACGGAGATCGCCGGAGTGGAGACGAAGGTGTACTTCATCGTCAACACGCTGGGCTACTCGCGCCGCTTCCATTTCTGGTGCACGGATCGCATGGATGCCGAGCACACCTATGAGGGGCTGATCCGCAGTTTCGAATACTTTGGCGGCGTGTCGGAGGAAGTGCTGGTGGACAACCAAAAGACCGCGGTGCTGGAACACCGAGCGGGCGCGGCGCCCCAGTTTAATCCACGCTTTATCGATCTGGCCGGATACTACGGCTTTCGGCCCCGCGCCTGTCAACCGTACCGGGCGCGCACCAAAGGCAAGGATGAGCGCATGGTGGGCTACCTCAAGCAGCACTTCTTCGTGCGCTACCGCAGTTTCGACAGTTGGGCACACCTCAACCAGTTGGCCGAACAGTGGCTGCGTACCGAAGCCGATCTGCGCGTGCAGAGCACGGTCAAGGAGGTAGTCACCGCCCGTTTCGAGCGCGAAGCAAGTGCCCTCCAGCCACTCCCCGCTGTGCGTTACGACACGGCCTACATTGAGCACCGCCAGGTGGGTTGGGATGCCTACATCGACGTGCGCGGCAACCGCTACAGCGTGCCGGGTCACCTGGCAGGACAGACCGTGCGGGTTCACATGGGTCTGGATGACTCCCTGCGGGTCTATGCGGACGATGCGTTAGTGGCTCAGCACCAACTGCAAGCGGCAGCGCACGGTTGGGTCAGCCTGCCGGAACACCACCGCCACCTATGGCAGTCCACGCTCAAAGTCGAGCAGCGCTCACTGCACGTCTACGAGGCGGTGCTGTGATGGAGTTAGACGCTTTGCTGGACAAACTGAAGATGGAACATCTGGAAGCGCAGCTCGATACCCTGTGCGAACAGGCCGCACAGCGCGAACTGGACTACAAGACCTTCCTGGCCGAGGCGCTGCGGCTCGAATGGCAGGGCCGCTTCCAGCGCGGCATTGAAGCCCGCCTGCGCCAGTCGCGCTTCCCCTGGAACAAGACGCTGGAGCAGTTCGACTTCGACTTCCAGCCCAGTCTGGATCGCCGCCAGGTACGTGAACTGGCAGGTTTGAGCTTCGTCGAGCGCGCTCACAACGTCGTCATCCTGGGGCCACCCGGCGTGGGCAAAACCCACCTGGCGGTCGCCCTGGGCGTCAAAGCCGTTGAAGCGGGCTATTCGGTGCTGTTCCATACCCTCGAAAGCCTGATGACACGCCTTAACCGCGCCCAGCACGAGAACCGCCTGGACGCCACCCTCAAGCAACTGACCTATCCCAAGCTGCTGATCCTGGATGAATTGGGCTACCTGCCGCTGACCCACCACGAAGCCAGCCTGTTCTTCCGCCTGGTGGTGCGCCGTTATGAGCGCGGCAGCCTGATCGTCACCAGCAACAAGAGCTTCCTCGATTGGGGCGAGGTCTTTAACGACCAGGTGCTGGCAACGGCCATCCTTGACCGACTGCTGCACCATGCCACGACCCTTAACGTCAAGGGCGAGAGCTACCGCCTCAAGGAGAAGCGGCGAGCGGGGCTACTGGGCCGTCCCAAACCAGCGGATGATGGAGCGGAAACGCACGAGGAAACCGAGGAGGAAATGCCTATGCCGACTTAAGTTGCACCGGCGGTTGGGGGACCTGCCGTCCGGCGTTCAGGTGACATTCTATCCCGGTGATTTGGCGACACCTCAAAGCGGTGTTGACAGAGTTTCATCACCCTTCTTTTGCTGTTGATCCCAACAGCATTCTTAGCTCTCGTTCCGCTTTCAGCATGGCGCATTGGCCGAACTGGTTATGGCCTGATTCAGTTGGTATACAAAAGGACATATGAGTTACGCTTTGTTTCAAAGTCCATCATCCGAACTGCCGCAATTGGGTTAGTGCCAATGATCTGCTATGTATTAAGCGCGTCTACCAGTATCAATTTCTCAAGCCTGAGCTTTTTGGGTCTAAACTTTCAAGCCGGGCCAGCCCAGACAGGACTATGGGTAACAATTGCAGGCTTTGCCATAGCAATCCTTGCAGGATTAATGAT
>JACAEP010000241.1 GCA_013388795.1 Chloroflexota bacterium | reverse complement strand
TGCTCTGTTGCAAACACTCTCAAAATCTGTCACTGCGAGCAAAGCGAAGCAGTCTTCCTGCCAGCGCAGGGGATTGCAACAGAGCAAAGTTGTTATAATATCGGCTTACTGGTCTTGCCGGTAAAGGTATTCTTTTATGCCCCTCCTTGATGTTCTCCATCGTCCGCTGCGTGATCTGCGCATTTCCGTCACAGATCGCTGTAATTTCCGCTGCGTGTATTGCATGCCCAAAGAAATATTCGGGCCTGAATATCAATTTCTGGGGCGCGACAAGGTATTGACCTTTGAAGAGATCGCCCGGTTGGCGCGTTTGTTTGCGTCGCTTGGCGTCAAAAAGATTCGGCTAACCGGCGGCGAACCATTGATTCGCAAAGACCTTCCCGACTTGGTTGCCATGCTCTCGCATATCCCAGATATGGACTTAACGATGACCACCAACGGGGCGCTCCTGCCCCGGTTTGCCGACCCGCTCAAAACGTCTGGGTTGAAGCGGGTGACGGTCAGCCTCGACTCGCTGGACAATGCCATCTTCAAATCCATGAACGATGTGGATTTCCCGGTGGAAAAAGTTCTCGCAGGCATGGATGCCGCCCAAGCCGCGGGGCTGACGCCGATCAAGGTCAACATGGTGGTGAAGCGCGGCGTGAACGAGGGGAGCATTTTACCAATGGCGCGCTTCTTGCGCGAGTAGGGCTTCTTTCTGCGTTTCATCGAGTACATGGATGTGGGACACACCAACGGCTGGCGCATGGATGATGTCGTCCCGGCGAAAGAGATCGTCGCCCTCATCCACAAGGAAATGCCGCTTGAACCTGCCGACCCGAACTACCAAGGCGAGGTGGCGGAACGCTGGCGCTATACAGACGGCGGCGGTGAAATCGGTGTGATCGCCTCGGTAACGCAGGCTTTCTGCCGCGATTGCAACCGCGCGCGGCTTTCTGCAGAAGGTCAGCTTTATACATGCCTGTTCGCCGCGCATGGACACGACTTCCGCGAGATGATGCGCAACGGCGCAAGCGATGAAGAAATCTTGCAAAAGATCCAAACGGCATGGGGCAACCGCACCGATCGGTATTCGGAGATTCGTTCTGAAAACACCATTCCGCTCCCCAAAGTGGAAATGTCGCATATTGGCGGTTAAACTCTATCATGCTGCGAAACCATCCTATCAAAGCCGTTCTATTCGATCTGGATGGAACGCTGCGCCATCATCTGCCCAAAGGCAGCGAGGTCTTTGTGGGCTATCTGCGCAGTCTCAACATTCCCATTTCACATGAAGACGAAACCCGCGCCGAACGCTGGGAACATTTTTATTTCGCCCACTCGCTGGAAATACAGCAGGATCGCGAGGCTTTCAAAGACAACTCAAAAGCATTTTGGGTCAATTATTCAAAGCGCCGCCTTGTGGCGCTTGGGCTTGAAAGGGAGCAGGCGGCCCGTCTCGCGCCCGAAGTCTCTGAGTACATGGGAGCAAACTACAAACCCGAAGCGTATGTTCCTAAAGAGGCGCCGCTCATGCTTGCTATGTTAAAGCAGGCAGGATATACCCTCGGCGTTCTCTCCAACCGCGACGAGCCCTATCACGAAGAATTAAAAAATCTCAGGCTCGACCCGTTCTTTGATTTCTCGCTCGCGGCAGGAGAAGTTCAATCCTTCAAGCCTGAGCCGCGCATCTTTCAACGAGGATTGGAACTGGCAGGCAGCGCCGCTCACGAAACGATTTATGTGGGCGATAATTACTTTGCCGACATCGTTGGCTCGCATCGCGCCGGACTTGCGCCTGTGCTCTTCGACCCAAACCGTCTCTTCCCCGACGCCGGCTGCGATGTCATCCGTTCTTTCGATGAACTGCCCGATCTTTTAATGCAAGGGTAAAATCTTAACTAAGCAAATCGTCGAATATTTCTTTACAGATATTAACTACAGTCTGCCGTCGGCAGTCGGCTTGTGGTGTTAAGTTTCTTAATGAAAAAAACAAGACGCAGACGGGCGCAAAACAAACGTCATGACTTCAACTTCATGCGCGGAGACCAGGAATGAATATAAATACCGCTTTGGGGGAATAAACCGGTACGTAATACGGGCGCGGACGGGCCGATAAGCGCGCCTTCCTACGCTCCCATCATATCTGCCGGATGGACGCCGAAGAACAAAATCATCGCCACGCCCGCCAGGAACAAAAGAAGAAAAAACGCCAGATACGGCAGGGCGGCGTACCATAATCCCTTCGTCCAACCAACTTTCAATTCGTCTTTGAAGGCAAACGATTCATAAAAGATAAGGATGCCCATTCCTAGCAGGGCGATGGTAAACAACCCAAGCAGGTTCAATACAAAGAATAGAAGCAGGACATAAATCAACTGCGCCGAAGCGACCAGATAGCACTGGATGTAAAAAAGCCGCTTCAGGCCTGAGCGCCGGAGCGGACGTTTGTTCAGCCACTCGATCCACACCAGATAGATGAGCATCGTGATCAGCATGGCCAAAGCGCTGTAAAACAGGTCGGCTTCGGTTACAGTTGGCGCAAAGGTGATGGAGGCGCTGTCAAAGGCGGCGATGGCGGCCGCGGGCAGTACCGCCACAATCATAAAAAAGGCGGCGGGAGGGAGATACTCGTCGAATTGCGCCTTGGGCTCCTTTTTCCATTCGGTATTGACATATTGCACGATCTGGTCCGGGCGGAAGACGGCGCGAAGCAGGGTTTTGGGGAGGAGCAAAGCCCAAACAACCAGTTCGTAGATCAATTCCTGCAAGGATTGAATGAGTTTGAGAAGGTCCATTGCGGCTCCGATAAATAACAACCTTGTGAGAGTTAACCCTCACAAGGCTGTTGCGTTGTACGGAACGCGGATTAATCTTACCCTCCGCCGCCCACCCCGCCACCTACAATACCGCCATCGGTCAGCTTGCGCAAGTCGCTTAATGCGGCTTCGATCTCCTCCGGCTTCACTTGGCGGTCTTCATCACGATGTTTTAGAGAACCGGCTTTTGCCTTGCCCAGCGCCAGTTCTTTGATGGAGGCATTGCTGGCAACCGCCTCTTTGACCAGCGCCGCGCCCTGCGAGTACCCGATCACCGGGTTCAAGGCCGTCACGATGATGGCGTTCTTGTCGAGCCAGCCGGACGCTTTTTCACGGTTGGCCTGCGCGCCCTTCACGGCGCGGTCGGCAAAGGCATTCACCGAACCGATCATGACCTGCATCATTTCAAAGAGATTGTGCGCCACAATCGGCATCATCACGTTCAATTCCAGCTGACCGGCTTGCACAGCCATCATCACGGTCGTATCGCAGCCAACCACATGGAACATGGCTTGGTCGAGCATTTCTGCCAACACCGGGTTGACCTTGCCAGGCATGATCGAAGAACCCGGTTGAACGGCGGGCAGGCGAATTTCGTCGAGCCCGGTTGAAGGTCCAGAAGAGAGGAGGCGGAAATCGTTCGCAACGCGGATCAAGGTCAACGCCAATGTGCGGATCGAGGCAGAGAAGTCCGCCGCATCGGCCAGAGATTGCATCGACTCGAACAGATTATCGGAGGTTCTTAATTCCATGCCCATCATGCTGGAAAGAGTCTGTACCATGCGGCTGTGATATTCGGGGTGCGCGTTCAACCCGGACCCGACAGCCGTGCCGCCAATGCCCAGCCGTTTCAACCCCTCGGCGGCACGGCGGATGCGTTCTGCATCGCGTTCCACGGCTTTGGCATACGCGCCAAATTCCTGCCCAAGGCGCACGGGGACGGCATCCTGCAAGTGGGTGCGCCCCGATTTCACAACATCGTCAAATTCAGCGGCTTTGGCTCCAAGCGCCGTTTGCAGGTTTGTTACCGCCGCGAGCAATTCCTCCAGCCGCCACAACGCGCCAATGCGAATGGCAGTGGGAATGGTATCGTTCGTGGATTGCGCCATGTTGACATGGTCGTTGGGGTGAACGTAATACGCGCCCAACGCGCCGCCCAAAATTTGCGTGGCGCGGTTGGCAATGACCTCGTTGGAATTCATGTTGTGGCTGGTGCCCGCGCCCGCCTGAAATGGGTCCACCACAAACTGCGCGTCCCATTTACCTTCCATCACTTCGCTGGCGGCTTGAACAATGGCTTGCGAAAGCTGCCGGGCGGTGAACGTTTTTCCGTCCACCTCGCGGTCGTGGAACAAGCCCAATTCAAAGTTCACAATGGCGGCGGCGCGTTTGATGGCTGCCATCGACCAGATGAAGGCGCGCCAAGGGCGCAGCCCGCTGATGGGAAAATTTTCGACAGCGCGTTGGGTTTGTACGCCATACAAGGCTCCCGCTGGAACAAGCAGCTCGCCAAGGGAGTCTTTTTCTTTGCGGAAATTCTGTTCGGTCATGCGGCGGTCTCCAGAAAAAAAGATGGATTTATTTTACACCCTCTTGAATTTATCATGAAACGATCTACCATATGCGCTCTAAAACAGGCGCGTTTCCATGACGGGCCTTGATATATAATAGTTTTAATGCGAAATTTCTTTCGCCGTTTTCTCACAACTTCTGTTTTCGAGAATGAGGAAAAGACTCGCGCAGCACAGATCATTAATTCGATTGGCTGGGTTGCGTTAACAGCAGTACTTGCGCTGCTCCTTGCCCGGATTTTCACACTGGGGGCGCTGAGTGGTACATTGCTGATTTTTTTCCCGGCTGTTCTGTTTTCCATTCTCGCCGCGCAGGTATTGGTCTGTTTGGGGCGTGTCCAAGCGGCTGGCGTCCTGCTGGTCGTTTGTGTTTGGATCGCGTTGACCTTTCAAGCCTCACGCTCCAACGGGCTGCGGGATGTGGCAACTTTTGCCTACCCAATCATCATTTTGCTTGCGGCGCTTCTGCTGGGCCGGCGCGCTGGGGTTTTGATCGGGCTGCTCAGCATCGCGGCGATATGGATGTTCGCCTATCAAGAGACCGAGGGGGTCAAACCGCATACAGCGGACCCGCCCTATTACTACGCGCTGGACCTGACCATCATCTTGATCTTATCGAGCGCGCTGGTCTATATCCTCATCCATCGTTTGAATCGCTCCCTTTCGGACGCAAAACTGGAACTGAACGAACGGTTGCGGGTGGAAGAAAAACTCCATCAGCAAACGCGGTATCTCACCACGCTTCACGAAACGACCTTTGGCCTGCTCAACCGCCTTGAACTGAAACCGCTTCTTGAGTCGATCCTCAACCACACGTCTGAATTGTTCGAAACTCCCCATGCCGGCATTGACCTGGTCCTGCCAGATGGATCGGCGCTGAAACAGGAAATGGGATATGGAATTTATGAAGGCTGGAATGGGGCGCTTACCCAGAAGGGCGTCGGACTCACCGGCAAAGTTTGGGAGCAGGGCAAGACCATACTCGTCAACGATTATGAAGCGTGGGAGGGGAAAAATCCCGAAGCGGCGGAGATCGGGCTCTATGCAGTGGCAGGCGCGCCTCTGAAGAGCGGCGGCAGCATTCTCGGAGTGTTGCTGGTGTCTACCATAGAAAAGGGGAGGCGCATTTCCAGCGAACAAGTGACTCTGCTCGAACGGCTCGCCGCGCTTGCCTCTCTTGCCATTGATAACGCCCGCTTGTATGAAGAAGCGCAAACCGAGATCAGAGAGCGGAAAATCGTCGAACAGAACCTGCGCGCGAGCGAAGAACGCTTCCGTAAAGTGTTTAACAACAGCAACATCGCCATCACGATTGTCACACTGGAAGAGGGCGCCTTTCTTGAAGCCAACGACGCCTTCTGGCGGCTTTCCGGCCTTACCCCCGAACAAGCGCTCGGGCACACGTCCATCGAACTGGGTATGTGGGACAACCCGCAGGAACGCGCCGAATTCCTGCAGAAACTGTTGGAGCATGGGCACTTGCGAAATGTGGAGGTCGTTTTCAAAAACAAAAAGACAGGGGCGGCAGACCTCCCCACAATTGCCTACTACGAAATGATCCAGATCAAAGACCAGCGCTGCCTGCTCTGCATGTTCTACGATATTTCAGAACAACGCAAAGCAGAACGCGCCCTGCGGGAAAGCGAAGAACGCTTCCGCAAAGTGTTCCAGTCCAACCCGGTGGCGATCTGTATCACCACACTCGAAGAAGGGCGTTTGCTCGACGCCAACCCTGCCTATTGGAAACTGACTGGCTATGAACCGGAAACATCGCTTGGCAAAACGGTTACAGAATTGGACATGGGGGATACCCCCGAACTTCGCCGCGAGTTCGTGAACGACTTGCGCGAAAAACATTCCATTTTGAATCCCAATTATGAGTTTTACGACGCCCGGTCGAAAAAAAAACTCCACGCCATTGCTTTATACGAATTGTTTGAACTGAACAACCAGAACTGCATTCTAACCATTCTTTACGACATCACCGAACAAAAGCTGGCGGAAAATGCAGTAAAAAGCGCTGAAGCGCGCATGCGGGCCATCATCGCTTCGATCCCCGATATGATCTTTGAAGTGGCAAAAAACGGCGAATTCCTGGATTTTATGGCATCCGCAAACCTTGTGCCCATCATGGAGCCTCACGAATTCATCGGCAAGAATCTCAAACAACTGTTCCCGCCCGCGATTGCCGAACAAACCATCTTTGCCCTCGATCGAGCGCTGACTTCCGGGCAGGTGCATGCCTTCGAATACGGCCTGCCGCCCGGCGAAGAGATTCAATTCTTCGAAGCGCGCGTGGCCCCAGTCACCGCGCAGTCTGCCATCATCATGGTGCGCGACATCAGCCAGCGCAAATGGGTGGAAACCGAACGCGAGAAATTGATTGAAGAGCTTGAAAACAAAAACGCGGAGTTGGAACGCTTTACCTACACAGTCTCTCACGACTTAAAATCCCCCATTATCACCATTCGCGGGTTCCTGGGCTTTCTTGAACAGGACGCGCTCAGCGGCAATATCTCACGCCTGCGCGGCGATATTAAGCGCATTGCAGATGCCACCGAAAAAATGCAAACCCTGCTCAACGAACTGCTCGAACTCTCACGCATTGGGCGGTTGGTCAATCCAGCGGCGCAGGTGCCATTCAACGCCATTGTCGAAGAAGCCATCAGCATCGTTCAAGGGCGTTTGCAAAACGCAAATATACAAGTCAATATTCAGAGCGCGATGCCGTCTGTATATGTGGATCGTCCGCGCATGGTGGAAGCGCTGCAAAACTTGATCGATAACGCCGCCAAATTTGTGAAAACCGATCCGCGCATCGAAGTAGGACAGCAGGGCTTGGATGGCGAAATGCCCATCTTCTACGTTCGCGATAATGGCATCGGCATAGACCCGATCCATCATGAACGCATCTTTGGGCTCTTCAACAAATTGGATGCCGACTCAGAAGGCACGGGGGTCGGGCTTGCCCTCGTGAAGCGAATTATTGAGGTTCACAAAGGCAGGATCTGGGTCCAGAGTGAGCCGGGAAAAGGCGCCACCTTCTTTTTCACGCTTCCGACCAAGCCGCTGCCTGATTCATGATATAAATAGAATCATCTCATCTGTGGAGGATTCCTCATGAAACACGCAGTCAGCATCAGCATTGGATCATCCAAACGCAACAAGGCTGTGGACGTGACCCTGCTGGGCGAGACCGTGCGCATTGAGCGCATCGGCACCGATGGCGACATGGAAATTGCCGCCCAAAAATTCAAAGACCTGGACGGTAAAGTGGATGCATTTGGCGTGGGCGGCGCCGATCTGGGGGCGGTTGTAGAAGGCAAGTTTTACCCATTTCATTCAGTGCAAAAATTGGTTCGCTACGTCCAACAAACCCCGGTTGTGGATGGCGGCGGCCTGAAGAATACACTCGAAAATAAAGCCCCAGCCTTTCTCGATAAAATGCTAGGCGAATATATCAACCAGCGCGGGCGAAAGGTCATGGTTACATTGGGCGTGGATCGCTGGGGGCTTTCCAAATCATTTGCCGAATTGGGCTACGAAACCGTTTATTGCGACTTGATGTTCGCGCTCGATGTTCCCATTCCCGTCCGCACCATGAGCGGGTTGAAGCGGCTGGCGGCGTTCTTGATCCCCATTGTGACACGCTTTCCCTTTGAATGGCTCTATCCCACTGGCGAGAAGCAGGACGAACATAAACCTAAATTTGAAAAATGGTATCAATGGGCAACGGTCATCGCTGGCGACTGTCACTACGTCAAACGTCACATGCCGCTGGAGAACATGCAGGGCAAAATCGTGGTTACCAACACCACCACGCCGGAAGATGTGGAATTCTTCCGCAAAGCGGGCATCAAATACCTAGTCACCACCACGCCGGTGATGGATGGACGTTCCTTTGGCACAAACATGATGGAAGCGGCGCTGGTTGCCATCTCTGGCAAGAAACGCCCGCTCCGTTGGGACGAACTGAGCGAATTGATCGACAAACTTGGCTTTGAGCCGCAATTGCAGGAGCTGAACTAATGAAGATGAACGCTATTGTTCTCGCTGGCGGAATTCCACAACCCGGCGACCGGTTGTACCTCTACTCCAATGGCGGCTCCAAAGCCCTCATTGATGTAGCCGGCAAGCCCATGGTGCAATGTGTCATCAATGCCCTGGATGAATCAAAATTTGTCGACCAGATCATCGTCATTGGGCTATCACAAAAGACCGGTCTGACCTGCTCCAAACCCATCCACTACATTTCCAACCAGGGGCGCATGCTCGCGAACATCGTTGCCGGTTCTGAAAAATCGCTCGAACTCAGACCCAATAATGACTATTTGTTGGTCTGCTCGGCAGACATTCCCGCCCTGCGCGGCGAGATGGTGGATTGGCTCGTCAAGACTGCCATGCAAACCGAAGATGACCTGTACTATGGCGTTTGCCCAAAGGAAGTGATGGAGGCGCGTTACCCGGCCTCGAAGCGCACCTATACCAAACTCAAAGACATGGAATTGTGCGGCGCCGATATCAACATCACCCGCATCAGCATCATCAAACAACACATGCAGACTTGGGAGGCGCTGATCGGCAACCGCAAAAGCCCAATGCGCCAGGCGGCAATCATTGGGTTCGATACCCTCTTCCAACTTGCCACACGCCAGTTCACGCTCGAAAGCCTGGTCAAACGCGCCAGTCAGCGTATTGGCATCAAGGGCCGCGCCATTGTCTGGGAAAAGGCAGAAGCCTGCATGGACGTGGATAAACCCCACCAACTTGAACTGCTGCGCGAAGATCTGGCTCGTCAGATCCGTTCCGAAAAAGCAAAGGCGCGGGCAAAGAAAAAATGAGTCTGCGCTCCACCCTCGAACTCGATGCCCGACTTTCCAGAAAAATGCGTGTTGCTGAAAAGCCGGGTTTTTTACGCAACCTTGCCATCTTCTTCGCCCACTCCGGCGACTCGTGGTTCTGGGCCGCCGCGCTGCTCATCTTCTGGTTCTTCAGCCCGCCCGAATGGCGCAAATGGGAAACCGTTGAATTCTTCGGCATTGCCGGGCTGGCGGCTGTGGTACTGGGCATCAAATTCCTCGTGCGCCGCAAACGCCCCGAAGGCGATTGGGGCGAAATTTATCGGAATACCGACCCGCACTCCTTCCCCTCAGGACATGCCGCCCGGGCCTTTCTCATTGCAGTCTTGGGAACGGCTCTTGCCCCGCCCTGGCTGGCTCTTATTCTTTGGGTGTGGGCGCCGCTGGTAGCGTTGGCTCGCGTGGCCATGGGTGTGCATTACCTTTCAGATATCATTGCCGGGGCCATTCTGGGCATCATCATTGCTCTGCTCGGTTTGCAGTTCTATCAATTTCTTATAGACGGGTTCACCGGGCTGACTGGTTTCCACTTCTGGTAACCCGCTCATGCGAGGGCTAAACCCCCGCTTTTTTCCCATGAAAACGCACACCTTTCGCCTCAAACCGCAACAAGACCTGTTCGACTCCATTCAAGGCTTCGTCAACACTCTCAACATCGAAGCGGGCTGTATTCTCTCTGCTGTGGGAAGTTTGACCCATGCCACCCTGCGTCTTGCCAATAGAGATTTTTACACCGAATACGAAGGTCACTTCGAGATCGTCTCTATAACCGGCGCCGTTTCTGTGCATGGATCACACATCCACATTGCCATCTCCGACGGCGACGGTGTGACAGTTGGCGGTCACCTTGTTGGCGGATGCAAAATCTACACCACCGCCGAAATTGTTTTGCTTGAGCTGGATGATGTAGTCTATAAGCGTGAGGTATTTGAAAATGATTCGGGCTATGAAGAATTAGCTATTTATAGAAAGTAGGGGCGACCCTCGCGCCGCCTTTTGCTTTATGCATGGCAAGAAAAGGACGGGGGCAAGCCCTATCCCCACATAATCGCTTTCAAAAATTCTTCCTGCGTTGTGACCGTATCTTTTAGCCCCAGCGCTTTTCCCAACCTTGTTAACTGCGGTGGGTCCACGTAGGTTTGCGCCAGCGTCTCTTCCTCCCCCAGCACATCCTTCGTCATGCCATCCAACAGCACCTGTCCCTTTGCGAGGGCGATGACGCGGTCGAAGTTCTCGGCGCAGAAATCAATGTCATGCGTAATGGTGATAACGGTCTTACCCTCGTGCCTCAACTCGGCAATGACGCGCGCAATGCGTCCGACATTGAGCGCATCCTGTCCGGTGGTGGGTTCATCGAAGATGATGATGGGCGTATCCATGGCAATGATGGAAGCCAGCGCCACCATTTTTCTCCAGGCGGGTGAAAGGTCGTAGGGGTTGGTCTCGGTCTTGCCGTTCAACTCTGTCAGGCTTAACGCGCGTTTGACGAGTTCGTCAATCTTTTCTTTGGAGTATCCCAAATTTTTTGGACCAAACGAGACTTCGGTCCGTACATCTCTTGAAAACAATTGTTCATCGGGGTTTTGGAACACATAGCCCACCCGCGAAGCCAGTTTTGCAGTGGAGTATTTTGTCGTTTCCCAATCGCCGATGGACACAGAGCCGGAGGTGGGCTTGAGCAAGCCGTTGAAGTGCCGCGCCAGTGTGGTCTTACCCGCTCCATTTTGCCCTACAATGGCAACCTGCTCCCCGGACTCAATGGTGAGGTTGATACCTTTGAGGGCTTCCAAGCCGGTGGGATAGGTAAAATAGAGATCTTTGATGTTGATGTTCATAGTGTTTTCTGTAGGGACAGAGCTTGCCCCTGTCCTCTTTTATTGTCTCAAACAAGGGCAAACGCAAAGGCGTCCTCTACGGTTTAAACCCTTGCACTGCCTCATCTAATGTGACGGGTAGATTGTTCTTCTTCCAAAGTCCGCGTTGCTTTGCCTCGCGCGCCGTAGACGTGTAACGTGAAACGCCAAATCCATGTTCCACCAACACATCCGAAGTCAATACTTCGTTCGGTTTGCCTTCCAACAGAATCTGACCATCCTTCAAAGCGATCACCCGGTCGGCGAAGTTGGCGATCCATTCCACTTTGTGTTCCACCATCATCACAGTCATGCCTTCTTCCGCCATTTTTCGCACCACACCGAAGACTTCACGAGTGCCGATCGGGTCCATTTGTGAGGTGGGTTCGTCGAGGACTAAAAGACTGGGTCGCATGACCAGGATCGAGGTCAGCGCGACGCGTTGCTGCTGTCCGCCGGAGAGGGAATAGGGAGATCGATCGGCTAACTCGCTGATCCCGGTTAGGGACATGGCATCCTCCACCCGTTTTTTCATTTCATCACGCGGCACGCCGATATTCTCCAGCCCGAAAGCGATCTCTTCAAAGACGGTGTACTTCGCGCCCGAAATTTGGTTGAATGGATTTTGAAACGCCAGCCCAACATTAAGCACCCATTCATCGAGCGTGGACTTGCTGGAGAGTTTTCCGTCCACTTCGATTTCGCCGGATATTTCGCCTTTGAAAAAATGCGGCACGAAGCCTGCCAGCGCATAACACAGCGTGGACTTGCCCGCGCCGTTGGGACCGATGACCGAAACGAACTCGCCTTCCTGCACCTGCAAGTTAATATTTTTCAGAACCGGTTCTTTGGTGAGCGGATATTTGTAGGTGAGGTTTTGAATGTTTACGAAAGCCATATATTCAGCCCAATGGAAGCGATGATGAGCGCGAATAGAACCCAACGTAAGGATTTATCGAAGGCGGGGTCGGGAATTTCATGCAATGAGGTTTTGGCGTGTTTGGATGTGAAACCGCGCGCTTCGATGGCGATGGCGCGTTCTTCCACCTCAACCAGTGAGCCGAACACCAGCGGACCGATCAGCGGAATGAGCGAACCGGCGCGTTTGAGGAAACTGCTCTCGGTGTCGAGCCCGCGGGAACGCTGGGCAGAGATGATGGTCTGCGCTTTGGTTTGCATCTGCGGCAAAATTTGAAGCGTGGAAATGATGACGTAGGAGAACTGCCCGGGCAGTCCGCGACGAGTGAGGTCGGACATTAATTCGCTGGGGTGGGTGGTGAGCAGGAACAAGGTGAACGCGGAAACCATCACCACAATGCGCATGGCATTGCGAAAGGCAAATAGCACGCTTTCGGAGGTCATATCCAAAAAATAAAACTGAAAGATGACGTCGGCGCCAACGGGTTGAAAGAAGGCTTGCATCAGGAATAAAAATCCGGCCGCAGGGATGATGAGCCGCAGGGCGGTGAGCATAAATTCACGAAAGACCTTACCCAGCAGGCTGAGCGGGATGATGGCAGCCAGCGCCAGCAGGTGCGGCATCCAATACCAGGGGAAGGTGAAGGCGAGCAGGATCAGCGCCAGGGTGAGAGCCAGTTTGGTCAGCGGGTTGAGGCGGTGCAGGAAGCTGTCTCGTTTGATGTGGAAGGAAAGGCGTTCGTGCATAGGCTTGGATTATACCCATTGATCGCCATCGCTGTGGCTGCCATTAGTTCAGCAATCCGTACTATGAAAACATGGAAGATGGGCAACAAAAAAGGTTATTTCATTCCCAAATATTCCAAATACAACGCCAAGCCGTTGACCCAGCGCTGAACACCATCCACGCGAATGGATGGGTCTTCGCAGGTATTAAATATCCCGCCTTTGTATCTTTCGATCATGCCGGGAGCAAATTCAAAGCTGCAATCGTTGGCAGGGAATTGGCGCGCCTGCACAAAGGTGATAAAGGTTTGAATCTCGCGATTCAGCCAGTCATGCTCGGCATCCTCCAAAGCAAGGGCTTGTGCGATGGACGAAAGCGCCTCGATCTTGGTTGCCGTGGCAATACTGGAGTTCGCCGGGTTCAAGGAGCGGATCTGCCCGGCAATGACCGCATCGGCGATCTGTTCGGCATAGTCTTGATCGGCTTTTTCGAGCCTGCTCAGGCGGGCAAACAGGGCAAACGCATAACTGTGGCCGTAATCTTCGGTGACAGGCTGCGTACGCATAAAGTCATTCACATCGCGCGCCTGCTGAAGCCAGAATTCATTCCCGGTCATTTCGTAAAGCTGCAGCAATGCTGCAAGCCCTTCGCCATTGAAAGCGGGATCAACATAATTCGGGTTGACCGTGCCCTCAAAATGCGGGTCGAAGGAGTGAAAGAAGCCGCCTTCGGGGCGGCGCATGGAGACGATAAAGTAGCCAAACTCTGCCGCATCGCCCAACAGGTTGCGTTCTCCCAACATCACACTGCCGGTTGCCTGCCAGCGTTTGTAGATGGCATTCACGGTTGCTGCTGCGCCGCCCAATGGACAAGCGCCATTGGCGTAAAGGCAAGCGCCCGTGAAGCGGGTTGGGTCGGCAAGTAAATTCGAGAGGTAGCGCTTTATGGCGCGGTCGCCCGCTTCACAATAGAGAGAATCTTCGGCAACGCGGCAAACCGTGTACAACGCCGAAACCCCTCCGATCAGGCGGATGTAGGAAGGCGTGGACGCGCGTTCGTCCGTCAGCACATTGACCTGATAAGCCAACTCGCCATTCGCCAATTGTTGGCGGACGAGGTAATCACCCGCTGAGATGATATTATGCTTTAATGGGCTTGAACCGAGCGGCAGAGTCTTCGGCGCATTTGCAGAGATAGCCGTTGAGACCCGCGTTGCTACCGCAGCCATTTCGGGCTGAGGTTCTTTGGGGGCGGTTGAATTGACCCAAAAATATGTCGTTCCGGTCAGAAGGACAAGAATTCCAATGAAGATCGGAATGATTCGTTTCCGCATATGCGCTAATTATAAGATGACAGTCACTGTAAAAGTGACTGTCATCTGTCTATCAAATCCTGCAAGGTCAATTCAGCCAACGAAGAGACAGTGAGGTCGCCCTGCACGCCCATCTTGGCGGTCAGCGGATTTGGAACCGCCACTACAAAGACCCCGGCGCGCCTGGATGCCAGCACCCCATTGGGAGAATCTTCAAAAACAACGGCTTGGCTCTTCTCGACTTGCAGGGTTTCCAACGCTTTCAAATAAATATCGGGGTGGGGTTTCGTCCTGCCGGGCGGCACGTCATCCTGACAGATGATGTGGTCGAAATAATGATAAATGCCAAGCCGCTGTGTGTGCGCATCCACCCAGGAGTGCGGTGAACTGGAGCCGATGGCGACTTTCAAGCCGTGTTTTTTTCCGGCGTGGATCATATCCATGATGCCAGGCAGGATGGGGTTGGCGTGGATGATCGCATCCGCTTCCAGCCTGTAGCGGGCTCGAAGGGAAACAGGATCCAGCCGTCTCTGAGAAAGAAGCGAAAGGGTTTTGGCGGGGTCAAAGTCTGAGACGCCGTATCCACCCACGGTTTTTTCCCATTCGTCCACGGGGAGTTCAAACCCATGTTCTTTGTAAATGGATTGCCAAACCAAAACTTCGGGTGTCTCGGTATCAAGGATCAACCCGTCAAAATCAAATAGTAGTGCTTTCAACATTATGGAAACCGCCTTACGAATTCAGAGATCGCTTCCCAAATTTTGATGTCCCTGCCGCCAGCCGAGTCGATCACTTTCATCATGTTACCCAATGCGGTTCTCATCGCTTTATATTCGCGTTCTGCATCCGAAACTGCGTTAAAGAAACGCGTGTGATCCGTCCGACCATAGATATGACATGAAATGGCAACAAAACCACTGCCGCGTTTAAGTGTGATGCGCGCGCCGAGTTTATGCTCTTCATCCCAAAAAATAGTGCCGCCTTCCGCGCTCACTTTGCCAACACTTTTGCCGTCATCATACGCAAACCAATCACTCATCGATATCCATCCTGCTGATGCGCGAAGGCTGAACATTTACATTCGTGGGAACAGCCCGCGCAAGTTGACCGTTTTTTATCAGACGCGCAAGGTGTTTCACC
>JACAEP010000204.1 GCA_013388795.1 Chloroflexota bacterium | reverse complement strand
TCGGCATTCAAGCTGCTGACAGTGACCTTCTCGCCCAAACGCAATTGACCGCCGACCGCCGACTGCGGTCCGCCGTCTGTCATCTGCCGTCGTTCCACCGGCGCTTCCACCTTCTCTTCGATCTTCTCCATCTTCTCTTCGATCGCGCGGATGGCTTGCAAGGGTTGGCTGGCTTTCTTTAACTGAGACTTCAACGAGTCGATGTTGCGTTTGAGTAATGCTACTTCGAGTTCGCCTTCCGCGCGAGCTTTGGCAAGGGTTTCGCGGCGTTCATCTTCGATCTTCTCGAGGCGCTTCTCCAATTCAAGATTTTGCGCTTCGAGTTTGGAACGTTGCTTTTCCAACTTTTCGCGTTCGCGTGACGTGCGGTTGCGTTCCTTGCGAATGTCATCTAATAATTTATCGGCACGCAAATCAAGCGGATTGATCTCAGCCCGCGCAGACTCGATGATGGATTGGGGAAGTCCCAGCTTTTGGGCAATGGCTAAGGCGTTAGACCTGCCCGGCAGACCAATGGTCAACTTGTAGGTGGGGCGAAGCGTCTTGATGTCAAATTCAAGCGAGGCATTGACTACGCCTTCTGTTGAATGCGCGAAAGTTTTTAATTCAGGGTAATGGGTCGCAACCAAGGTCATTACACCCACTTCAAGCAAATGACTCAGAATCGCGCGCGCAATGGCGGCGCCTTCTTGCGGGTCGGTGCCAGAACCGAGTTCATCGAAGATGACCAGAGAGCGATTGTCAATCTGCTTGAGAATGCGGATGATGTTGGTGATGTGTCCGCTAAAGGTGGAAAGTGACTGTTCAATAGATTGCTCATCACCAATATCAGCATACACCGATTTGAAGAACGGCAGTTCCGAGCCGCTTTGAGCAGGGATGTGCAGTCCGCTTTGCGCCATCAACACCAGCAAGCCGACAGTTTTTAGTGATACCGTCTTGCCACCCGTGTTCGGACCGGTGATGACAATGGCGCGCGTCCCTTCGCGTGGGTCAACATCCACAGGCACGACGTTATCAGGGTCAAGCAAGGGGTGGCGGGCTTGGAGGAGTTTTAGGGTTGCAGGTTGCCGGTTGGAGGTTGTAGGTTTTGCATCCTTCGATTTTGAACCTTCAACCTTCAACTCACGCATCACCGGTTCACTTGCCCTTAACTCCTCCCCATACTTTGCCTTTGCAAACGCCAGGTCGAGTGCAGCCAGATTTTCGATGCCATACTTTAATTCACTGGCATGTGCGCCAACAATAGACGAAACTTCCGCAAGGATGCGGCGTTCCTCGTCGCGCTCGGCAAGTTGTAATTCACGAATCTCGTTATTGGCTTCCACCACGGGCAGCGGCTCGACAAACAGGGTCGCACCGCTGGAGGATTGGTCGTGGATGACGGCTTTGATGCGACCTTTAAATTCGGCGCGCAACGGAATCACATAACGTCCATCACGCTGGGTTATGATCGGCTCTTGCAGCATGGACGAGGTCTTGGAGTCCGTCACATATTTTTGCAGGCGGCTCATCAAGCGGTCGTGGGCGATTCGCAAATTGCGGCGGATGTCTGCCAGTTTGACGGAGGCAGAATCCAACACCTCGCCGCGCTCCGAGAGGATGCGGGTGATGGCGTCCACAATGCCGTGGGTTTCGGGTAACCCTTCTGCGATCAAACACAGGCGCGGATATTCGCCCTCTTTTTTCTCAAAGGTCTTTTTCAACTCGCGGCAGGCAATCAGCGTGGACTTCACGTCTAGCAATGCCTGCGGATCGAGCACACCGCTGCGGGCGGCGAGGTCTGCCGCTTGGCGGATGTCGTGCGAGGCGCCGATGCTCACATCCTGCACGGAGAGCAGTTTGCGGGCTTCGGTCGTTTCGGCGATGCGGGTTTGTGCGAGGTCAAAAGAATCGGTCGGTTCGAGTTGGCGCGCCAATTCCGTCGAAGCGGAAAAATCGCAGTAACCTGCCAACCGTTCGAGAATTTTTGGGTATTCGAGTACGTTGAGTGTCTTGCTGTCCATAATGGGGGATTATACTTCGGAGGTTAGGTTAATAGACCACCGACCGCGGTCTGGCATATATCGTCTGCGGTCATTGTCAAGGAGATGTTATGAGACTCAAAAACAAAACCGCAATCATCACCGGCGGCACATCCGGGATCGGGAAATCTACGGCATTGCGTTTCGCCGAAGAAGGCGCGGACTTGGTCGTCACAGGGCGGCGCGTCAGCCTGGGGAAAGCCGTCGAAGCAGAATGCAGGTCAAAGGGAGTCCGATGCGTGTTCGTAGAGGCGGATCACTCAAAGGTGGAAGACTGTCAGAGAGTCGTCGAAGCTGCGCTTAAGGAATTTAATCGCATTGATATTTTGTTCAATAACGCGGGCATTGTTACCAAGGGGACGGCGGAGACGACGAGTGATGAAACGTGGCAAGATACGTTGAACATCAATGTAACGGCGGTTTGGAAGATGTGTCAGTTGGTGTTGCCGCAGATGAAGAAGCAGGGGAGTGGCGCGATTGTAAATAACGGTTCGGATTGGTCTGTGGTGGCGGGCAAGAATGCGTTTCCATACATCATGAGCAAAGGCGCGGTGGGCATGATGACCAAGGCGATGGCGCTCGATTATGCGCGCGATGGAATTCGCGTCAATGCGGTTTGCCCTGGTGATACGTTCGTGGATCGTTGGATGGAGAAGGGTTATTTTGAAGGGTCAGACCCGGTGAAGATGGAAGATGCGATTCGTGAAGCGAGCGAATATCTTCCGATGGGGCGTTTTGGAAAACCGGAAGAGATTGCTAATGCCGTTGTATTTTTAGCATCCGATGAAGCTTCGTTTATCACGGGGCATTTGTTGCTGGTAGATGGCGGCAATACAGCGCAGTGATATACTGCGGTTGATTTTTCAATTTTTAGGAAGGTTGACCGCAGGGCAGACTGTGGTCTGCCGTCTGTTTTGGAGTTTTATGCAAAAGAAAATCATCATCGCCATCATCGTGCTTGTGCTGCTGGGCGGCTGTAAGACAAACCCATTCAAAGATCCGCCCAACGTCATCCTCATTCTCACCGACGATATGGACATGACCTTGGTGCCTTATATGCCGCAGACCAATCAACTTATTGGCGAACAAGGCGCAACCTTTGAAAATTATTTCATCACCACGCCCATTTGCTGCCCCTCACGCGCTTCGATGCTGCGTGGGCAATATGCGCACAACACCGACATCCTGCAAAATTCGCCGGGCTTTGCGCGTTTCTTCAAATTGAAAGAGGAAGAAAACACGCTCAACGTCTGGTTGCAAGATGCGGGCTATCGTACAGCCTTATTCGGCAAATATCTCAACAACTATCCTGTCAACGCAGGCAAGAACTACGTCCCGCCCGGCTGGGATGATTGGGGCGCTTTCCTTGCCAACACCGATGATGGCGATTTCTATTACGATTACACCATGAATGAGAATGGCACACTGGTCGAGCATGGCAATGCGCCGGAAGAGTACAGCACAAATATGATTCGGGAAAAGTCCGTCGCTTTTATCACAGACAGCGTTAAAGCCGCCTCGCCCTTTTTCCTTTTCGTTTCAGTCTACGCGCCTCACGGACCTGCGACACCTGCTCCTGACCATCCAGGCTTGGATGAATCTCTGACCTATCCACAAAAACCATCCTTCCTCGAAGCAGACATTCGTGATAAGCCGCAGATCATTCAGGCATTAACTCAAACCGGCGACGAGTTCGATGAAGGGGATGCAAATAATTTCTTCCGACCAAGAGTCGCCTCGCTGCAAGCGGTGGACGACCTTGTGGCAGATTTGATCCAAACTCTCGATGCGACGGGGCAACTGGAGAATACATATATCATTTTTACATCCGATAATGGGTTTCATCTTGGCGAGCATCAACTTCCCTCTGGCAAAGGCACGCCCTATGAAGAAGACATCCGCGTCCCATTCATGGTGCGCGGACCAGGCATTCCGCCCGGCATGGTTGTGACTCAACTATGCGCTAATATTGATCTTGCTTCCACCATTGCCGAGATGACGGGAGTCGATATTCCCGATTTTGTGGACGGACGTTCCTTCCTGCCGTTTCTATCTGATGGGGAAGTACCATGGCGGGATGGTCTTCTGATAGAGTTCGGGTATATTGACGAAGAGGCGGTTGCCGAAGCCCTTAAAGACCCGGATACGGATAACCTGCTGGTGGACGTTGCAGGCGGCGCGTTTCGCGGCATTCGTGGCGCAGATTACGTCTATGTGGAGTATGCCAATGGCGAGATCGAGTTTTATGATCTGACCCGTGACCCGCATCAGCTTGAGAATTTGGCTGGCAGTTTAAGCGTTGAGACTTTGAGCCTGCTCCATGAAAAACTGGAAGCCTTGACGATTTGCGAAGCCTCTGCCTGCCGAAGCATGGAAGAAGATTTAGACGTAGTGATCCGATAGAAATTTATAAGGAGAATCAATGATCGTTGTTTCAGATATGATGGGAACGCTTACCACCGGCTCGCCCTTCCTGGGATTGGTGGATTGGGTAAAGCGCCACCAAAGCAAATTACGCGCGCAGTGGTATATCGCTTCTATTGCGCCTTCGTACATGCTTGCCAAACGCGGACTGATCGACTGGCAGGAATGGGGACAGAAGTTGATGGTCAACAGTTTATCCTATATCAAGAATGCCACGCCGGAAAACGTCCGCGCTGCCTCAGAGTGGATCGTGGAACATGATTTTTGGAAGAAACGCCGCGAAGACGTGGTGGCGCGTCTCATTAAGCATCGGGAAGAAGGCGCGAAGGTGTATATTGCCAGCAGTGTCGTCGAGCCGTTCATCGAGCCATTCGCCCGACGAATCGGCGCGGAGGTAATCGGCACACCAACGGAGATCGTGAATGGAAAACTCCGCATGGTCGGTGGGTTGGCGGCGAATGAGAAAAAGATCGAGCAGGTGTTGAGCCGCCTGGCTGTGGATCGAGTGGATGTTGCCTATGGCGATACAATTCTGGATGTTCCCATGCTTGAACATGCCGACCATCCTGTGGCGGTCTATCCGGACGCGAAGTTGAAGAAGATCGCGCAGGAACGCGGATGGGAGATTTTCGGCAATACGCCGTGGTACGAATAATTAACTCCTCTTACGCGCGCCTGCGGCTTCCTTGTGTGTTGACCGCAGGCGGCAGACCGTTGTTCTTACTCGTGAGCCGGTTGTCCGCGGTCAATCCAATATTAGCGTGTAAGATTGCTGCGGGCGGTGTCGCGTCTGCAGCAATGACAGGAAAGAGGCAACATGGAACGAACCACCATTCGCAGGTCAAGAAAGAGGCGGGCGGAGAATAAAATCTATTTGTGCGCGCCGGTCAACTCCCTCGTTGAAGGCATTTACGAGCAGAACATCCCTTTCTATGAGATACGCAAACATGGCGACATGGGCTTGGGCACGTTCAACGACCTCGACGGCGAGATGATGATGGTGGATGGCGAAATTTATCGCGTGGGGTCAGATGGCAAGGTTAATCTCATCACGGATGATGAGATGTGTACGCCCTTTGCGTGTGTGACGTTTTTCCAGCCCGCCAGCGATGAAGCGCTTGAACAGGAAATGGATTATGAACATTTTCTGCGCTGGGTGACGGAGTTGATGCCTTCACCGAATATTTTTTATGCCTTTCGCATTACAGGCGAATTTTCCTATGTGCGTACGCGCTCGGTGCCCAAACAGGAAAATTACCGTCCGTTAGTGGAAGTGGCAAAGGAACAACCGACGTTTGAATTTCATAATGTGAGCGGCAAGATGGTTGGGTTTTATACGCCTGCATTCATGGCGTCGCTCAGCGTGCCGGGCGTGCATTTACACTTCCTCACCGAAGATAAAACCAGCGGCGGGCATTTGCTCGAATGTAAGCCGCGCAGGATAAAATTGGAACTGCAATATCTTTACACGGTGGAGTTATCCCTGCCCGCGAATCTTGATTACCTTACTTGGGATTTCCAGCGCGACATCGGCAAAGATTTGGATAAAGCAGAGAAATAGGAGGCTTGTGTGAAAAGACC
>JACAEP010000203.1 GCA_013388795.1 Chloroflexota bacterium | reverse complement strand
CCGCGCCAAGAAGATGATCGAGGGCAAATTGATGCCAGTGCGCGATGGTCGCATCGGAAAGGTCGGTGAAGGTGAGGGTCATACCGCCATCGCCGCGGCGGATGACGGAGTAGCCAATGTCGGGGGTGGGCGTCCAGTTGAGAGGTTTGGGGTCGCTCATGCGTGATCTCCTGTTTTGATAATTCCATTATAACGCAGGCAAAATTTGTATCCGGATTTTTGAAATGACGTGCTATAATGCCCGTCGCCGGGCGCTTAGCTCAGTTGGTTAGAGCGCTTCGTTTACACCGAAGATGTCGGGGGTTCGAGTCCCTCAGCGCCCACAGAGAAGTCCTACAACTGTAGGACTTTTTTCTTTGTTAATAACTCACCTTGCGCACGTCTGCGTTTTCCTTGCATGTTGACCGCAGACCGCTGCTCTTACTCTTGAGGCGGTCGTCCGCAGTCCGTAGTCAATTTGGTTTTGAAACCCGGCTGAAAAGCATAAATTGTGCGAGGTAAGTTAATAAGTAATCCTTCTGTTGCCAAGTTTGGGATCGCTCGCCGCACGAGCGCAGCCCGCAATGGCAGAACGCAAATTATTTACGAATGATCGATTTGCCATGCGATGTTTGGCCCATTAAACGTTGGATGGAGGCGATTGGCGGGATGGGCTTTACACCAAACTCCCGCAGGCAATCGCCTGTCTCCCAAAGAATGTTCTGTTTCAAACCCAGCAGGTTTTCCCGCCCCACCGAAAGAGGAATTCGCAAAAGTTCCGCCAGTCTCAACCCCAGAGACACCATCCAATAAGGCACAGATAGCAGGAGGGGCTTTCGTTTGCTTTGAATGCGGATCGTCTTCACCATGTCACGCAAGGTCAACGGTTCATCTGCTACCAGGGTAAATCGTCCCACCGCGCCTCGTTCAACGGCCGCTGCCACGCACTTCCCCACGTCTTCAAGGTCAATCGTCTGCAGCAATTGTCGCCCGCCATCCACCAGCGGAACGGCCCAGGAATGAGACACTGTGTGAACCAGGTTTCCAAACAACCCGCCAGACCCCAGCACAAGACCCGGCTTGAGGATGAGGTCTGTCTTTAAGTCCAGTGAAGTCTCAATCTCATATTTCATGCGACCATAACTTGAAATGGCATGGTCGTGTGCCGATAAACTGGAAAAAAAAATAAACTGTTTCACACCCGCCTGTTTTGCCGCCTCATACAATCTTCGCGTTCCCAGTACATTGAGCTGACCCGTATCCTGTTTGGGCAGGTGTTTGATGTAGGCACAATGGATCAGGACGCCGCACCCGGTCAGGTCGGGCTGCCCAGATTCCGGCTCAAGGTCGAAGCGGCGGCGGGTCACGCCGTCTTGAAGGTGAGTCTGCGCTTCACGCGAAAAAGCAACCACGCTATAGCCTGCCTCTCGAAACATGGAGACGAGATGCGAGCCGATGAAGCCGTTTGCGCCCGTAATGGCAATGGCTGGGTGGTCAGGTTTCATGTTCATTCATGTGCAAGGGCATTCAAAGCAGTGACATGCGCATTGGCCATGAGTGTCAGTGTGACGCCTTTGGCAGGCAGGTAGTTGAACCCTGACCCGTCTGCCACGAAGACACTGCGCGTTTTGTGCAGCCGACCATTGGAAGATGTTGTGCCTGCCAACTCGCTGGAGTGAAATGGCAGGCTGCCGGCATAGTGGATGCTTCCGCCGAATCCGGGTCGAACACTGCGAAGCGGGTAACAACCCAGCCCGGCAAAAATACTCCGCACGGTTCTTTCTTTTTGAGCAACTTGTTTTGCTTCGGTTCCATCCAGTTCGTAATGCGCAAAGAGTGCGTCGCCGGTGGGAGAATCGGCTTTCTCCATCAAGCGCAGATATTTTTTCGGTGAGGGCGCATCCGGATGATGAATGCCGACGATCATCAAGGCAGATTGCAGAATGCTGAATATTCCCAATCCATCGGAAAAATCAAGCGGGGCCTCCTTGATGATCTTATACAGCATCAAGGAGCGATAAGTGTAGATTGCCATCGAAACAATATCATTCCCTGCATTTTTTTCATCATAGATCATGAACGCCTGAGCCATGCTGGTCTTTTGAGCCGAAAGCGGCGTGCCCAACATGCGCAGATGCAGGCAGGGCAGATAGGAATATGGGTTGCATAGCAGCGATAATTGCCGCACATCCTTCTTGAAGGAGCGCAAAACGATCCTTGCCGAACCAAGCACGCCTGCCGCCAGAATCAATACACGGCACTTTATCGTCCTGCTTTGGTTGGTATGCACATTCAAAACTTCCACAAAGGTGGATGTCTCATCTTCATAAAATCGCAAGGCAAGCAGCCCGCCCAAATAGGTGAAATTGGGATGTTCGCGCAATACATTCAACGTGATCCAGGGACGATAGCCAGCGCGATCTCTATCGGTGTAGAAATCCATGTCATCATACCGGGTTGCCTTCCGATTATTAAAAGGCGTTGATAATAACGCCATGGCTGGGTTTCCAAAATAAATGCCGCGTTTATTCAGGGATCGTCTCTTCGCTTGATAGGTTTTGTAAAGTTGCTGTGTTGAATTATCCATTTGCAGTGGAGGCAGCGTATTTGCGAGATGCCCAATCACATACCGCGAAACATCGTCCTGCCCGGCGGAAATGCCAACCCGATCACACACAACCTGATAGGCAGAGCGCATCGCTGCGCTGGATAACCCTGCGCGCGCAAGTTCCTGGTCGGAATACACATACGCGCCCAGCCCCCAGCCGCTACCCAAACCGCCATACGCCATGCTTTCCATTGGGAAGAATGTTTGCGAGATCATGGGAATCAATCGTTCTACTTCCCGCGCCAGATGCTTGCGGGCAGGGGTCAATTGAGCGCCAACTTTAATATCATCCCAATCCACTGATTCGAACTGGTCGCCAAGCAGGTAACGGTATTGATTCGGATCAGTACGGCGTAATTCTTCGTAACTGCCTTGGGGAAGGGTCGCCTCGTAATCCCTGCCCAGGATGCCGACATCAACCATGGCGACGTGTCTTCCGGCATCTATCAGGGTTTGAGCCGCCATTGTGCCGCTGGGACCGGACCCGATAACCACATATTCATAATCCACCGACATACCGCCTCAAATGAGTATGTAAAGCATACAACCTGTCAACGCGCGCATGACGCCCCGTATCCCAAAGAAAGCCAGGTTCAAGACGGCCGCCCAGAAAGGTCGTTTCTGGCTCAGGAATTTCTTCGAATAGCGTGGAATGGTTTCGAGAATGGCGAGCAAATAGTACAGTTTTTTACGCAGGTGCGATCTTCTTTTCACGAGCGCCAATCCGCCATCCACACTGCCAAGCAGAAATGGGTGTTTCAGGAGCAGATTTAAGAGACGTTGATCTTTTTCATCGAGAACAAAAGGAATGGTGCGATGCGCCTTTACATACAGAGCCACTGCCCTCTCATCGATCCTCTCCCCGATCAGATAGCTGCCCAAGACCCTTGCCTCTACGGCAAGTTCTTTTTCCATATCCTGCGGAAGCGTCTGCTTTGTCATGCGCCCTCTTAACGCCAGATCGGATACTGCACGGAAGGCGCCGAAATTTCCATCATCGTCTTATAAAGACCAGCGTTATTGACCAGCAGCAGCAGGATAAAAACCAAAAGGAAGACCTGGAACCAGCGTCTTCCCGCCAGTTCACGCCATGCCAGCGCAAGGAAAAGCGCAATGGCATACGTCCAATTGGTGGAGTAAAGGAAGACGTCCTTTCCATAACGCAGGTGCAGCGCAAAGTAGAACAGCAGGGTTACGATGAACGCAATGGAATATCCATCATAATACTTCCTGATGACGGTCTTCAGAAAGAAGACAGCCCCTGCAAGCAAAAATCCCGACCAAAGAACGACCAAACCATCGCCAAGCAGGGTCTCATAATTTGCCAACTGCATTGGGTCTTTCTTAATGGAGGCGCGGAACATCCAGATCTTTGGGAAGGGCCAGCCATCCCGAATGACAAGCGGCTCGGGCGCGATGAAACTATGGAATGCCATGACCCGCGCAAGATACTCAGCCCGCTGAAGTGTAGCCGGAAATTGATTATGCCCCTCTCCCTGCAAAGTCGAGAGATCCCAAAAATATGGGTTTGCCTCAGGATACATATAATTATTCAAAAGCGACAGCGGCGCTACCAACGCGCCAACAATCAACCCATAGATGACGATCTGCTTAAGATTAAGTTTAACAAAGAAATGCACAATAAAGGTCTGACCGATGTTTGAGATAGTGATGCCAAACGCCGTTAGTCCGGCGATCACCTGGGCCCAAAGCGGAGCGTCTTTGAGCAGCAGGATCAGGAAGATCAGCGCCGCAGCCGAAAGGTAGATATAACTCTCGATGATCGAACCAAACACAAGTTGAGACGCTGAAGCGCCAAACAGCGCAGCGATCAAAAGCGCATAAAGTCGATTCCCAATCGAGTGTTTCACAAAGTACCAAACCAGAAAAACACCCAATGCCCCGGTTAACGCATTGAGGGTGAATGCGGCAAAAAGCGTATCCCCGCGAAACAGAAAGGCAAGCAGCCCCACCAGTGGACGGATGATAATCAAAATGAACGGATGCGCAGGACGCCAGTAATAATCGCGGTAATCTGCAGTGGCATAACGCCAGCGGTAGAGGTTGCCATCAGCATCGAAGAAGATGTCATCGGCATCATACGATGGGCGGTTGAAGATCGAAGCAAACAGCAGATAAACACAAAAGAATAAAAACGAGAGCAGCAGAGCGTCCAGATTTTCATCCAACATCTTAAGGAGGCGCGCCTTGTGCCATTTTCTCTGACGCGCCACATTCACAACCACCATCGCAATAAAAAAAGGCGGGATAAGCGCATTTAGAAAAGAAACACGCACGCTGGCATCCAAATGAAAGGCTGAGGCATCGAACAAATTCGTAAACGGTTTTGCCATGAAATACATGGCTGGCACGAAAACGATCAACGCCGCAAACAGAATGCCCGAAATTCCGGCAAACCAACGGTCGCGTTGAACATCGCGCGCCAGGCGGCTCATCAGGTAATACATCAATAAATTGGCAAGGCTGTGAATCGCAATCGTCCACAACGCCACCAGAAATGCCGTTTGATAAAAGTTCTCCAGGTAGGAAACCACAACGTAAGCAAGGGGAATGCCTAAAAACCAGGCAATGGGGAGACGTTTGTCGAGAGTCGGCACGCTGGGATTATCCTTCAGATTCATGAATGACTTATTAAGAAACATCCGCCTCCATCCGCGCTCGAACCTGTCTCTGTTTCGAAGGTTTTTACCACGCTGGAGTTGATATTCATAAAATTTATTTTATCGCAATGCAGGCTGTTCAAGTAAAAAACAGACCACATTCGAGATGTGGTCTGTAAACTTAATTCAAAGCATTCGCCGCATTTCGTCCAGCCGCGCCGCTGACTCCACCCCCGCCGTGGACACCGCTTCCGCAGAGATATAAATTATCGATCGGCGTTTTGTGGTTCGACCAGCCCGGTATCGGACGCATGAAGAGGAATTGATCGAGCATGAGTTGACCGTGATTGAGGTCGCCTTCGGTAAGACCGTAGGTTTGTTCGAGGTCGAGAGGCGTAATTAATTTACGATTTACGATTGACGATTTTAGATTGGGGAAGTATTCCGCGAGTGTATCAATCGCCAATTTTTCAACCCTACCATTCTCCATATTCCATGATCCATTCTTCAAATTATACGGAGCAAACTGGAAATGAATGGATACTGTATTGCCCGAAGTCGTGATTTCGAGATACGGCTTCTCGGAAATCTCACCGTACTTTGCGGCATCGTAGGCTTTTTCGAGATATTTGATGGATGGCGCGAGGACGATTGTGGGTTGGGGCAACTGTTGGGGCGACCCTATGTGCCCTGAAGGGGTATGCGGTCGCCCTTGGGCGTGGACAGGGGCAAGCCCTGTCCCTACGTCATCTAATAATAAATGAATCTTCGCCACCGAACCGCGCATTTTGATGGATTGGGTGTGCCAGACGAATTCGGGCGGTAACTCGCGCGGACCAACGAGTTTGAGCAAGGTGTGTTTCGGGTCGGCAGCGGAGAGAATGACATTTGCAGAAATCTCTTCACCATTAGCAAGAACAACACCCTTCGCCACCTGCGCTTCCACTCGGATACTCGTTACTTCTGCCTCGGTTCTGATCTCGCCACCAAAGGCTTTGACTGCATTCGCTAAAGCAGTTGTGATCTCGCCTGCTTTGCCGACATTCTTGTGAGCCAGCCCGCCGCGATTCATCCAATTGTGGATGAGGGTGTAGCCGGTGCCTGCACCCATCGGTCCAAGCGTCGAGCCGTGAATGGCAACGGCACAAATCGCGGCTTTGACAACTTCGGACTCGAAATATTCTTCCACCAGTTCTTGCACGGTCATCGGCAGGGCGCGGATGAAGTTGAGCATGTCCTTGCGCCCTGCGAGTTTTAGTTCAAGTGCCCATTCGAGCAAGCCGTAGCCTTCTTTGATGCCGAAGTTCATCGGCAGGCGCGGCATGATGGTGGCGTAGGTCACGTCCATGATCTGCGCGGCTTTGTTCATGAAGCGCACGAATTCAGGGAAGCGCGCCGCGTCTTTTTCGGAGATACGTTTGATGGACTCGGCGTCGAGGGTGAGGTGATTTCCATTGGGTTGCAAAGAGATGAAAGCAGGTTTCTCTTTCACTTCAGGAAGAGAAAGTTTCAGGTCTTTCACAATATCATGGCGGAGGCTGCCGCCTGTGAAAACCGAATCGGCGGTGAAGCCGTCGCCAAAGGATTCGGTCACCACCGAGCCGCCAACGATGGCGCGGCGTTCGAGAACCAGAACCTTCTTGCCCTGTCTGGCAAGATACGCGGCGGCGACAAGTCCATTATGTCCCGCGCCGATGATGATGGCACTGTATGAGTTGTTCATTTTCACCTATTTATAGTTTAATGTTAATTAGTGGAAATAATTTCTCTGGTTACGGAGTAGAATTAGTAGATTCTGTTGTAGGTGGAATTAGTAAATATTGATTGCTATCAATACCGTTGTAAATATCGGTTGCAACTTGATTAACAAAGATTGCCTGATGCTCACGCTCCACATCACGATAGGTAAGTATGGTGCCACTTTCTACGCTATATATCATTATCATCACATACTCGGGAAGCACGTAATTCGTAGGCTCTGTACTTCCCATTCCTGATAGTGGCACACCTATCCCTTTCATTACATCATCTCCCAGTCCCTTAATTTTGAAGAGCTTTTCATACAATTCGATACCCTCATTGGATCCAAACAGTAAATTCTTTGAACCTAATGCTCCATCATCTACCATATATATAAGTGCTTGTTCCATTGTTTCAAATCTAGGCATTTCAAAAGTTTCTCCATTTTCCAAATCGAAAACAATCGTATCTGGTTTAGGGGTGGGAGTAATGGTTTCCATGGGAGGCATTACTGTTAGAGTAAATGTTTCTGTCGGCAGAGGGTTGAAGGTTGAAGTTTTAGACAATACTAGAGTAGGCGTCATAATCGATTGTTTTGGTTCGACATTATTATTACAAGCGGAAATAAAAAAGATAAAGACAATTGTAGTAATTAGATTTTTGCGAGTCATATTCTCTCTCAGAGTAAAAGTTCATGAATAGGGACAACTTTCAGCGTAAAAAAGAAGCGGCTCCTAATCCACTTTCCACTTTCTAAAATCCATCCTTCAACATTTCCTTCGCCGCCAACATGCCGGGCGCGCCCATCACGCCGCCGCCGGGATGTGCGCCGCTCGCGCCGAAGTAGTAGCCTTTGAGCGGCGTGCGGAAGTCTGCCCATTGCGGGGTGGGACGCAGGAAGAAAATTTGATGCAGCAGCAATTCGCCGTGGAAGATGTTGACGCCGGTGATGCCCGCGATGCGTTCGATGTCTTTCGGTGAGATGACCTGCATGCCCACGATGCACTCGCGGATGTTCGGCGCGTATTGTTCGATGGTGGCAATGACTGCTTCACCGAGTTCATCGCGGCGTTGGTCTGTCCAACCGCCTTCGAGGTCGTAGGGCGCGTATTGCACGAAGCAAGACATCACGTGATGTCCGGGCGGCGCCATGTCGGGGTCGATCATCGAGGGGAAGATCATGTCGAGATAGGGGCGCTTGGAAATCTGCCCGTACTTCGCGTCGTCGTAGGCGCGTTCGATGTAATCAATGCTCGGGCTGATGGAAACCGCGCCGCGATGCAGAACCGAATTTGCGCCGTTGCCTGTGTATGGCAGTGCAGTGAAGTTCGGCAATTTGCTCAACGCAATGTTGACCTTGCCCGACGAGCCGCGCGTGCGGAAGTTTTGAATGGATGTGACAAAATCATCGGGCAGATGTTTCTGCTCAACAAATTGAAGGAAGGTACGCTTCGGGTCAGCGGCGGACATGACGACTTTGGAATCGAGTTCATCGCCATTCTCGAGGATGACGCCCACAGCGCGTCCACCCTTGACCTTGACCTGCTGCACGCTCGCGTTGACTCTGACCTCCACCCCAAGCGCTTGCGACGAGTTATAGATCGAACCGCTGACACCGCCGGAACCGTTCTTGGCAAAACCCCAGGCGCGGAAGGCGCCATCAATTTCGCCCATGTAGTGATGCAGCAAAACGTATGCTGTGCCGGGAGAGCGCGGTCCGAGATAGGTGCCGATGATTCCGCTGGCGGCTTTGGTGCCTTTGAGCGCGTCGGTCTCGAACCACTCTTCAAGCAAATCCGCTGAAGATTGCGTGGCGAGTTTGGCAACCATGTAGAGTTCTTTTTCGGAGAGTCCCGCCGCATATTGCCCAACTTTGAGCAAACCCATCAGGTCACGGATGCTCATGGAAGAGGGGTCGGGCGGAATTAAGTTGATGATCGGCTTGATGGCTTTCGCGGCACGCGCCATGACGCGGGAATATTCGTCGTAGGCTTCGGCGTCTTTGGGCGAATGGCGGTACAACTCGCGGCGGGTCAGGTCGTGGTCATCCCATGAGGCGAGGTAGTCACCATTTTCCATGGGGGTGAAGGTGGAAGGCAGCGGCAGGATTTTTAATCCGTGCTTGGGCAATTCCAGATCGCGGATGATCTCCGGGCGCAACAAACTCACCACATAAGAGAATTCGGTGAATTTGTAGCCGGGGAAGATTTCCTCGGTCACTGCCGCGCCGCCGACGATGGGTCGGCGTTCAAGCACGACCACCTTTTTGCCAGCCAGGGCTAAATAAGATGCGGCGACCAGACCGTTATGTCCACCGCCGATGATGATTGCGTCGTATGTGTTGGATGTCATGAATAAGTCCTTTGATTGACCGCAGACGATAGACCGCCGACCGCGACTTCAATCGTCGGTCGTCTGCGGTCGGCGGTCATTATTTCTTCTTCCACTCCGGTTCGTAGAACGGCAACTTGACCACTTTCGCGGGTGCTTGGCGGCGATGATGTTCTACTGTGATTTCCATGGTTACATCGGTGCCGACTTCGTAATAGGGTCTTTCTATGTGAGCAAGAGCAATGTAGGTCTTGAGCAAGGGTGACCATGTGGAGGTGGAAGCGTAACCCACCTGCACGTTGCCAACCATCACAGGCAAACTTCCACGAATAGCCGAGCCGGGAATTTGCGGCGGCAAGCCGACCTTGCCAAAGATTTTTTCCATGCCGACCCAATCCACTGCCAAGCCGACCATCTTCCACGCCGAGCCTTCGCGCTT
>JACAEP010000240.1 GCA_013388795.1 Chloroflexota bacterium | reverse complement strand
GGGCGGCATGAAGCGTTCGAGGTTGCCCTGTGTGACGGTGGCGTACCATTGCGCGGGTGTCGCGTCGCGCGAGAATTCGGGCAAGCCAATGGGGATGACCGAAACGGGCAGGTCTTTGCTTTGTTCGCCGTCACCCAAACCGGCTTGGCCGTGACACGCCGCGCATTTCTCGGTGTAGATGTCTTTGCCGTTCTCGACATCCGGCGCTTGATTCGGGAATAATGGACCCAGCGTGGGCATCGGCGTCGGGGGGACGTATCCCGGCGGCGGGGTGACATCTGCCGCGAGAGTCATGTTGCAGGCGGCGAGAAAAATTGTGCCAAGGGTTAATAAAATGATGTGGCGTAAGTTCATGATTCCTCAGAAAAACAATCCGTGATACGTAATCCGTAATTGCGTTTTGCGCCGTGCCCTTTACGTATCACGAATTACGGATTATTTCAACGATTTTCCGCACGACGGGCAGAAATTATCGGCGGCGAGAACAGGTTTGCCGCACGATGGGCAGAACCCCGCGGATTTGCCTTTATGCTGTTTGCGTCTTGCCGCGAGCATGGCTTCGATCTCTTCGTCGTTGAATGCCGCGCCATCGGAAGCGGAGTCGGCACGTTTGGCGGCGGCGGCTTTTTCGATGCGCGATTCAGCAGTGCGCGCCGCGGCGTAGACCGGCTGAAGTTCATCGAGCTGGCGCAGAATTTCAGAGCCTTTTTTCAATAATTCAGCGCGTTGTTCGGGGTAATCCTCTTCGGGGATTTTGCCCAGTTTGAAGTCGAAATCCAATTCCTGCAATGAGTTGATGACGCGGTCGCGTTCGGCTTTCAACGCCGAGACTTCATGCATTTCGCTTGTGGAAAGTTTGCGCGGCTTGGTCATGAAGGGCGCGTACAGGTACATGCCGACAATGATGAAGACCGCCAGAATAAGAAAGACTGAACCCAGTTCCATTTTCCCCTACTCCGCGCTGGCGACGAACGCCTGAATTTCCGCAATGGATGCGAACGGTCCGATCTTGATCTGACGCAGGATGCCTTCGCGGTCTATTAAATAGGTTTCGGGCACGCCCATCTGCCGGTTCAAAATGCTGGAGATGGTGGACTGTAAATCCGGCGCATTGGGGAAGGTGATGCCGAATTTCTTCAAATAGCCAAAGGCGCCTTCGGGCGTATCCACATAATCCACGCCGATGAAGACCACGTCGCCGCGATCCTTGTATAAACCCCAGGCTTCTTCGAGTTCGGGCGCTTCCTGCTCACAGGGCTTGCACCACGACGCCCAGATATTGATGACCACGATCTTGCCGCGCAGGTCCGAAAGTTTCATCTCGGCCGTGCCGTTGTATTCGTAGCCTTCAAAATACACCAGGTCGAAATCGGGCACGGGCTTGCCGATCTCCGCCATGGGGTTGCTGGCGTTGTTCAAACCGAATCCCACCAGGGCGAGCAGTCCCGCCAGAAAGACCCAGATGGTAATCTGCGCCCACAGCGGCACGCTTTTTTTCGTTGGCGTTGTTGTCTCTGTCATTGCATTCTCCGATAACAAGACCTGACAGGTTTCCAAAACCTGTCAGGTCTCAGGATATTATTTTCTGTTCTTCAATTCCTCTTCCAGACGCTTGATGTACTCATCATCGCTGGATGAAGCCCCCGCCTCTTTTTTCTGACCTGAGCCTGCCTCGGCGGATTTGGGCTTGATCCACGCCCGGAAGGAGTTGAAGAGAATGTACGCCCCGACCAGGATCAACACCGGCGGGACGATATAAACGAGCCAGTTGAATCCCGTGCGCGGCGGCTCGGATAGCACGCGCGCGCCGTAATTCGCCACAAAGTAATCCTTGATCTCCTGCTCGGTCTTGCCCTCCGCCAGCTGATCGCGGATCAACTCACGCCATTGACGGCACGCCTCGGTGGGGCAAACGTCCAGCGGTGTGTTCTCGCAGACCGGGCAGTACAACTGCTTGGCAATCGCGTTAACCTCGTCATCGGTGGGAGTGGCTTCCTGGGCGAAGGCGGCTTGGTGGAACAAGCCCGTCAGTGCAATCAGAACGAGCGCTAACAGAACGTAATTCGTAATTCGTAATTCGTAATTCTTCATTTCATCAATCTCCATTTACCAATTACCAATTACTCTTAATCCGCGGCGCTTGTCTGTCGATTCCCCGCGCCAACCTTACGGCGGACGGGTTCGTGGGCGGGGTCTTTGTCGGGCCAGGCGGCAAAGATCACACCGAATAAGAAGGTGATGCTGCCAATCCACAACCAGTTCACCAGCGGATTGACGTAGATCTTAAAAGTGGCGCCTGCGTTGGAAACCGGCTGCCAATCCACAAGCAGGATGTACAAGTCATCGCGCAAGGTGGCATGCTGACCGGGGATGGTCATGTTCTGCTGTGAGTCGTAATAATAATCAATGCGCGGATAGAGTTGACCGATGTAAACGCCGTTCTCGTAAATATCCACGACCGAGCGCGTGTAGTTCACACCCGCGCCGAAATCGTCCCACGAAGCCAGTTCGCGGTATTCGACCCGGTAATTGCCGAGGTCGAGCGCTTCGCCCGCGGCAACCGTCCCCTGCGTTTCGGTCTGGAAGATTTCGATGCCGAGGATGCCGATTGCCATCAACGCCATGCTGATGTGGATGATGTATCCGCCGTAGCGTCTGCGGTTGCGCCCCATCAAGCGTCCCAGCGCGGCGAAGAAATTCTCGTTCTGGGCATTCATCCTTGCGCTTGCGCCGCGCCAGAATTCATGGACGGTGGCGAATAGCACGAAGGAAATCAGGAAGAATCCGATCAAAGCGTAGATGTTTTTAGTATAGGTGAAGACCAGCGCCACGGTCAGGATCGAGGCGGCGAGAGCCGACTTCCACAGGGCGCGGCCGAGAGTCTGAACGGTGGAATGTCCCCACGCTGAAAGAGGGGCAATCGCCATCAGGAAGAGCAGACCCGCAAAGAGCGGACCCGTCGCGCGTTCATAGTAGGGAGGTCCGACCGTGATCTTGGTCCCGGTGAAAAGTTCCGAAGCCAGCGGCGAGATGACGCCCCAGAAACAGACGATGAGAATGCCCATGAAGAGCAGGTTGTTGAGAAGGAACAACGCCTCGCGCGAGAGCATGGATTTCATCTCAGTTTCGCTTTTCAGTTCGGGCCAGCGTTTGATGAGCAGAGCTACCGAAACGATCAGGGTCAACGAGACGAACCCCATGAACAGCGGACCGATTGGGCTGTTCGCAAAAGCGTGGACGGACGATAAAACTCCCGAGCGCGTCAGGAAGGTGCCGAAGACAACCAGCGCGTAGGTCAGGATGATGAGGATCATGTTCCAATGTTTGAGCAGACCGCGCTTCTCTTGAATCATGACCGAATGTAAAAAGGCGGTTCCCGTCAGCCACGGCATGAACGCCGCGATCTCGACCGGGTCCCAGCCCCAGTAACCGCCCCAGCCCAAAACGTCATACGCCCAGCGTCCGCCGAGGACGAGCCCGAGCGAGAGGAAGAGCCAAGCCCACAACGTCCAGCGGCGCGTAATGCGGATCCAGCGGTCGTCGGTGCGCCCGGTGATGAGAGCCGCCATCGCGAAGGCGTAGGGGATCACGAACGAGACGAAGCCGAGATACAGCATCGGCGGGTGAATCACCATGCCCGGGTGGCGCAGAAGCGGATTCAATCCCTGCCCATCATCGGGTGTGAACACAACAGCACTTGCCGATGGCGCGAACAGACTTGGCACAACTTGTCCGCCGACATCCCAAAAGCGCGTGAAGGGATTCTCATAGAAGACCACCATGCCGACGAAGAACGCCAGCGTAACAGAAGAGACCACGATCACCCAGGGCAGGAATTCCAAATCCCGATCCCATTTGCGGATGGTGACCGCCGAGGTAAACATCGCCAGCAGCCACGCCCAAAATAAAAGCGACCCCGCCTGCCCGCCCCACCAGGCTGTCACCTTGAGATAGGTCGGCATACTGCGGCTGGTCACTTCGTAGACAAATGAAACCTCGTAATGATCGTTGATGAGCAGGTAGATCAAAACGCCCGCCGCCAGCGTCAAAAGCGGGAAGGTGAGCAATTGCGCCCGCCGCGCGCTTTCCACCAGCGAAGCCGATTTATTTGCAATTCCATACCACGCGGCAAATCCGCTGTAGATCGTAACGATAAAACTTACCAATAAAACGCCGTAACCAAATTCTGGGAGCATGGTTCATCCAGTCCCCCCTC
>JACAEP010000060.1 GCA_013388795.1 Chloroflexota bacterium | reverse complement strand
TCTCCGCATTTATAGCGTTGACTGCCTGAATGATTGAAGCCCGCTTTCATTTGTCGCCAATTTGCTCCACATCTTGGACATTTCATCTCTCTATTTTACTTCCTATCTTGGACACTCCCTTGAAAACCCACATGCGCAACCTAAGACCACGCTGGGTATAATCACCTGCAATGAACATCAAGGTTGTACGAAACCTCCTCTTGGCCCTGCTCACCTTCGGGTATGCGTACTATTGCTATCAGTACGTGGCTGCCACCTGTTTTGAGATCGAAGGCAAAACCTATTATGTCCTTTTCGACGACGCCATGATCTCAATGCGCTACGCCTACAACCTCGCCCACGGCAACGGGCTGGTCTGGAACCCCGGCGAACGCGTGGAAGGCATCACCAATCCTTTATGGACGGGCATCATGGCGCTCGTTCACTTCCTGCCTGTTGGACAAAACCAAACCAGTCTCTATATTCAAATACTAGGCGCCTCCCTTCTGACGTTGAACCTGTTCCTCGTTAAAAAACTGGTCGAACAGGTGAGCGATGATCTCTTCGTCATGCTCTCCGCTATCGCCTTAACCGCCTTCTATGCCCCGCTGAACTCCTTTGGCTTGCTCGGCATGGAAGTCAGCCTGCTAACCTTGATGTTCACCGCGGCTGTTCTACTCGCCGTAAAAAGCGAAGGACATTTTAACATCTGGGTTTACGTTTTACTCGCCATCTCCACCCTTGTCCGTTTCGACATGGCAGTTCCCTATATCGTCCTGTTAGGCATGTTGTTCTGGGCACAAAAAGAGAAGCGCAGACAACATCTCATCTGGGGCTTGGGTCTGCTTGTCCTTTTCCTCGGCGGGCAAACCCTGGCGCGCTTCCTATACTTTGGCGAATGGCTGCCCAACACCTACTACCTCAAAGTGGAAGGCTGGAATTTCAGCCTGCGCATCCTGCGAGGATTGTACGCCCTGATTCAATTTGCTTATTTTCACAACTGGGTTTTATTCTTACTGCCGCTTACTCTCTTTATCATCCGTCGCGGCTGGAAATTAACGCTGATGACCCTCCTGCTCTCGGCACAGATCGCGTATTCGGTCTATGTTGGCGGCGACGCATGGGAAAATCATGGCGGCGCCAATCGCTACATCGTCATTGCCATGCCTTTATATTTTATCGGCTTCAGCTGGGCATCTGTGGAATGGTTGAAACGCGCGGCAATTTCACTGAACCTGAAAAAACCGATTTTCGCTGAGTTTGGCTGGCGGGCAACCTTCCTCCTGCTCTTCGTATTTTCCCTGCTGACCTTCAATGCCCTGCTCGGTGATTGGAAATCCATCGAACGCTGGAGTTTGGCGCGCCGCCCCGATTATGTGGCAGGCAATGAGCGCAACCTGCAAACCGCCCTCGCGCTAGAAAAGGTCACCCACCCAGGAGCATCCGTCGCCGTGATTGGAGCCGGAACCATTCCCTATCTGCTGCCCGATCGGTACGCCATTGACATCCTTGGCAAAGCAGATCCATACATCGCGCGCCAAAACGTCCGCACCCCGATGGGCATCCCCGACATTCCAAACATGCGGCCGGGTCACATGAAATGGGACTATGCCCACACCATTGGCGAACTCAAGCCCGATGTGATTGTCTCGCTTTGGGAAAATACCAGCGAAGATGCCGCACCCTACCTGACCGAATATGAATTTGCGACCATTGCCCCCAAAATCAAGGTGTACTTAAGAAAGGGATCGCCCAACATCAATTGGAGCGCGCTGCCATAACCGGCGCCGCACAAATACGGAAAAAAGGGGCATGGTTCAAAAAAACTTTCTGTGAAAATCTGCCGCTGGCGTTACCGAACAGTAATCGCAGCGGACGCAAAGTGACAGATCTTCCCCCGGCACACATATACGACCACCGTGTAATTGCCTTTTTTGGCGAAGGTGTAAGAAAAAAGGCTGCCGCCCAATTCAGGCCCGTGTATGAGGGCGCCGTCTTTACGAACATCCCATGAGTACTGGCAAACATTTTTGAATTCGCAATTCTCGATGGTTCCATCCGGATAAAGAACATAGGAGGTTTTTGCGTTGAAAGTAACCGTCAACGGCGCGGGACCGCTGGCATAATTGTATGCGAGTTGCGCAATCATTGTGCCGGCATCTAAAAACTGAGTGGCGGTTGCGGTGTCTGTTAAGAATGGAGCGGCGGTTTCACTAGGCGCTTGAGACGCCGTAACACTGGCGGCTGCGGCAGGCGCGGCAGATGGAAATGGAGTAAACGTTTCCGTAAAAGCCGCCGCTGGCGCGGGGTTTAACCTCTGATTCCACCACAACTTAAGGGGATCAAAATTCAACAGCGCAGCCAGCAGAGAGCCGGTGACAGTGATGGCGGCTACGACAATTGCCGTGTCCACCCCTTTCCTTACCCTTTTATTTTTACCTGACATGGAATCCTCCCGCAATGTTCCGCAATGATGAAATCATTGTATAAATTTTGAAAACGAAAGTCAACCCATCAGATTTTTTTATTCCACTCCCCCCAGCCCCCCATGCTATAATCCTTTCCTTGGAAGGGGCTTTCCCTTTCCGCTGAAAGGGACTTCATGCTTAAGAACTTCGTAAAACTATTCAGTGGCGACCCCACAAAGAAAACCGTAGACCAATTCCGCCCGCTGGTGGAGCAGGTCAATGCGCTGGAGGCTCAATTCGAGGCGTTAAGCGACGACGCCCTGCGCGCCAGGACGGACGAATTCAAAACGCGCGTGGCAAGCGCCATATCTGGCATTGAAGATGAGTCCACCCGCCGCAAAGCGGAACAGGATATCTTAGACCAACTGCTGCCCGAAGCCTTTGCGGCAGTACGCGAAGCATCAAAGCGCGCCATCGGACTGCGTCACTACGATGTGCAGATCATCGGCGGCGCGGCATTGCACAGCGGCTCCATCGCAGAAATGCGCACCGGTGAAGGAAAAACGCTGGTGGCAACTATGCCTGTCTATCTCAATGCGTTGACCGGGCGCGGCGTGCATCTCATCACGGTTAATGACTATCTGGCGCGGCGCGACGCCCGTTGGATGGCGCCCATTTATCAGGCGCTTGGCCTCAGCGTGGGCGTGCTGCAAATGGCGGCGGTGACTGAGAACGGCAAAAAAGCCTTCCTTGTGGATTTCTCCCGCGAAGCCCCGCAGGAGGATCAGAATCATTTGCGCATGGTGGACCGCGTCGAAGCCTACCGCGCCGACGTGACCTTTGGCGCCAACTCCGAATTCGGTTTCGATTATCTGCGCGACAATATGGCCATGCGCATGGAAAACCGCGTCCAACGCGGACATTACTTCGCGATGGTCGATGAAGTTGACAACGTCCTGATTGACGAAGCGCGCACCCCGCTCATCATTTCCGGCCCCGCCTCCGGCGACCTGGAATGGTACGGACGCATGGCGCAGATCGTCAAACAACTCAAACCCGAAGATATCGAAATGGATGAAAAATCCCGCAGCATCAACCTGACCGAGATTGGCATGAGCCGCGTCGAGTCGCTGCTGGGTATTCAATTGCTCGACCCCGACCGACCCGAAGACCTCAACCCCGAACAGGCGCGTCTCATGGGGTATCTCCAGCAGTCCCTGCGCGCGCAATTTCTCTTTCACCGCAACAAAGATTATCTTGTGCAAGGCGGAAAAGTCATTATTGTGGATGAGTCCACCGGGCGGCTCATGCCCGGGCGACGCTGGAGCGATGGTCTACACCAAGCGGTAGAAGCCAAGGAAGGCGTCAAAGTCGAGCCGGAATCAGTCACCTATGCCACAGTCACTTTGCAGAATTACTATCGCATGTATCAAAAACTGGCGGGCATGACCGGCACCGCGCTGACCGAAGCCGAAGAGTTCAACAAAATCTACAAACTCGAAGTCGCGCCCATCCCGCCCAACCTCGAATACCTTTCCTACGGCAAAGACGCCTCATTAACAGAGATCAAAGCAAAGGACGAAGACGGCTACGCTTATTCCTACTTTGCCAAAGCAGGCGACACCAAACCGCTCTTCTATCGCCGCAAAGACTACCCCGATGTCATCTATCGCACCGTCGAAGCCAAACTGCGCGCCATCGTGCAAGAGATTGTTCGCTACAACGCGCTTGGGCGCCCGCTGCTGGTCGGCACGACATCCGTCGAATCATCCGAACGCCTCTCAAACCGACTCAAGACCGAGCCCGTCCGCCGTTTGATGCAATACCTGCTGGTGCGGGATTACTACATTCGCGCCAATAACATTGAGGAAGACGGGCGGCTCATAGCGGACCTCGTGCCTTTCAACGAACCCATCGAGCGCATCACCCCCGACGCCTTGCGCGCCTTCATCAAGCCTCACGGCTTGACCAACATCAGCCTTGACGATGAAGCCAACCTTCAAACTTTACTTGAGTTATTGCGCCTGCCTGAAAACGCCAAAGAACGCTTGAAAAAGATTTTCCAAGGCGGGGTAGCGCATCAAGTCTTGAACGCCCGCCGCCATACAGAAGAGTCGCAAATCATCGCAGGCGCGGGCGCGTTCGGCGCGGTGACCATCGCCACCAACATGGCAGGCCGCGGCGTGGATATTAAACTCGGCGGCGAACTGGCAGAGGAGGTTATCTCGGCGGTCAACCGCGCGCTGGGCAAGTCCGGCTATAAAGACCCGTTCGACATGACGCACGACGAGCGCCGCGAAGCCTTGAAAAAAATGGACCCGTCGAATTACGGTTTGTACGAAGCCGAAGTCAAAAACTTCCTGCAATATTTTGACGATATGGAGCGCGTGAAAGAACTGGGCGGTTTGCACGTCATCGGCTCGGAACGCCACGAAGCCCGCCGCATTGACAACCAGCTGCGCGGACGCGCCGCCCGTCAGGGCGACCCCGGTTCTTCGCGCTTTTACCTTTCCCTTGAAGATGATCTGATGCGCATTCAGGGCGGGGCGCAAGTCAGCGCCTTGATGGAACGCCTCAAGGTAGATGACTCGCTCCCGCTGGAAGCGCGTTTGGTGGGAAGCGTCATCGAACAATCACAGCACCGCATCGAGGGCGCAAACTTCGATGTCCGCAAACATCTTTTGGAATACGACGACGTGCTGAATACCCAGCGTCGGCAAATTTACCTGCAGCGCGACAAGATCTTTGTAAAGGAAGACCTGAGCGGCGACGTGGCGGAAATGCTCGACGCCGAAGTGACCAAGCGCGTGCAAGCCGGTTTTGCCGACGAGCAAGGTCCCTGGCGTTTGCTGGCGTGGCTGGAGCAGGTCCAGCCGCCGTTCGAATCAAAGAATGGTTTGTTCCCTTCGTATGGATTTAAACTGCTTCTCAATCAACTTGACCCTTCTGACCTTCGGCGTTCAACCTTAGACCTCGTTTCTAAATCCATCGAAGCCGAATATACCCATGCCATGCGCGCCATCGAACAATTGATCGAACGAACGGGCGAGACTCTCGCGGCGCAGATCTCTGAGCGCGAAGACGCGCTGGATGCCTTCTTCCAAACCCTGGGAGACCGCGAGGATACCCCTAAACCGCAGAAACTCATCGAAGAGATCAACAGCCTCGCGCGTCTGGCGATCAAACCGAATAACGACCTGTTGAAAAAACTGGCAAACGACCCTGAAGATGCAAAAGAGGAGATTCAGGGGATGATCTCCAGCCAGTTGACGGTCATCAGCGCAACGCGCATGATCGGCGCTATTCAAAATCGTGTGGGGGAGCAGATCCAGTGGCAGAACCCGCTTCCTTCAGACTGGGATGAGCTTTCCGATATTTTGCTGAACACCTCGCGCGAAGCATTTAACAGGAAACATGAACGCCTAAACGCCCAGATTGCGCGTGATATTGATTTGCTGTTACAGCGCGAAGATGTCTCAACCGAATCAGGCAGACTGCGCTTGTTGATCACGCTTTCGCAGGGAACACGCACGGCTTTTGACCAGAAAACTCACAAGCAAGTCAAGCAGGTCTTCACGCGTTTTGCGTATGCCTTCCACGCCGCACAATTGCTGGAAGGACTGGAAGCCGAAGCCATTGCTGACGACGTGATGGATCACTTGGAAGCGGCAGAGGGAGCCTTGCGCGAAACCTGGGGGCAGAGTGAGTTCATGCGCATCAGTCAGAATGCCGCAAAACTCGCGGATTTCGGTCCGGCAGCGCGAATCGCTTTCGGCGAGGCGCGGCTCCATGAGGCTGTATCCAGCCTGAGCGCGGAGGAGGCGGCGCGGTTATCCTCGGCGCTGGGCCGGTATGTCTTGAATGAAGTCCACCGCCAGCTGCTATTGGGCGCGTTCAGTGAGTTGTGGGTGGAGTACCTAACGAAAGTGGAAGCGCTAAGAGTTTCGATAGGTCTGGAGGCTTATGCCCAACGCGACCCGCTGGTACAATACAAGGGACGCGCTTCGGAGATGTTCGCGCAATTGCTCGAAGAAGTGCGCGGGCTTGTGATCAGCCGCGCGTTTGCGGCGCGACCGCGGCGGGTGGAGATCACACCAATCGAGACAACGGAAACGACTGCAATGGCCGGCGAAACATTGGTACAAATCGGCGGTGAAAAGAAAAAACGCCGCCGCCGTAATTAATGAGGAAGCATTTGGCAGACGAAACAACCCCCTTCAATAAATACATTGCCCTTCCAAAGGTGGAACTTCACCGCCATTTGGAAGGGTCATTGCGTCTCTCGACCATGTTGGATATTGCGCGCAAGCATGGGGTGACGGTTCCAGTTTCGCTGTTAAATTTGAGCGGGCTGGTGCAAGTGCAGGACCAAGACCCGTTGACCTTCTCTAACTTTCTTGAAAAGTTCAAGACGTTGCGTCTGTTCTATCGCTCGCCAGATGTGATTCACCGCGTCACGCGCGAGGCAGTGGAGGATGCGGCCAAGGATAATGTGCGCTACCTCGAGCTGCGCTTCACGCCGGTGGCATTGAGCCGTGCCGAAGGTTTTCCTTTGCATGACGTGATGGATTGGGTTCTTAGCAGCGCGCAGGAAGCGGCAAAGGATTTCAGCATAAAAGTCGGGTTGATCGCTTCGGTCAACCGGCACGAAAGCCCCGAATTGGCCGAGCAGGTAGCCTGGCTGGCGGTGGAACATATGAAGCGCGGGTTGTTTGGGTTGGATTTGGCCGGCAATGAAGCTGAATTCAATACGCTGCCATTCCGTGAAATTTTCAAGGAAGCAAAGCAGTCGGGTTTGCATATTACCATCCACGCCGGAGAATGGGGACCCGCCGAAAATGTGCGCGATGCCATTGAGAATTTGGGCGCGGAACGGATCGGTCATGGCACGCGGGCGCTGGAAGACGAATCCGTGATGGCGCTGGCAAAGGAACGGGAGATCGCCTTCGAGGTCTGCCCGACCAGCAACTTCCAGACGGGCGTGGTGAAAGAGTTCGAGAAACACCCGCTGCCGCGCATGTTGGAACAGGGCTTACGAGTGACCATCAATACCGATGACCCCAGCATTTCACGCATCACCCTTTCGCACGAATTTAAACAAGTCCACGAGAAACTGAATGTGCCAATGGATGCGCTAAAGAGATGCGTGCTCATCGCGGCGGAAGAGTCCTTCCTGCCGGAGGTTGAAAAAAGGGAACTGGTCAGGTGGCTAAAGGGTGATCTGGCTGTTTAGCCGCTCTTCCTGAACTGAACGTAAATTAGTATAATCCCGGTCTGATTTACCCCCACCACATAACCAAAAGGATATCAAAGGCGCTCCTTTGTGTTCTTCCTGATTGTGGTGTGAGCGTAGGGATGGGGTTTTCCTCCATCCGCTGTTTAGCGAACAGGGTCCGGCCCTGTCCCTACAAAAAACCTCATACCAAAGGAGTATCCTATGCAAGACCTATTTAAGTCCCGTGACGTATTGACCGTGGGCAGGAAGAAATACGTCTATTACCGGCTCGACGCGCTCGAAAAAGCCGGGCTGACCCACCTCAGCAAACTGCCTTATTCCATTCGTATCGTGCTTGAAGCCGCGCTGCGGCAGTGCAATGACCGCGAGATCACGCAGGCAGATGTGAAGAACATCGCCGCGTGGACTCCCAAAGGCGCCCGCCCGGGCATCCCTTTCCTGCCGGGTCGTGTGGTGATGCAAGACTTCACCGGCGTGCCAGCGGTTGTGGACCTCGCCGCGATGCGCGCCGCCGTGGCCCGCCTGGGCGGCGACCCGAAGAAGATCAATCCGCTTGTGCCGGTTGACCTCGTCATTGACCACTCGGTGCAGGTGGACTTCTTCGCTACAGCGGAAGCGCTCAACCGCAACACCGAAGTGGAATTCCAGCGCAACCGCGAACGCTACGAGTTCCTCAAGTGGGGGCAAAAAGCCTTCAGCAATTTCCGCGTTGTGCCGCCGATGACCGGCATCGTACATCAGGTCAACCTGGAATATCTCGCCGATGTTGTAATGTCCAAGGAAGAAAACGGCGAGACCATCGCCTTCCCCGATACGCTTGTCGGCACCGACTCGCACACCACCATGATCAACGGCTTGGGCGTGGTGGGTTGGGGCGTGGGCGGCATCGAAGCCGAAGCCGTCATGCTCGGGCAGCCGATGGATATGCTGATGCCCGACGTGATCGGCTTCAGACTCTTCGGCAAAGTCAAAGAAGGCGTGACCGCCACCGACCTCGTTCTCACCGTGACTCAGATGCTGCGCAGGAAGGGCGTGGTGGATAAATTCGTTGAGTTCTTCGGCGAAGGGCTGGACAACATGCCGCTCACCGACCGCGCCACCATCGCCAACATGGCTCCCGAATACGGCGCCACCATGGGCTATTTCCCTGTGGATGAAGAGACGCTTCGTTACATGCGCCTCACGGGCCGCTCCGAAGAAGTCATTGCCCGCACGGAAGCCTATCTGCGCGCACAGGGCCTCTTCCGCGAGGCGGACAGCCCCGAACCGGAATTCACTGACACACTTGAACTGGATTTGGGATCTGTCGTCCCCTCTTTGGCTGGGCCCAAACGCCCGCAAGACCGCGTCGCGCTAACGGATATGAAGGATACATTCCGAAAAGCCTTAACCGCCCCGGTTAAAGAGCGCGGATTTGAACTCTCACCCGAAGCGCTCACCAAAGAAGCAACTTTTGGAACGAACGGCGGCTCGACTCAAATGAAGCACGGCGCAGTTGTCATCGCCGCCATTACATCTTGCACAAACACATCTAATCCTTCCGTGCTCGTCGCGGCAGGACTTGTCGCCAAGAAAGCCGTCGAAAAAGGCTTGAATGTCAAGCCGTATGTGAAGACCTCCCTCGCCCCCGGCTCGCGTGTCGTGACCGAATATCTCAAAAAGGCAGGTCTGATCGATCCGCTTTCCAAACTCGGTTTCAACGTCATTGCCTACGGTTGCACGACTTGTATCGGCAACTCCGGTCCGCTGCCCGGCGAAGTTGCCAAGGCTGTGACCGGTTCCGACCTCGTCGCATCGGCGGTCATTTCTGGCAACCGCAACTTTGAAGGGCGGGTACACCCCTTGGTGAAAGCGAACTTCCTCGCATCACCTCCTTTGGTCGTCGCTTACGCCCTCGCTGGCACCGTAGATATTGACCTGAACAACGAACCGCTCGGCGCTGACTCTGATGGCAAGGAAGTCTATCTCAAAGATTTGTGGCCCACCCAGAAAGAAATTCAGGAAGCGGTCGCGGCGTATGTTACTTCAGAAATGTTCACCGAAAAGTATTCGGACGTCTTCTCCGGCTCGGATATGTGGCAGAACATCAGCATCAAAGAAGGCGACCTGTTCGAGTGGAGCGAAGAATCCACCTATATTCATCACCCGCCTTACTTCCAAACTCTCACGCTCGATACACCTAAGATCCAGCCGATCAAAAATGCGCGTGTGCTGGGCGTGTTCGGCGACTCCATCACCACCGATCACATCTCGCCTGCCGGTAACATCGCTGCGGATTCCCCAGCTGGCAAGTTCTTGCAGGAACGCGGCGTGCAGCCGAAAGATTTCAATCAGTACGGCACCCGCCGCGGTAATGACCTGGTGATGGCACGCGGTACTTTTGCGAACATCCGCCTCAAGAACATCATGGTTGCACCGAAAGAAGGCAACTGGACCAAGTATTTTGACGGTGGACGACAGACGGCAGACCGGGGTCAATCGTCTGCGGTCAGCGGTCAAGAAATGTCCATTTTTGACGCCGCGATGAAGTATAAAGAAGCGGGCATTCCCACTGTCGTTTTGGCAGGCAAAGAATACGGCACGGGTTCGAGCCGCGACTGGGCGGCGAAGGGTCCCATGCTGCAGGGCGTGAAAGCCGTCATCGCTGAATCGTTCGAACGCATCCACCGCTCCAACTTGGTGGGCATGGGCGTGCTTCCGCTGCGATTTGCTGAAGGACAAAACGCCGAGTCGCTTGGGCTCGATGGCAGCGAAGTGTACGATATCGAAGGTCTGAGCGACAGTATTCAACCCAAAGGTGAGTTAACTGTGAAAGCTAAAAAGGCAGATGGCAAGGTGATCGAGTTCAAAGCCACCGCGCTCTTGAACACCGATGTGGAAGTGAACTACTACCGCAACGGCGGCATCCTGCACACGGTGCTGCGCAATTTGGTGAAGCAGGAGTAAAATGTAATTCGTTATACGTGAAAGGCGGCTCGTCGAATACGGGTCGCTTTTTTGTTACACATCTGAAAGGAGAAGAAAATGACCGTTATTTTAGAAACTCCCCGGCTTGTTTTGCGTCATCAAGTCCTTACGGACCTGGATGATCTTTGGGTATTGTATCAAAACCCGAACATCATAAAATACATCCCCGATGCGCCGCGTTCACGCGAAGAGGCGCAAGAGGAATTGGAATGGCACATGCACGGGCATCCACGCCATCCTGAATTGGGATTGTGGGCGACCATCCACAAAGAGACGGGCAAATTTATAGGGCGTTGTGGATTATTACCCTGGGATGTAGACGGCGTTCACGAAGTGGAAGTGGCATATACCATCGTGGAGGAATATTGGAGGCAGGGCTTGGCTAGTGAAGCGGCTCAGGCAATCTTAAAATATGGTTTTGAAACCTTGAAACTCTCGCGCCTTATTTCGTTGATCGAACCAGAGAACATTGGCTCGCAAAAGGTTGCCGAGAAGATGGGCATGCGGCTTGAAAAGAAAACCGAACTTCCAGTACATGGAGTGAATCAACCGGTATGGATCTATTCGATACATAGGAAATGAACGGCGGTTTCCCCCTTCTCTTAATCGGGTATACTTCGTTCGCTTATGAGGCGGAAACGCCTCCTTAATATCGCTTTTTCCGGAAACCAGAACGAATGACCGACCATATCCGCAATTTTTGTATTATCGCCCATGTTGACCATGGCAAATCCACGCTGGCAGACCGACTCCTGCAATTGACGGGAACCGTCTCGGAGCGCGACATGACCGAGCAGGCGCTCGACTCGATGGACCTCGAACGCGAAAAAGGCGTCACCATCAAAGCCTCGGCGGTGCGCATGTTTTACACCGCCAAAGACGGGCAGAAATACGAACTGAACCTGATTGACACCCCCGGACATGTGGACTTCGGCTACGAAGTCAGCCGCGCACTCAAAGCTTGCGAAGGCGCAATCCTCGTGGTGGATGCAACCCAGGGCATCGAAGCCCAGACCTTAGCCAACCTCTATCAAGCGCTCGATGCCGACCTGACGCTTGTTCCCGTTATCAATAAAATTGACCTGCCCTCCGCCCGTCCCGACGAAGTGGCTGAAGACGTCGGCTCGTTGCTTGGGGTGGACTCCGACAGTGTTTTACGCGTCTCCGCCAAGGAAGGCATCAACGTCGAAGCCATCCTCGACGCCATCGTGGAACGCGTCCCCGCCCCCAAAGACGCAGACGATGAACCCATGCGCGCCCTTGTCTTCGACGCGCATTACGACTCGTATAAGGGCGTTGTTGCCTACATCCGTGTTTTCGAAGGGCGCATCAAAGCGACAGATACCCTGCGCATGTTCTCCACAAAGATGGACCTGCGCCCTGTTGAAATTGGCATCTTCTCCCCCGGCATGAAACCTGTGGAAAGCATTGGCTCCGGCGAAGTCGGCTA
>JACAEP010000254.1 GCA_013388795.1 Chloroflexota bacterium | reverse complement strand
GCGAATCTCCTCATCGCGCCCGATGACGGGGTCGAGTTTGCCCTGGCGCGCGTAGGCGGTCAGGTCGCGCCCGTAGCGTTCGAGCGCCTGATAGGTGTCTTCGGGGTTCTGCGAGGTGACGCGCTGACTGCCGCGCACCGCTTTGAGCGCGTTGAGAATCGCGTCCTTGGTCAAGCCAAAGGAGGCGAGCCGTTTGCCTTCGATGGATTCGGTCAAGCCGAGCAAAATGTGTTCGGTCGAGACGTAATCATCCTGTATGCCTTTGGCGTAACGTTCGGCGGCGGTCAGGACATCGGCGGTGGCCTGGGCGAGTCCAACCTGCAGGTTTGCGCCCTGAATTTGCGGGCGTTTGGCGAGTTCTTTTTCCAGTTCCTCGCGCAGAGCGAGGGTAGAGCCAGCCACTTTGGTCACAATCGCCGGCACAACGCCACCGTCCTGACGAATCAGCGCTAGTTCGAGATGAATCGGTTCGATGGTCTGATGATGATGTTCCTGGGCGATTTGCTGGGCGACGAAAATCGCCCCTTGTGATTTTTGGGTGAATTTGTCGAGATTCATGGTCGTTCTCCTTCGTGCAGTTTGTAGCGCAAGTCAGAGACTTACACGTACAGAACAGGTCTCCGACCTGTTCTACAGTTCAGGGTAGAGTATAGGCTGGTTGTGTTGGAGGAGAGTTGGAGGAAAGTTGGAGCGATGTTAAAGAAAACGCCCTGCTCCTTAAGGAACTGTGCTGTTGGCGTGGCGGTAACTCAGCGGCGGTTGCCCGGTCATCCGTTTGAAGATCTTGCAAAACGCTGCTTCAGAAACGTAGCCCACTTGTTCGGCAACCGCACGCAGGCTCATTTTGGGCTGATAAGTCAATAATTGGGCGGCAACCTGCATCCGCCAGCGTGTCAGATATTTCAATGGCGGTTCTCCTACCAGGCGCGGCAAACGCCGAGCGTGACATCGCGGCCGCGCACGCCAGGGAGGAGACCGTCCAGGGCTGTTCGGGCTGGGCGTGGATTAAATCCAGTGCTTGCCGAATGAGCGGGTCATGTAATGCGCCCAACCAGCCGCTGGCGGCAATGCCATTTTATTCCACCCACCGTTGCATGATTTGCACAAATAAGATGTCCGATAACCGCCGCAGCACCAACGTCTTCCCCGAACGGTTGGCTTCGGCTTCTTCCGCCATGAGCGATAGAACGGGGCTCAAACCCTGCGTTTCGCACCCTTTGATGTGAATCACGCGCGGCGGACGGGGCTACGGCGAAAAACATTCGAAGGCGATCTGGGGCGATTTCGGCGGACCCGATTACGAAGACCTGATGAAGTTTGCCGACCTGATGGCACGGAAGCCGTACATCGACAGCAAACGCATGGGCGTGACCGGCGGCTCGTACGGCGGATTCATGACGCTGTGGATCGTGGGTCATACCAACCGCTTCAAGTCGGCGGTGGCGCAGCGTAGCGTGACCAACTGGGTCAGCATGTGGGGCTCAAGCGATTTCAACTGGATTTTCCAGTTCTGGGCAAAATCGGGCTCGCCGCAAGAGAGTATGGATAAACTCTGGAATATGTCGCCAGTGAAATATTTGGGCGAGACGAAAACGCCTACGCTCATCATCCACAACGAGCATGACCATCGCTGTCCCATTGAGCAGGGCGAGCAAGCCTTTGTGGCGCTCAAACGCGCTGGCGTGGAAACAGAGTTCGTGCGCTTCCCCGAAGAACCGCATGGACTCTCCCGCACCGGGAGAACCGATCGGTGCATTGCGCGGTTGAATCATATTTTGAGGTGGATGGATAAGTATTTGAAATAGGGAAAGCCTAAGTGACAGTCACTTTGCCCAATCTGTTTCACTACGGGATGCTTCGCAAAAAGTGACTGTCACCTGTTTATTCACCACTTAATGTCTCCATGCTACAATTACGGGCAAGGAGTTTCCAATGGCAGAGACAACTTTTAACGTAAAAATCCCCAGCAACCTGCTCAATCTTGGATTGGAACAGGAAGAAATCCAGCGCCGTATTTCGGAGTGGCTGGTCTTTTCGCTTTTCTCTGAGGGAAAGGTCTCTTCTGGAAAAGCAGGAAAACTGCTCGGGATTTCACGCCTTGAATTTATTCAACTCCTAAAAAACCGTGGAATTGCTTTTATTAATTACTCAGAAGATGAAGTAAGAGAAGAACTGCAAGCCGTAAAAAAAATTAAAACCAAAGACCAAAAAATGATCGTTGTTTCCGACACCACACCACTAATCGGTCTGGCTTCCATCAACCAGCTTGATTTATTAAAGGAACTGTTCGAAGAAGTTTATATTCCACAGGCAGTTTTCGATGAGACTGTTACTTTCGGGCGGGAAAACAGCAAAGCAAAACAACTAACTACTGACATCATTACTGGAAAAATAGAAAGCAACAATATAACTTTGGTAAAAACACAAGCTCTCGTTAAAAACTAGGTGACTAAACGAAGAAATCAACATTTAATTGCCATTATAATTGGTGAAAATAATTTACTAGAGGAATTCCCATACATGACCGAACACGTCAGCGTTTCAAAAATTTCAAACTACATCGGGCATGACGTTGTCCTCAAGGGCTGGGTCTACAACCGCACGGATAAGGGCAAACTGGTCTTTTTGCTCGTGCGCGACGGCTCGGGCTTCATTCAATGCGTCGCCTTCAAAGGCGATCTTCAACCTGAAACCTTCGACCTGATATCTCATTTGCCGCAGGAATCGTCCGTCATCATCACCGGCTCCGTGCGCGAGGATAAGCGCGCGCCCGGCATCCCCGGCGGGTTCGAAGTCGGCATCAAGGATTTGCAGGTCGTCCAAGCCGCGGGGTTGGATTACCCGATGGCGCTCAAAGACCACGGCGTGGACTTCGCGCTCGACAACCGTCATCTGTGGATACGTATGCAAAGCCAGTGGGCGATCCTGCGCGTGCGTGTGCGGGTCATGTCGGCTGTCCGCGAGTATTTGGATGGTCAGGGCTTCTTCAATCTCGACACCCCCATCCTCACCCCTGCCGCTGCCGAAGGGACAACAACTCTCTTCGAGACCGAATACTTCGACGAAGGCTCTGCTTTCTTAGCGCAAACAGGTCAACTCTACAATGAGGCGAATATTTTCGCGTTCGGAAAAGTCTACTGCTACGGTCCCACCTTCCGGGCGGAGAAGTCCAAGACGCGTCGTCACCTGACCGAGTTCTGGATGCTCGAACCCGAAATCGCTTTCTGCGACCTCGACCAGCTCATGGACATTGAAGAAGGTCTCATTACCCACATTGCCCAGTCTGTGTTGAAAGATTGCTCCGCCGAGTTGAAATTCCTCGGGCGCGACATCTCCAAACTGGAAAATATCAAAGCCCCCTTCCCGCGCATGTCCTATGATGATGCGGCGAAATATCTGATCGACCTCTATGAAAAAGAGACCGACCCCGAGCGCAAGGAACTACTCAAGTTCGAATGGGGCATGGACTTCGGCGCTCCGCACGAGACCGAGATCACCAAACTACACGACAAGCCTGTATTTGTGTATGGCTACCCCAGCGCAGTCAAAGCCTTTTATATGGAACCTTGGCCCGACCGACCCGAAGTCTGCAAGTCTGTGGATTTGCTCGCCCCCGAAGGCTACGGCGAAATCTGCGGCGGCTCCGAACGCATGAGCGACCCCGATAAACTTCTGGCACGCATTCAAAAAGAAGGACTGCCCGAGGAAGCGTTCAAGTGGTATCTGGAATTGCGCAAGTACGGCTCCGTCCCCCATGCGGGCTTCGGCATGGGCACGGAACGCGTCACCGCCTGGCTGTGCGGCATTGAACACATCCGCGAGGCGATTCCCTTCCCAAGAACGATCAAGAGAATTTATCCGTAGATCGGGAGTGGAAAGGAAACAAGTAGAAGGAAACAAGGAAAACAGGTAGACATGTAAAACTGTCTACCTGTTTTCATATCAACTACTTGTCTACTTGATACCTGTCTACTGAACTTACGGAATGACGATCACCTGCCCTACAAAGATTAAATTGGGATTCGTCAGATTCGGGTTGATGGCTTTGATGGCATCCACGGTCACGCCGTATTTGGCGGCAATGCTGCCGAGCGTATCGCCCTGCTTAACCGTATGTTTACGGGTGGAAGAAGCCGCATTGTTGGTGGCGCTATTGTCGGTGACAACCGGCTTGGAAATGGTCGGCACGGGGATGGTCAGCTTGGCGCCTTCCGCCAATAAGGAGGGATTGGCGTTGAGCAATTCGTCAACGGTGATCTTGTATTTCTCAGCCACAGACTTGAACGTGTCGCCGCTTTTGACAATATGCGTCACAAGCTCCTTTGGTTTGATATTGGCAAAGGCATACAACTCGGCTTCGGTGCCACGGAACCAGTTCAAGTCACATTCAGTGAGCTGACCGTTGTCATTGGTCACTCCCTCAACCAGGACGGTTTCAGAGTACTGCCAGAATTTCCAATCCTGCCAGCCGACGGCTTGGGTGGGCATGTTCTTGTTTGGCATGGTATTGGCATCGAACACATACGGATATTGCGCCAGCCAAAGCGGATAGTCCTTTGCCCAGGCAGGCGCCTTGCCGTTGCGCGAGACATGCACATTGAGATATTGCGCGCGCGAATAGATCATGGGTTTTATACCAAAGGCTTTTTCCACCCGATCCAGAACCGCTTTACAGCAGTCGATGATCATCGAGTTTGAAGCGTTCTCATTGTATTTATCTTCAAGATCAATGATCGGCGGCAGCTCGCCGCGGTCAGCGCTAATGGTAGAGATGAAAAGGTCGGCTTGCTGTTTCGCATCCTGATTGGCAATCAGGTAATGGTATGCCCCGCGCAAGAGTCCCTCTTTGCGGGCGCCCTCCCAATGAGATTTGAACTTCGGGTCCACATAGCCCACCCCTGAGGTGGCGCGAATGAGGGCAAATTTGAACCCCTGGGCACGCAGGGTCTGCCAGTTGACCAGCGGTTCCCAATAACTTACATCAACTCCATGAACAAGATTCATTGTCAGCTCCTTTGGTGTGTCGGATGAGATGCATTGTGCTTTTCAGCCTAGCACAAAACACATGGAAAATCAACAAATTCGCAAAGCGCGCCATCTAATTTTTTCCTATCCTTGCACATTGGAGTATGGTATAAGAATCATACCCTGCAGTGTGCGTGATACCGCCCCCACGTTTTGAGCCAATACTCACTAAAAGGGTCCTTAACTTAATAGTAACAACGCGATAGGCCTGAGCCAAGGCGGCGTTGCTTGGTAGGGGCCCACCTGCATCAGCAGGTTCAAAACCCAGCGGTACACGGCATGTGCGGGGTTTGCATTTATGGACGGAACAGCCTGCGGGCGTTCCGTCTTTTTCTTTAGGTCGCCAAAACAGCAAGAATCGGGTCGCCAGCCAAAGCCGCCGCTTATACAATCTCACCCATCATAAGGAGATTGATATGGAAGCCATTCCCGAACAAACTCAACACTACAAACTGATTGAACATGCCATCACCTACATTGAAGCAAATGTCCAGCGCCAGCCAGAATTGGAAGAGATCGCTTCCGCTGTGGGTTTGAGCGAATACCACTTTCAGCGGCTTTTTACCAGTTGGACGGGCATCAGCCCCAAGCGCTTCATGCAGTTCCTCACCAAGGAACACGCCAAAGAATTGCTCAGCCGCTCCGAAAATTTATTGAAGATCACGCACCAGGTCGGGCTTTCGAGTCTTGGGCGGCTGCACGACCTCTTCGTCACCACCGAAGCCGTGACCCCGGGCGAATACAAGACTGGCGGCATGGGGCTCACCATCCGCTACGGCCTTCATCCCTCCCCCTTTGGGAAATGTCTCATCGCCGCCACTGAGCGCGGCATTTGCAACTTAATCTTTGTCAATACAAGCGAAGGGCAGGTCATTGATAACCTGGCCGCAGAATGGGAGCAAGCCGAGATGGTGGAAGATTACCAAACCACCGCGCCGCTCGCCGCTCGCATCTTTTCGGACCTGCGGATGGATTCGCCTCTCAAACTGCATCTGCGCGGGACAAATTTCCAGATCAAGGTTTGGGAGGCGCTGCTTAACATTCCCACAGGCGCGTTAACCACCTATGAGCGCATCGCCGTCCAAATGGGCAGCCCGCGCGCTGTGCGCGCCGTGGGAACGGCTGTAGGGCATAACCCGATTGCTTATCTCATCCCCTGCCATCGCGTTATCCGCAAAAGCGGTGAGTTTGGAAATTATCTGTATGGAACAGCCCGCAAAAAGCTCATGCTTGCGCGAGAATTCAGCATGAACAACGTATAAAACGCCGCCTGGGCAGGGTTAAAACATTAATGGCTTGCACAAAAAAACAGGCAACTGTCAGCGCGCAGGCGGCTTTCACGTTGGGGCATTGAGTCTGGAATTGAGTCAATTTTACGTATACAAAAGGATAAAATGAAAACAAAACTTTGGTCTGCTTTGATCGCTTTATGGATTGTCTGGGGTTCCACCTACCTGGCCATTCGCTTTGCTGTGGAAACCATTCCGCCATTCCTGCACGCGGCGCTGCGGTTTTTAGTCTCCGGCGCGATCCTCGTCATTTGGCGGCGCATGGCAGGCGAGCCGCTTCCCACCCAAAGCAACTGGAAAGCCGCCGCCATTGTTGGAACCTTGCTGCTCGTAGGCGGGAATGGTTTTGTAAGTCTCGCCGAGCAAACAGTGCCTTCCGGCATTGCGGCGCTCATGATTACCACCTCGCCGTTCTGGCTGGCGCTGTTCGAGGCGTTGCGGGCTGGCGGGACCAAGCCCAGCGGGCAGGCAATAGTCGGTTTGTTATTGGGCTTCAGCGGCGTGTTCGTGCTGATCGGCCCGGGAGAGATCGGTGGTGAACAACATGCCTTCAATACGTTTGGCGTGGTCTTGTTACTGATCGCGCCGATCTTGTGGTCATTGGGTTCGATCTACTCGCGCGGCGCGGACATGCCAAAATCCACGTTGATGTCCACGGGTATGCAAATGCTGACAGGGGCATTGGCGTTGTTCGTCGTCAGTGTGGCAGCCGGTGAACTGCGAGGATTCAACCCCGGCGGCGTTTCGATGCGCTCCTGGTGGGGGTTGATCTATTTAATCACGTTCGGCTCGCTGGTCGGGTTCGTCGCCTATGGCTGGCTGATCCAAAATGCCCCGGTATCGCTGACCTCGACCTATGCGTATGTGAACCCGGTGGTGGCGGTCATTCTCGGCTGGCTGTTTGCGGGCGAAGAACTCAACGCTCGCGTTGCCGCAGCATCCATCATCATCATCAGCGCGGTGGTCATGATCAATTTTTCAAAGAATTCCCGATCCAAACTCGAGCTTATTCCTGAAGAGATCGAATAGAAGAATTCAGGGTTTCAAAAGACATCCGGGAATGCCGCATCTTTGAATATTTTTTTATTCGACATTCCTGAATGAATCCGTTCCGCGCAAAAGCGAAGTACAATACAAGTAAAGGAGAATCGTATGGACTCGAAAGACCTTATCAAACAAGTAAAAGAAGACAATGTCAAGTTCCTTTCCCTGCAATTCACAGATGTGCTGGGGGCAGTCAAGAGTGTGGATATGCCCATTCGCCATCTTAAGGATGTCTTGAAGGATGGCGCCTGGTTCGATGGTTCCTCGGTGGAGGGTTTTGCGCGCATTCAGGAAAGCGATATGCGGCTCAAGATCGACCCGGATACCTATGTGGCGCTGCCTTGGTCGTCGTCCGAGTCGCGCCGCGCGAGGGTGTTTTGCGACATCTACACGCCCGATGGCGAACCGTTCGAAGGTGACCCACGCGGCGCATTAAAGCGCATTCTCAAGAAGATCGAAGAACGCGGCTGGAAGTACAACATCGGCCCTGAGCCGGAGTTTTTCCTCTTCAAAGGTGAGAATGGTCAGAGCGTTCACCCTGTCCCGCATGATACCGGCGGCTATTTCGATTTCTCGTCCTTCGATGAAGCCGTGGTTGTGCGCACTGCCTTGATGGACGCGCTCGATGAAATGGGGCTGGATGTGGAAGTGGGGCATCATGAAGTGGCGCTGGGGCAGCATGAGATTGACTTCCGCTACGCCGATGCGCTCAAGGCGGCGGATAACGTATTGACCTTGAAATACACAGTGAAAGCCATCGCCGCTCAACATGGACTGACTGCATCCTTCATGCCCAAGCCGGTATATGGCATTAACGGTTCCGGGATGCACTGCCACCAGTCTTTGTTCCACATTGAAACGGGTGATAACCTGTTCTTCGATGCGAATGATGCGGCGCATCTGTCGCCGCTGGCGTATTCATTCATCGCCGGTCAACTGGAACATGCCCGCGCGCTGGCTGGCGTGGTGGCGCCAACCGTCAATTCGTACAAACGTCTTGTTCCCGGTTATGAAGCGCCTGTGTACATCGGCTGGGCGCAACAGAATCGCTCTGCGCTTATCCGCATTCCACGCTATACGGAAGGACGCGATAAAGCCGTCCGCGCGGAGTTGCGCTTCCCGGATCCATCTTCCAACCCGTATCTGGCGTTCACGGTCATGCTTGCTGCTGCAATTGATGGAATCGACAAGAAAATGAAAGCGCCCAAGCCATTGAACAATATCAACCTGTATCACCTTGACCAGGATGAACGCGCCAAATTGGGTGTCACCGAACTACCCGGCTCGCTGGCAGAATCTCTGCGCGAGTTGGAAAAGAACGATGTATTGAAATCTGCGCTGGGTGAATACCTCTTCGAGGCGTACCTGCGCGCAAAATGGGAAGAGTGGGATGATTTCCGGCTGCGTGTGACCGATTATGAAATTCAGCGTTATTTGGAAACAGCATAAGAGCAGCGGGGGCGGGGGGGGAATGAAGTGAATAAGCAAGAATAAAAAGGCATCCAGAGACTTGGGTCTTTAGATGCCTTTTTATTTCGATGCGCGGGGGATTTCCAATAAGCCTGGCTAATGAACAGCCGCAACCGCTAATTCCATGATCTCTTTTTTGGTCTCGTACACGCGCACGAGTTTGCCGTCTTGCATCTGCAGAACACGGTCAACGAACTGGCACATGCGCAAGTCATGTGTGACGATAATGCCTGCCCGTCCATTCTCATGGATCAGGTTGGCAAACGTTTCGACGACCTGGAAGGCGCGTTCCGTGTCGAGCGAGGCGGTGGGTTCATCGGCCAGCACGAGCGCAGGGTTATGGATCAATGCGCGGGCAATCGCCACCCGCTGCTGTTGCCCGCCAGACATTTGCGCGGGGAGGTTGTGCAAACGCTCGCCCAAGCCGAGCCGCGCCAGCAATTCATCTGAGCGGATGCGGCTGCCGTGGTCAAGTTTACCGTTAAGGCGCAGCATGAATTCCACGTTTTCACGCGCCGAAAGAAAGGGGATCAGGTTATTTGCCTGAAACGTAAAGCCGATCTTCTCGCGGCGAAGCTTGACGCGTTCCTTCTCGGACATTTTCGAGAGGTCTTGCCCATCAATAAGAACCTGCCCGCTGGTGGGTGTCAGCAGGGCGGCGAGAATGGAAAGCATGGTTGTTTTGCCAGAGCCGCTGGGTCCTACCAGCGCAACAAACTCACCGAACTTTACCTGAAAGGAAACTTGATCAACCGCATTGATGGCCGCGCCATCCAGCGAAAAAGATTTGACAAGATCGCGAACTTCCAAAGCAATATCTGACATTTTCTATCCTAACCGCAGCGCCTTGAGCGGCTCGATCCGAACTGCGTAGATGATGGAAACCAATCCGCCAATGGGTCCGATCAGCAGGAGCAGGATGACTGCAACGAGCGAATTGATGCCGTTGAAAACAAGTGGAATGGTGGGCGGAAACCCGAGCGAAAAGAGCCAGGTTAACCCGCCGCCAATTCCCACGCCCATGGCAGTCACAATGATGATCTGTATGACGGCGGAAAGACCCACCATACCGTTGGCAGACCCAATGGCTTTGAGCACGCCGATCTGCGGGACTTTTTGCAATATTTGGATCTGGAAGAAACCGCCAATGACAAGGACGCCAATCAACAGGGTGAAAACAGCCTGCGTTTGGACCGTCCCTTGTTGAGCTGAATAACCGGGAATGTTGTTGATGGTGGTCTGAATATCCGCTACTTCAATATTTGGGATGCGTTCGATCAGACGAACAGACATTTCTTCAATTTGCATTGGGTCTCTTAATTTCACGGCAACAATGTTCGGAAATGGTGTGTCACTGGTCAATTCCGCCTCAGACTGCGGGCGGATTTTTTCCCATGTGGCGGGTGGAACGAAAATGGTCGGCTGGAAGAAGTATGATTGTCCATCGACCAAGCCAACGACTTTCAATTCAAAGAACTCGTCTTCCGTCCCTTGCGTGGAGCGGATCTCGATGATGTCGCCGACTTTGAGGTTGGTACGCAATGCCACATTACGGTCAATGACAGTTTCACGGGCTTCGCCAATACGAAATTCACGCCCTTCCAAAATGGTCGGCATACCGGGTCTGCCCGGTTCGACACCCAGCAAGGATACTTTCAGGGGTTCATCCAGAGAAACAATTTCAGAAGAAGAGGTGTAGATGGCTCCTGCATCCGCCACACCATCCACCCGGCGAACCGAACGTGCGGTATTGGTTTCGAGACGGCTCGATGAAATGATGTAATCAGATTTTTCCAAAAAGACGATTAATTGCGCGTCCAGATTTGCCACATATTGTCGGTTGCCATTGCCAAGCCCTTCGCCCAATGCAGCGATGAACAAGACCAACAGGGTAATGAGGGCAATTACCAAAGCCACGAGCAGAAAGCGCCCGCGATTTCGGATGAGTTCCTTGATAGCAAGGTAGGTTGCCAGGTAGGTGGTTTGCATTTTTTTCGTACTTCCTAGACGAGCGGTTTTGTATCGAACGGCTTCTTCCAATCCGCGCCCATAATGCCATGCAAAAGCAAGTCTACAGGCGGGTGATCGGCGATATCCTCGTAGTAATATGGCAGGCGAATTCGCCCATCCATGCCGATGACGAAAGTGCCGGACATCTGGTAGGCGTCCTGTCCGGGCAGGGGGAGTTCGGGCTTGAATCCTTTTTGACGGGCGAGTCGGCGGTTTGAACTCCAGATGCGAGGCGAGATGATAGTCTGCCACAAATTGCCGCGATACAGTCCGTAGGCTTTGTAAACGGCGCGGTCTGTGTCGGCGAGGCATAGCACGCCGGGAGCGCGCTGGTCGCAGAAGGTTTTGACAGATTCGGATGTGGCGTGGGAAACGATAGCGAGCAGCAACCCTCTATCCGTCAGGGTTTGATGCGCATCAATGAGTTGATCCACCATTTCTTTGCATTGCGGACATCCAAAATGACGGGTGAAGGCAAGCACGAGGACGTGGTTCTTCCAAAGAGAAGAGAGTTGAATCGGGTTTCCATTTCCATCAAGCAGTTTGGCATCAGGGGCAAGATCGTTGAATTTGAGGTGAATTTTTTTATCCATGAGTTCCTTTTGATAGAGGTATTCTACCACTACGCAAAGGTTTTGCAAAAGTTTTGTTTAGTATTTTGCTTTCAATTCCCTATCAAAATAAAAGAGGCACAGCAGGCGCTGTGCCTCAACTTCACGAAATATGCAGGATGGACTTCTCCACTTTGTTTCCACGTTTATGCATCCGCCGCCAGCTGGAATTATCATTGAGCGAGATCCAGCGGCGCTCTTCGGTGCGATAGAACCAGTCTTTATCTTGTTGATAATAAACCAGCACATCGGTCGATTCCCAAATATTGAGGATTTCGTTGCCGTGCGCGTGCGTGTCATCAAAGTCGGTCGTGGCGCGCTGACCCATTTCGCTATACAGTTCGTTGAGCGCAAGCAGCTGCGAGTTGATCTCCGGCGCAAGATGACTCACCTTCAACCCGATCCGCCGCGCCTCTTCAAACAGGATCGGATATCCGTGAGATGGATACTTGGAGTTGAGCGTGGAAGCGATCTTCTCGGCCATCGGTTCTTCGGTGATATGGTAGGCAAGCAATTCCTTGCACAACATGATGGAGAGCGACTCTGCGCGATCCACCGCGCCGATGACTAATGGATGCACATGCTGGAATAATTGCTGATACGGGTTCTCGTTCGAGTCGGACCGTTGGGCCTGCCACAGCCGCACGACGCGATTCAATTCATCCAAACTGACGCTGACGCGGTCATTGTCGCGGTCGATGGGAGACAGGGCGTGCGTGAGCGATGTATCCACCGAGGTGAGATATGCCATGGGTCCCATGTGAATTTCGTTCGCGCCCAGGGTGATCATGGTCGCCGCAGATGCGCATTCCAAAGGGATCACAGCGATCACGTCGTTGCAGTATTGGCGCAGGAGATTAACGATTCTCAAGGAAGCCTGACCATTGCCGCCGCTGGACTTAATAAAGAGATAGATCTTTTCCTGCCGCCCGATCTTTTCAAGCAGTTCGAACAATGCCAGCACATCGTCATGACAGACAGCGCCGCGTGGATTATTGAAATAAGTCACAAGGGTGCCGCCAAGCTGTTTGGTAAGATCGGCAATGATTGCCTGAGTCTTATCGAACAGGATCGGCGGTTGTTTCGCCTTCGCCGTCTTCTTGGTTTTGTTGTTTGTCTCCATGAATTATTTTCTCCTAACCTATTTTGGGGGAGGTATTCGTACAATGCTATCACTCATTGGGGGTAAGCAAATGGCTTAAAAGTACCAGCCGTCAGTTTACTGACCATAGTGTGACCAGAACCATCCCGCCGCCCATCCAAACAACTGACCGGCTGCCGTGGCGTACAGTACCGCATCGACGCCGGCTTCTGCCAGCCAGGCGGGAAGGTTGAACACACCGAACGCCAGCAGGTTGTATGCCAGCAGCCCCCCCAGCACCATACCCAGCGCCCAGCGGATTGAAGTTGTGCGCTGGACGAAACGCGAGGCAATGACAAACAACGCCCCAGACCCTAATAAAACGAACAACATCGAAAGCGACCAGGCAGAAATGCGCGGATAACCGTCTTCCGTTATGAATGCGTCTGGTTCTTCCGGCGTCTGCGGAGTTACCGTTGGCAGGACCGCCTGAGTCAGTTCCGGCACAACCACCGTGACCGCTACAGCGCCCTCCTGCGACACATCCAATTGCAAGACCTGCGAAATGAGCGCCGGGTCGCTTTCCACCCGAATCTCAAGCAGACCGGGCTTATCCAAACCAAAGGCAGCGCGCGCCACACCATCCGTCGTGACCGACTCCACCTGCTGGAGAATGCCCCCGCCCTCTCCCGTCAACAGCATTGAGAAACGCACCACCGTCCCATCAGGGACTTGGTTGCCATTGTGGTCGTAGATGACGCCTGTCCGAATCGAAATCGTATCGCCAATGCGAAAAAGCGGAGCAGTGGTCGGCTCGGGCGTTTGACCCCGGGCTGGGTCGAAAGAACTCGCAGGAAGATCAAGAAAGATCGGAATAATCTGGAGCGGATCGGGCGCCGTTACATGGATCAGGTCATAATCAATAGCAGGGATCGAAACCGGAGAAGCGCCTGCTGGAGCCAGCTCCTGAAACAATAAACGCACCGCCACATCTACGAATTGTGGTTGTTTGCTATACAGGGCATAATAAGCGGTAAAGCGCGAAAGCGTGGTCGTATCAAAATAATAGGGCGCTCCAAACGAGAACAGGATTAACTGTTTATCAAGCAAATATGCAGGACGCTCCCGCAGGAAGCGGCTGATTAGTTCGGGCTGCCCATTCGATGAGGTTGCGATTGAAATGATGATCCAATCCGCGTTCTCAAGGTCATCGGCAACAAATTGATTTTCATCCGGCGCATCAAGCCATGCCTGCAGGTTTTCAAGCGAATAGGATTTAAGGCGGAAACTTTCCACTTGATTTCCACCTTGTGGGCCGTACAAACTCAAGACGGCGCTTTGAAGCGCATCCACCCCAAGAAGAGCCTGGGGTGTGCATGCCGAGCATTGTGCCACGCTGACAGTATCCGTCAGGAACACGATACGGTCATTCGGCTGCGGCGGCAGTGGGAGAATCGAAGCCAGATCTTGCTGGCTGGGGCTGATGAGAGTCGCGGCATTACGCGCTACTTGAAAAGCAACAGCAACACCAGTGTTTGGCTCGGCAGCCTCCGGGTCTGGCACATTGAGGTTGGATTCCGGGTCTGGACGGATGACATTCGTCAGCGTAAAGTTATCATACAAACGCAGTTTGGCAGCCAAAATGCGGGCCACAGAGGCATCCACCCGCTGGGCGAATGCCGGGTCTTCGCGATATTTTTGTGTAAAAAAATCCAACGTGCGAATGATGGAAGTATATGTATCCGGCGCGTCATCCGAAAGGATGTTGCCAATATATAGCAGGTCATTCCCTGCCAGAAAGGCATCCCGCGCAGCAACCCGCGCCAGAAATTGACCGCCGCCTGTCACATAAAAATCACGAACAGCGGTTGAACCCAGGTCGTCGCTCACCAACAAACCGCCCTCGGTGTACCAGGTCGAAAACTCAGGCAAAGCCAGAATCTGACCAAGCGCCTGCTGGTCAAAACTAATCGGACGGGTCGTTGCGCGGATATTCCCCTGAAATCCCTGATATCGAATGTGCGATACCAGCAAACCATCCACCACTTCGCCGGGTTGTTCCGCGTTGCCGGTCACTGCAAAGAACGGGGCAAATTCCACCTGCTTCAACTGCTCAAGCGACTTGCGAACCGTGGCAACTTCCTCCTGCGGCAAACGGTCTGAGCCGCCCGCACCAGGAAAATGTTTTGCAACCACCAACATACTGCCATCGGAGCCTTGGTGCAATCCTTTGACATAGGCGCGACCCATTTCCCCCACCCAAAATGGGTCGCCGCCAAATACACGCGTCCCAAGATCATTTCCCAATGCAGAGGGAGACTCAAGCACATCCAAAGAGGGTCCCAGAAAGAGGTTAAAACCCAATGCAGAAAGTTCACTGCCGCGAATTTCGCCAATCCCCTCCGCAAGTTCAGGGGTCCATGTTGCGCCAATCGCCATTTCACTGGGTAATGGTGTCAAACCATTAATGATCTGATCGGTAGGGTATCCATCCCCTTCTTGGGAAATTCCAATAAACAAAGGGACATAGGCGTAACGCAATGGCGCCCCGGTGACCGGGTCTGCGTCCGAGTTGGTGGCGTTATCCCATTCAATGCGCTGCAAGTCATCGATCAAACGATAGGCCTGCGCAAGCGTATTACCGCCGCTGAAATTATCATTGGCAGCCGAAAGCGCCACCCCGCCAACATGCCGCCGCGCCACCAGGTCATAGATCTGCGACTCCATGCCAGTATCCACCCCGGTGAAGCTGACCATGAACAGCTGTCCCACACGCTCCTCTGGCGACATCGAATCCATAACGAGCCGAACAGCGGCGGGCGGCGTGGCAGTCTGCGCCGAAACAGGCGGAGACGCAAGGCTGGTGAGAAAAATCAAGAATACAACGATCCGGATTAGACGCATTGCCCCACTCTTATATCACAATTGGAAGGTTTCACTTCGCCCGCCCCAAAGCCCGCACCGCCATGCCGGGGTCATCCGTAAAAAGACCATCTACGCCCCAATCGCGCAAACGCTGAATCTCCTCCGGCGAGTTCGCCGTCCAAACATGCACGCGGCGTTTGACCCGATGCGCGCGCTGAATCTGCTCTCGACTCGTGTTCGAAATATGCGGATGCAACGCCTGATATTCGCCAAACATAAAGCCAAACGAACGGGTCCACAACCCCATCAGTCCGGGCAGGGCAAGTAATCCACGCGGAATTTCAGGCAGGGTTTGTTGCGCGATCTTCAAGTTCACAGGCAGGAACGATGAAAATATGATCTGGCGCGCGTTGTCATGACGTCTGATCCGTTCACAAACTTTTTTCACCAAGTTATCACGCGGGGTAAAGTAATTGGTCAACTCAATGTTGATGATCTTATTTTTACCGACCGTTTCAAAGACTTCATCCAGCAAAGGGACTTTTGTGTCTGTAAATTGAGAGTCAAACCAGGCGCCGGCATCCAGGCGGCGGATGGCTTCAAGTGTAAACGTTGCGACTCTGCCTTTGCCATTTGTGGTGCGATCCACAGTTTCATCATGGATGACGATGACATGCCCGTCTGCGGTCAGTTTGGCGTCCAGCTCAATGCCATCGGCGCCTTTTTGGATGGCTTGAGAAAACGCCGGCAGGGTGTTTTCCGGCGCATGGGCAAGGTCGCCGCGATGGGCGAAGAGGATGGGGCGTGAAAAAGTGTCGAGCATATCGAATCAGGCGTGGGCGGGGAATGAGGCTTAAATATCCACAAAATAGGCTTTTGCGGCGCGGTCGATCATCTCGCGATTCATCGAAGGCGGCATGGCAAGGTAGGAGGCAATGTCGAGAATCTGGTCGCACAGGTCGCGGGGATGCGAGGCGCGCAGTTTGCGGTTGCGTTTGATGTACCACTCCTGTAAAAGATAGGCGAGCCCTTGATCGTTGTATTCAATGCGTTTGTCTTGCGCAACGCGTTTGAAGATCTCGCGATATTCTTCGAAAGACGGATCGCCGATCTCGATCTTGTGACGCAAACGACGCAGGAAGGCTTCATCAACAAGGTCTTTGGGCGGCAGGTTGGTCGAGAAGACGATCAAAACATCGAAAGGCACCTCCACTTTGCGGCCTGTGTGGAGGCGCAGGAAGTCAACACGGTTTTCAAGCGGAACGATCCAGCGATTGAGCAGGTCGCGCGGACGGACTTGCTGACGACCAAAATCATCAATGAGCAAAATTCCGCCATTGGCTTTGACCTGAAACGGCGCTTCGTAAAATTTGGTCGTATCGTCGAAGACGAGATCCAGACCTTCCAGGGTTAATTCTCCGCCGACGACAATGAACGGGCGGCGAATCTTCAACCAACGCGGGTCACGGCGGATGGTGGAGCGCAGTGTGCCAGTGGGGTTGGAATTTTCCGTATCAGGCGCAAGGCTGTGACTGACAGCATCATACACTTTGATCACTTGTCCATCCAGATAAAGCGCATAAGGAATGTACATGGTTTGGCTGAGCACCAGATTGCCAAAGGCGCGCGCAATGCTGGTCTTGCCATTTCCGGGCGGGCCATACATAAAAATGGAAGTCCCGGAGTTCAGCGCAGGTCCGAGACGTTGAAAGGACGCCTCCGAGATGACTAACTGGGAAAGGATCTGCCGCATGGTGCGTGTGGTCACGGCGACACGCCCGCTTTTTTGCCTGCGGATGGATTCATTATAGACTTCAAATGGGACGGGGGCCGGGCCCGCGTATTGGCTGCGTTCAAGCGCCTCACGGGCGCGCACAATGCCTGCGCTGGTGATGCCATAGGTGTATGAGCCTTCGCCCAAGCCGCCTTGTGAAGACTTGACCTCGATTAGTTTTTCCTGTTTCAGGGTGGTGAGCAGTTGGTCGGTCACCCCGGCAAATGGCAGGGCAATCTCTTCCGATACGCGGATGCCGCTCAGATACCCGCGAAAATAAAACACTTTCAAGATTAGGTCTTGCAGCCAGAGCGGGGAAAGACCCGTATCTTCCAGACTATTGATCTGTGGAGGGGTAAAACCGCCGGAAGGAGTGGATGGAATTTGTCCTGTGTGTTTTACGACCATATTTGTCACCGAATTCAGGTAAAAAATTTTAAATTTCAATGCTGATTATACTTCTTTTCGTTTATAATCCGGCCGCCATGAAACTCTCAGTTATCATTCCCATTTACAACGAAGTTGAAAGCATTAAAACCATCGTAAAACGCGTGCAGGACACACAATTGGCGCATGAAATCATCCTTGTGGATGACGGCTCGAAAGATGGGACGCGCGATATATTAAGGGCTTGGGAAGGCAAAAAGGGCTTAACCATCCTCTTGCATGAAAAGAATCAGGGGAAAGGCGCGGCTGTTCGCACGGGAATGGCGGCGGCAAAAGGCGATGTGCTGTTGATTCAGGACGCCGACCTTGAATACGACCCGCGCGACTACCCCGAACTGCTCCGACCCATTGAAGAGGGCCTTGCGGATGTGGTCTATGGCTCACGCTTTCTTGGCAGGGCGCACCGCGTCACCATGTTTTGGCACATGGTGGCAAACAAATCGCTGACGTTGATGACCAACATCCTTTACGATACCATCCTGACAGATATGGAAACCGGCTACAAGGTCTTCCGCAAGGAAGTCGTTCAGGGTATGGTCATCCGCGCCAACAGCTTTAACTTCGAACCGGAATTCACCGCCAAGATATTAAAAAGAAAATACCGAATCTTTGAAGTGCCCATCACCTTCAACCCGCGCGATTACTCGCAAGGTAAAAAGATCAAACTGCACGATGCCTTCGAGGCAGTTTGGGCGCTGATCAAATATCGGTTTGTGGATTAACAAAAACATCCCGCAGAAGGTTCTGCGGGATGTTTTTGTTAAGTTTTCTTACGGCACAAACACTGAATAGACTGAAACATAATCGCCCGCCGGGTAATCGCCCATGCCGTCATTGATGGCGCTTTTGAAGGTCGTGGAAGTGCGAAGGGTGTGCTCGCCCGTCTTCCAGTCCGTAAGAGCCGTGTAAATCACGCGGCACTGATTCCCGCCAGAAGGCAGATCGGCCGTAACAAACCGGTCAAGAGGCACAGCCTCTCCATTTAATTCAAACGCAACTTCGATCTGGCTGAAATTCTGTTCCAAAATCTCTGTTGTCGTCGTACACCAGAAGTACCCCCAGATCAACGTTTCAGACTTTGCAAGCGGAACTGTATAGGTAAACACACCCGGGGCGGCCAGCTCTTCACTGGAATACTGCTCACGAGCCTTATCTTCGAGAAAACTGGCTCCCGATGAAAAAGCATTTTCCGCCTCTTCCTTCGACGCCAGCTTGGGCGGCGCGCTGGGAGTAATTCCCGCGCCCTTGGGCTGACTAATCACCTTAACCGCCGCCTCCAGGATGACATCCTCACCTGCTTGCTCGCGCTGGAACGACTCAACCGTCACCGGCACGCGCACATCCGGCTCAACGCCGCCGCCTTCAATATGGATATTGCCATCCGCATCCATCTGGCGTGAAACCGTCAACTGCACATAAGTATCTTCCGGCATTAAGAAGGCTTCCACGCCGCCGCCCGCCCCCGAGGTGGGATACTGCCCCACCACAATGGCGCGGTCATTGATGGTCAGATTGTACGAAAAGAATTCACACGCGCTGACGCAAGCCGGACCCACCATAACCACCACCGGACCGGTGTACTGCAAGCCTTCACGCGGAGGGATCATCACCGCATCGCTTGCCGGGTCCATGTAGAACTCGCCCGTCCCTTCATCATAAGATGAACCTTTGCCAGCCACTGTCTCTTCCGTGAAGAAATATGCCGCCATTTGGTCTGCCAGCCAGCCGCTGCCGCCGTCATTATGGCGCATGTCCAAGATCACGCCCGGTACTTCATTGTCAATAAAATACTGAAGCGCATATTCCCAGGCTTGAATCATCAATACCTGGTTGTCTGAGAAGCTGCTAATCTTGATGTACCCATATCCGCTTGGCAGGATTTCAAACTCCACTGGAAGGGAGGTTTCCGGCTCGCCCGCATAGAACGACGTGACGCTGAAACTATTACGTTCCGACACGACCTGCAGGACGGCCGTCTGTTCGCTGCCGCCGGGGTTAACGAAGGTCACTTCCACCTCACCCTTCTCGGTGCGGAAACGGGTGGCATAACGCAATTGCTGCAAACGCTTCACCTCAGGGTTGCTGAACGGAGAAGACCACGGCACAACGGCTGAAACCACTTCATCAATGGGCTTGCCGTCCATACTCACAATCTCCGCGCCAAATTGAATGCCCGCCTCTTCGGCTGGGCTGCCCGGCGTAATATAGCGCGCAATCACCACACCCTCACTGGTTTCACCCAAAGCCAGACCAATTCCGCCGGCAATATCCGCAGAGAAATCATCGTTAAGCGCGGAAGTATCCATGCCCACGTGGGTATCGGGAATGGACCAGAGAAAATCGCGCAGCGCCAACGCATAGGCATGAGCGTCTTTGTCCTTTTCTGCCTCCTCAAAACGCGGGCGGAATTCCTCTTCGCGCGCATCCCAATCAATGTTCTTGAATTCAGTGTACGCATACTCCTTGCGGAATTTCTCCAGCATGGCATCGAAGGCTTCGGTGTACGACAACCCGGTAAAGTCATCCAAGGCAGAGCTTTCCGGCTCATATAAATCCAGGCTTGGGTTCTCCGAACGATCAATCGTGAATGGCTTCTGATCCATATCGATCACAGACCAGCCAGCGGGTAAATCCATGAGCGGGTCATCATCGGTAAAGAGTTTCTCATCCGCGCCAAAATCAGAGGGGAATTGCTGGCTGGCATCTGGCGCATAGACCAGATATTGCCCGCCGTAAACTTCAAGGAAAGAGTCGCTGGCGTCGCTGACGCGGGTCGAGGCATACGCGCTCGACCAGCCGCCGCCGCCCTGATCGCGGCGTTCAAGATACGGGTCTCCCCAGGTATTCGTCCAATAGGCCACGGCAAAGATCATCACGCCGGTATCTTGCTGTCCATCATGGTCCACATCATTCAGTGTGCCTTTTGGTTCTGCGGGCAAAGTCAAGCTATAGGTAAATGGAGAGGTATAAAAATCAGAGGTGATCTGCCCCATCACCTGAGACTCGACCGGTATCACAAACTTCCGATCCCGTTTCACAAAACCACCCTGATCTTCCAAAATGACGATAGGCTCAGCAACGCCCATCGTGAAGAACAGGTCTGTATATGCCACTTCGCCCGTCACCACCCTGGGGCCTTCACCAGTATCCACCGCTCCCAACGCGGGTTCAGTTGCCTCAATGCCGGGGGCTTCCGTCCCACTCCCCAAGGGGGTCACGCCGCCACAGGCACTGAGCGCCAAACTAAAGATAACGATCCAACCGAAAACTTGAAACTGCTTTAATTTCATTTCTCAGCCTCCTGAAAACTTTCGCGAATTATACCCTCACCCCTTTATAATCGAAATTATGAAAATTCCCAACAATGGTATTGAGCGCGAATTTGAGCAAGCCCAACGGGCAAGGTCCGCAGGCAACGAAGGACAAGCCCGGGTCTGCGCGCGCCGCGCCGCCGGCATTGCCATTCGGGATTATTTCACGCGCAAAGGGAGACCCCTCCCAAGCCGCTCCGCCCACGACCTGCTGAATCTCATTCAGGAAGAAGCGCCTCTCCCCCCAGACTTGAAACGGGTCGCTGACCATTTGACCTTGCGCGTCACCGAAGAATTCAAACTCCCCATCGAAGCAGACCTCATTGCTGAAGCCCAATCCCTGTGCGACTGGCTGATGCAACATTGAGGTATAGAAAAAAAAGCCCTCAAGTTTCCTCGAGGACTCTCCTTCACTTAACCTTCTACAGCATCTCTTCGTCCTGCAAGATAATAAAAGGCTCTCGCCAGCGTCACCAACAACAACATCCCAGACATGACACCGCCAAAGACAACCAATAACTTCCTCCAGTCAGACAGGCGCAGCGTGATCTCGGAACGAGACGGCATTTGCAGGCGTCCGCGCAGGCGTTCGACCATGCCGTTCGGAGCTGCAACCCGTTTCAAGGTCCGCGAAAGATGCGTTTCAAGAGATTGCAAGTCGGCGTCTTGGATGGGAGACTTTCGGGAATTCATTGGTTCCAAATCTATCTATTCAGCCGGATACAGGACGATCCCCAAGGTGGCGGGGCCAAAATTAATCACAAGCGAAATGGAAAGGTCGGTCAAAAAACTTTCTTTAACGTTAAAACGTTTCTTTGCCTCTTCCAAAAGGGCTTGTGCAGAGGCCTCGTCGCGGGCATGTACCACGCCAATCGCAACCGGCGCATCGCCCACATTTTCTTTGGCGATCTCAAGCACACGTTCGATGGCAGCCTTGCGGGTACGGGCGCGGTCTACCATATCCACCACGCCGTCTTTGAGCATGGCAAT
>JACAEP010000176.1 GCA_013388795.1 Chloroflexota bacterium | reverse complement strand
GTGACCGGTTTGGCTGCGTCTTCAATCTTTTTTGTGTTGTTGCTGATCTTTGCGCGCAATTGGTGGTTTCGCGAAAAGTCCGCGCCTGCTCCGTTTGCAAACGCAGGGGCGCCGGAAAACGGGAAAAGTCTGCGCTTGAACGCATGGCAGAACTCAAGGAAATGCGCGATAAAAATTTAATTTCCCAAGTGGAGTACGAACGCAAAAAAGACGACATCATGAAGGAGTTGTGATGCATAAATACGATGAATTTGTCCACAGGGAAGTTTCGCCTCGACTCGACGCCGGGGAGGGAATCGAACTCACAGGCTTTCTCTTCACCAAATCGCTGAAAGCCGTCATCCTGACCAACGGTTTGAGTCTGATCGGCGACGGATACTACTTTGCCGCCCTCACCCGCAAACGGATGTTCATTATCGCCACTGAAATGGGGATCGCTTCACTCAAAATGGAAAACAAAGGATTAAGCGACATTCCCTACGCGGATATGAAATCCATCAAGCCAAGCGGATTCCTCAACCAGAAAATGATTGCTATCGAACTCAAAGATGGGAAGACCCTTGTTTTTCGTCTGAATATGCTGGCAACCCATTATGCTTCGGGACAAAAAGAATTTATTGAGAAATTGGTGGAATATCAGAAAACGGGAACGTAGGGGCAAGCCTCAGCCCTGTATTGTGGCTTAATTCAACGCCTTCACGAACGTCTCCGCCATCTTTTCGATGTTGATCTCTTCTGAAACGATCCGAAACGACTCTTCCCCCATCTCTCGCAGACGCGCTATATCCGATAGCGCGTCTTTCATTGTAGAGACTAAAGCCCCATAATTCTCCGGCTCGATCTGCCAGCCATTCTTCTCGCGGACGAGATCGTCCTGCGTGCCATCGCCTTTTGCAACAATCACAGGCAAGCCATAACTCATCGCTTCTTGCACAGCCAGCCCGCCCGTGCCGGGGAGGATAAATAAATCTGCCTGCTGGAAGTAGGGTTTCAACTCCGCACCATGTTTTGCACCGAGGAACTTTGCGGAAGGATAAGTTTCCTTTGCCAGCGTTTCCAATGCTGCGCGTTCGGGGCCGTCTCCAACGATGAGCAGATGCGGCTTAGATTCCATTTCAGCACAGGCGCGTAATAATGAATCAACTCGTTTTCGCGCCTGTAATCTTCCCACAAATAGAATTGTCACACGGTCAATCGTCTGCGGTCTGTGGTCAGGAACTCGTTCCGGTCTTGCCGACACCGAATTATACGCCACAAAAATCTTCTCACGCGGAAAACCCAATGCCGCATACTCCTCCGCGCCGCGTTGACTGTAGGCGATCATGCCGTCAAATTGGTGGATGAAACGCTTCCAAAGTCCGCTTTGTTTTGGGGCGCCCAAGCCCCAGCCGAGGACTCGCCGTCCGCGTTTGCGCATCCAACTCACGGCGGAGGGAGAGGCGAGATAACGCGGATTGGCTTCCATGATGAGCGCATCCGGATCCCACTCTTCAAGCCAGTTAATGAATCCATGTTGATAACAAAAATAAAGCGGACCTCCGAGCAGATGCAAGTTATTCGTTTCAACGTGCTTAGCGATCTTTGTTGTGCCGCTTGCGATCATTTCAGCGGGGCGAGCCTGACCCGCAAAGAGACTCATGCCACCTTCGCAGTGACTCGCAAGCAAATCAAAGAACGGGACGCGGTAGCTCGGCAGGACGCGTTGCTGCAACCCCAATTTACCGTTGAACTTCATTTCGCCTCACAACGGGAGAAGACGACAGCGTATTCATCACTATATTCTTCGCACCAAAACGGAGAGGCTGAAACGGCTTGAATTAAATTCGGTTGTGCGGCTTGGGAGAGCAAAAGCAAGTTGATGTCTTCGCGGTCGAACATTTCTTGCCAGCCTTCTCCATTCGTCACGCGGGCGTATTCCTGCCATTGTTCCAGCGAAAAGCTGTACATGCGTGTGTCCATCCAGGTGGGGCGAGAGGGCAGCATGAATTCAAGATACGAGCCGAAGGCGTAATCGTTCCAAAGTTGCCCCGGCAAGTCTTCGCGCGTTTTCAAAAATTCAACGGCATTAACCGGAGTCGTGGTGAGTTCGTATAAGTCTGGCGCATCCTTCCACCATGAGTCGCGCACGCCGGGCATGAAGACCAATGAAAGAAGCAGGAGCATAACCGCAATCGCCGTATTGATGCGCGGATTTATTCTCTCAATGGGTTTGTCAATATAAGTATTCGTCCACTCGCTGACAAGTTTTGCCGTAAAGATGGCAAGCAGGAACATGAACCAGATTACATAACGGATGCCCGATAATGCCAGCCAGCCAAAGCCAAGGAAGAGAAGCCATTCGAGCCAGGTCAGTTTTTGTTTGGAGAACGAAGCGAGGATAGGCAGGGCAAGCATCCACGCAAAAAAAATGTTCATCTGCCAGCCCTCATTCATGGGCGGACGCCACTCGACGCTGAATAAATAATCGGAGGGATTGTTGAGAATGAAGACCAGATATTGCCAGACGCCAAATCCATGTGGGTTGAGCAGGCTGGCGGCGAGCATGGCAAGGATGGTGATAAACATGGCTTGATGTTTTTTTGAACCGCTAAGAGCGCGAAGTGCGCTAAGAAGATCTTTTGATTTGAGTTCAATATGGGTCGCGCCAAAGACAAGCGCAGCTCCTGCCAAAAGAAACGGTAAAACAAAAGAACCATGTAGATTTACCCATACGAAAGTGGAAAGTGGAAAGAGGAAAAGAAGGCGGTTGTTCCCTTTTTGCCATTCATACGCTGCAAACGTACAAAGCACAAACAATGGATATGCAAACAATTGCGGGCGGATCATCCAGTTATTTGAAGTTGCCATACCCAGGATAATGAGAACAATAGTCGCTGTCCGCGCGCCGACGTGTGTGCGCATCAACTGCCAGATCGCACCATAAGTGATTCCAATGAACACAGCACGCATGAGGAAGGTCAATGAGGCGTTGCCAGCCTGGTAGATAAGATAAAAGATAATGCCAGAAAGCCATTGCTGATAAAAGATCGGCTCGCCCGCGCGGCTGTAGCCCATCGTATCCACGAGCGGAATTGCGCCTTGTTCCAAAATATCTTTGCCCAAACGCAGGTACCACCAATAATCTTGGGATGGAACCGATAGCATAAAAGACAGCCCAATCAATGGGAGTAATGCGATGCTAAGCCAGAGGAGATCGTAAGAACGGGAGGGATTTTTCATAATTGAGAATTTGTAAACACAAAGGCGCTAAGGCGTAAAGTCACGAAGATTATAAAATGACTCGTCGAATACCGTTCTTGATGAGTTAAACATTAAAGTTGATGAGAAAGCCCAGGCGATTTCCAGTCAACTTAAGGTATGTCAAGGTTTGTGCGAGATGAACATTTTCGATTTTTTCAACAGATGTTAGTTCGCAAATAATACGTTCCTTCACCAAAACATCGATCCGAAAGCCTTCCAAAAATTTGATGCCGTCATAAACGAGAGGTACAATCGCCTGTCTTTTGTTCTTTTCAAGGTCATGGCATAAGCAGGTCTCATAAACACGTTCCAGTAATCCTGCTCCAAGAGCTTTATGGATCGTAAATGCGGCATTGACAATCAATTTTGCAATACGTTCATCTTGCGCCGAAATTGGGGCTTTTAAGTTACTCTGCATGTTCCTCCTCCACTAAACCTTTGCGCCTTCGGGGTTTCGTGTCTTTGTGGTTACTTATGAGGCAATATGTGGCGCATTATAAGCAGGCGATTTATGCACATGGACAACTTTCCACTTGCCATCCAACTTAACCATCACGCGGCTTTCGTTATGCGCCGCTACTTGCACGCCTGTTGTTAAAGCAGTGCTTATCAGTAAGGTGTAACTCGCAATTGCTGTGTCGCCATAGCGCTGGATCAGTAAATTCGACAAATCAAACCTCGTCTTGCCAGTCTCTTCCGCGCCAAAGACCGCACCGCGTTCGGCGTTCGAGTTCATCATGAATTCATGGAAAGGCAGCCCATCCAGTCGATGCGGCGTGACCCACCATTCATACAGCGTCAAATCCTCTGCTGCGGTTTCGTGATACGAGGCAATGTCATTGGTCATAATGCCTTGCAAATGCTTCAACAAAAATTCATGAATTTCGCTATCCATCATCCAATCTCCAATCTCGAATTACCAATTACGCTAACAAGACTTTCAAATACTCATCCACCATTCCATCCAACCCAAAAGCGGACTCCGCCCGCCTCCGCGCCGCCGCCCGGAATTGACTCTGTTTCTCTAGCGCCTCTCCCGCTGACAATGCCAGTGCTTCAATATTTGGCATTTCCAATTTCCACGGGTTGGCGCCATAAGCGACGATACAGCCTGCATCGTCTGTCACTAACTCTTTGAGCGAGCCGCTGTCAAAGCCGATGACGGGAAGTCCGCATGCCAGGGACTCGATGACGGAATTGGGACAGGGTGGGTTGATCTCGGCGCAATACATTACATGAGAGGAACGGGCGAGCTTGGGAATATCTGTTCGTGGGACGGCGCCGAGAAATTTTATGGTTATACTGCTCTTGGCGGCGAGGACGCCGCCTTGAGCGAATTTTTTTTGTGTAGCCTCATCAACTACACCGGCAACAACAACTTCCATTGGGTACTTGGTGGACATTTTTTCGGCTAGGCTGACAGCATGGAATAAGCCAGAGTTCAATCCATGCGCAAGACTGCCTTCGAGGAGAAGCATCCGATAAATATTTGCAGGACGTTCGTGTTCGCCGTCGTGCGTGTAAGCGTTTAAGTCTACGCCGTTGATGATGACTGAAGCAGGCGCTTTTGCGACGCCGTACCAATCTTCCCACCATTGGCGAATGAATTGACTTTGATAAATGATCCTGTCCGCAAAGCGATTGCGAATCAGCGAGAGCATAAAGTTGCCATACTCCGCGCGGACAGTGTATTTGACCCCTGACCACTTCACGCGCTGCACCCAGTTGATGCCGTCCAACCTTTGGACGACGCGAATGCCCCGTTGGCGAGCCCGGTTCAGGTCTAGCAAGAAGCGCGTGCCCGCGATGACGAGAATGGCGTCAGACTTTTCATCCAGATCGTGCGTCACATTAATGCCGCGGGCGCGTAATCCTTGCTCGAATTTCAAACGGAAGGACGCCATGCCGCCGGTCCCTTGAACGAATGGCGTGATGCAGATTTGAGTCATATTGAAATTATAACGTCCAAAAGGCGGCAGGCACTTTCAATGTGACTGCCGCCCGCAAATTATGGTATCCTTGTTCAATCATTTTTTGGGAGAATTTGTTCATGTATATTGCCATCGAAGGCGTGATCGGTGTGGGCAAAACCACGCCGGCGCGCCTCTTGCAGCCCGCCTTTGAAGCCGACCTGTTGCTGGAAGTGTTCGAGGAGAATCCCTTTCTCTCCGATTTTTACAACGACCGCGCGCGTTATGCCTTCCAGACTCAGATCTTCTTTTTGCTCAGCCGCTATCGCCAGCAGAACAACAATGTGGCCAACGCCCTGGCGGCAGGCAAAAACCTGATTTCCGATTACACCTTTGCCAAAGACGCCCTGTTCGCGGGCATCAACTTGAAAGGCGACGAATTGGAGATGTATTACAAGGTGCATGAAGCGCTCGGTGAAAAGATACCCAAGCCCGATCTGTTGGTGTATTTGCAAGCCAGCACCGATACGCTCATGCAGCGCATCGCTTTTCGTGACCGCCCATATGAACGGCAAATGGAACGCGCCTACATTGATGAATTGAATATGGCGTATGATGAATTTTTCTCAAACCCTTTCGACCATACGCCGATCTTGAAAATCAATAGCAACGAATTGAACATCATCCAAAATGCGGAACATGTCAAGTATGTCGAAAACCGCATCCGCGAGACGCTCGGGCTGGCGCCATATCAGCCTGCGTTGTTGAAATAGGTAGGAACCATGCGCGTTACACGAGAGTCGCTTCTTCGTATTGCCAAAGAGACCGTTCAGGAGCGGGCATATAACGACCCGGAGATTGTCGCAGGGTATCTTACCGGTTCATTGCGAGGTGAACCCATGCTCGGCGGCGCCGCCGATATTGATCTTGTCTTCGTGCATAAAACTGCGCCCGCCAAACCGCGCGAATTCATCAAACTCACGCCCGATTTTCATATTGACATTGCCCGCCGCGCAAAAGATGAATTCAAGTCGCCGCGCGAATTGCGCAGCGACCCGTGGTTGGGTTATGAGATGTACGACCCGGTCCTGTTATATGAGCGCGAAAAATTCTTCGACTTCGTACAAGCCAGCCTGCGCGCGGGCTTTGAGTTTGAAAAACCGCCGCTCATGTTGCAGCGCTGCCGTACACTCCTCCATCACGGGCGCGGCAACTGGATGGACATCTCAGAACATGATGGAAAAGCGGGCCCGAAAGAAGTTCGAAAATTTATGAAGGCGCTTTTTCACGCGGTCAACGCCATTGCCGAGATCAGCGGCCCGCCGCTTTGGGAGCGCCGCCTACTGCTCGATTTTCCCGCCCGCGCCGAGGCTGCCAACAAACCCACTGCCGTCGCGACGGTTTACGGCTTGCTCGGGGCAAGCAACGTTGATGCGGAGAAGGTCAAAGGTTGGCTGAATGATTGGAAGCATGCCTTCAAATTGGCCGCCGAAACCCCCGGTGTGGATATGCGGATTCACCCCGCGCGCCTGAATTATTACGAGAAAGCCATCAAAGCCCTGCTGGATGGAGACGCGCCTCTTTCTGCGCTCTGGCCTGTTCTGCATACCTGGACCTTATCTGCCGCTGTATTAAGCGGCGACCATCTCAAGTTCTGGGAACAAGCCTGCAACTCGCTTGGCTTGCTCGAAGGCTTCTCTGAAAAAGTTTCCGGGCTTGATCACTTTCTCGACGAGATCGAGATCATGTTCGAAGAAATCGCTGCCGCCAACGGCTTGGACGCCGAACCATCGACAAGTTTCTAATTACGGGTATAATCGCGCCGATGTTCCGAGGAAATCCCTTGCGCCATTTATTTGAAAAGTCCCAATCGGGCGCATTCTTCTTTTGCTTCAATGCCCTCAAACAGCCTGACAATTAATTGTCAGGCTGTTTTCTTAATAGATTACGGGTGCGGCGCGCTCATGGAGATATTTGATGAACGACTTTACCGATGTAAAACTGGAAATCTTTGTGCCAGAAACGCATGTTCCCCAAGTGTGCGACGCGCTCGCAGAAGTGGGCGTGGGTGTGATCGGACACTATGACCATTGCTTTGCCATCTCGCAGGCGCAGGGATCGTTTCGTCCGCTTCCGGGAGCCAAGCCCTTCAACGGGAACGTAGGAGAGGTCACTTACAGCGTAGAGTCAAAGATCGAAGTGAATTGCAGGCGCGAGCTTGTTAAAGAGGCGTTGAGCGCCATTCGCCGCGCGCATCCGTATGAAGAACCGTTGATCAACATCTTTCCGCTGGTCAACCATCTTTTTAAGTAAAAAAGCAAGATTGATTTCAAAAAATAAATCGAACGAATAAGGAGAGAAAGTATGCCAACAACTTCCAGCAACCCCCATTTGCCTTTTGGCGAGAACAAACAAGCCGAGTGGTATGGCAAGGACATTATTTCTGTCAAGCAGTTCAGCCGCAATGACCTTGAATACGTTTTCGGCGTGGCGCACGAGATGCGCGGCATGGTCGAACGTGTTGGGACGTTTGATCTGCTTAAAGGGAAAATTCTTGCCAATTTATTTTACGAACCCTCCACGCGTACCTCGTCGTCGTTCACCGCGGCCATGGAACGGCTTGGCGGTTCGGTCATCCCGATCAATGAAGTAAAATACTCATCCGTATCGAAAGGGGAAAGCCTGCCCGATACCATCCGCACCCTAGAATGCTATGCGGACGTTATCGTTCTTCGCCATCCCGAAACCGGCTCGGCAGCGATTGCGGCGAAGGCGGCAAAGAAACCGGTCATCAACGCGGGTGACGGTGTGGGGGAGCATCCCACGCAAGCCTTGCTCGATGCCTTTACTATTATGGAAGAACTCGGTCGCCTCAATACCCTGACCGTGACCATGCTCGGTGACTTGAAGTACGGGCGCACTGTCCACTCGCTGGCGAGATTGCTTTCACAGTTTAGCAATATCAGGTTGAACTACGTCTCACCGGAAATTTTGAAGATGCCCAAAGAAGTGATGGACGAAGTCGCTGAGAAGGGCGTGCCGCAAGCGGAATTTTCTTCGCTTGAAAATGTTTTGCCCGAAACCGATGTGCTGTATGTCACCCGCGTCCAGAAGGAACGCTTTGAAGATCCCGCCGATTATGAAAAGGTCAAAAGCGCGTATGTGATCGACCCCGAAGTGATGAAAGCCGCAAAGAAAGAAATGGCAGTTTTGCATCCACTTCCACGCGTGACCGAGATCAGCATGGACTTTGATGATGATCCCCGCGCCGCCTATTTCCGTCAAATGGAATATGGCTTGTATGTGCGCATGGCGCTGCTTGCGATGGTGTTGGGGAAGGCGTAAGAGCGGGATGCGTAATAAGTAGCGAGCAACGAGAAAAAAAGAAACGAGTTGTGAGATGGCTCCACAACTCGTTTCTCATTTCTTATCCCTTGATCTTTAGTCCTCCGCCGCTCGCGCCACTTCTTCCGGCTCGAAGACAACTTCTTCCTTGCCGGTCAGTTTGGCTTCGATCTTTGAAACGATCAATCTTAAGTGACCGTTATGGGCGACGTAATCCAAGTCATCGGCGGGGACGGCGAGCGCCGGGCAAAGCGTGAAATTTTCGATCCAGCCTTCGTAGAGATTATTCAGGTTTTGCAGATATTCAGGGCTAATGGTGCGCTCGTAGTCCCGTCCGCGGTGGCTGATGCGGTTTAGGAGCGTATCCACCGAGGCGCGCAAGTAGATGACCAGATCGGGCGGCGGCAGGAATTGAACGGCGGTCTCATACAGATCGCGGTAGGTCTGATAATCGCGGTCGGTCATGTTGCCCTGCTGATACAGGTTGTAGGCAAAAATCTCCGCATCTTCATACACGCTGCGGTCTTGAATGACCGAGTGCGGGTGTGAGGCAAGGTTGAAATGGGAGCGTAACCGATGGGTGAGGAAAAAGACCTGCGAGTGAAACGACCAGGCAGACATGTTCTTGTAAAAATCGGAAAGATAGGGGTTTTCTGTAACCGGCTCATAGAACGGGTCCCAGCCCATTTGGTTGCAAAGCATATTGACAAGCGTGGACTTTCCTACACCGATATTTCCTGCAATGGCAATAAATCGTTTCATGGCATTCTCTCTGGCGGTTTATGGGGGGACGATTGTTTCTATATTACCACCAGCCCGAAATAATATGCGGAGTTTTAAGAAAAACGGCGGGCAATCATTGCCCGCCATTGTTTTGTTAAGTTGACGAATTACGGAATTTCACCCGCCAGTTCCATGTCTATGATCTGTTGAAAAGACGAAAGCGGCTGGGCGCCTACGATTGCCAAGCCGTTGACAAAGAAGGTTGGCGTGGACTGCACGCCCAGGTTTAGCGCAAACTCCATATCCTGCGCGATAAATTCGTCATGCTTGCCGCTGTCGAGGCAAGCCGTGAATTCCTCCACATTCAAATTCAGATCGGTTGCATATTGAATGTACGTTTCACGTCCAAGGGTTTCGCTGCTGAAGAGTTTGCCGTGATAGTCCCAATACGCATTCTGGTCATTGGCGCACAAGGAAGCAATGGCGGAGGGCATGGCTTCGGGATGAATGGATTCCAACGGTAGGTTGCGGTACACAAAGCGGATCTGCCCCGGATACGCTTCCAGTAAGGCTTGATACGTCTGTTCATGGAAACGGCGGCAGAACGGGCATTGGAAGTCGCTGAATTCAACGATGGTGATCGGCGCATCCTCAGGACCAAAACTGGGGTATCCTTCCGTGGGGATGTCGTAACGGGTGTATTGCGGTTCAGGTGTGACCGGAACTTCTGCCACCGGGCCCGAAGGCTGGACGGCCGCTGGCTGCGCTTCGGCTGGCGCAGCGACGACTGTGGCGGCGCCTCGTCCCCAGATGACGTAGCCGAGCAGAAGCCCAACAGCGAAAGCCAATACTACCAGTACAGAATAGAAGTGACTGCGCTTGAAGGTGACATATTCCTCAGGTTCTTCCTGCGCGAGGGTGACTGGTTCTTCCTGTTCAACCTCGATCACGGCCGGTTCAGATTTTTTGGTTCGATTGGTTTTTGTAAGCATAGTCTCGCCATTATAGCCGTCTCTGAGCAATTTTTGTAGTAGTACTTAAGTTTTTTTAATTCAGCATCATTTTGGGGAGATGTGCGCATATCTTGCATGGAGGTTCTCTTATGACAACTCAGAAACAACCTATCCCCTGGTATTTGTGGCCCTTTGCCGCTATTTGGAAGCTGCTTGCTGTCATCGTGGAGATGACCGGGCGCTTCGTGGCGATGACGCTGGGCGTCGCGCTGTTGGTGGTTGGAGTCATCATCAGCCTGACGATCATCGGCGCAATCGTCGGTGTGCCATTGGCGATCATCGGCTTGCTGTTGTTCCTTCGCGGGATGTCTTAAGAATTAAGAAAGGTGACAGTCAAAGCGGCTGTCACCTCTATAATGGAGCGACGCGTTTTTAAGACGCATCTACTTTGGGTTGTGGATTCTTTTTGAAGGGCAGAGCCAGCTTTCCCGTTGTAAGGGAGGCGATGTACTTCCTCACGACGGGAATCCTAAGGATGAGGAATATCGCGAGGATGAGCCCATAGATCACCGGGCGGACGATGTCGCCGGAGAGGGTCAGGATGTCGCCTTTTTTGCTCCACAGGTAGTGCAGCGCTGCCAAAGGCGCGATCAGGTAGACGACTTGATGCAGGCGTTTCCAGTTTTTGCCGAGGCGGACTTTCCAGATGTCGAAGGACGTGACGCCAAGCGGAATCATCAGCAGGAAGGAAAGCGCACCGACGATGATGTAGGGTTTTTCGAAGATTGTGCGGACGATCAGGCTCCAGGCAAGACCGTAATCGAGATTGATAAAAATAAGAACGTGAATGGCGGCGTAGAGCAGGGCATACAAACCCAGCGCGCGGCGGCGCTTAAGCAGTTCGGGGAATTTAAAGATGGTGTTGAGTGGTGTGCAGACCAGCGACAAGACCAACAGGGTGATGGCGTGCCGCCCGGTGCGCTGTTCGAGTTCTTGAATGGGGTTGATGGAAAACGAATCTGTAAGCAGTTCGAAAAGAATCCATGCAAGCGCAGACCAGGCATAGAGATGAATGCCAATTTGTAATGGGGTATAGCGGTTGAAAATTTTCATGGTTTATGAAGAAAGTCGATTACATGCTGAATGACCGCTGTCGGCAGGCCGCCGTCCGCCATCGGCGGTCATTCCAGATCATGCTGCTTTCCAGTTTACTTAATAGAACAGGCTCAAGTCCATGTCGGCATACAAGTCTGCTACTTGTTCGCCGTAGCCGTTGAACATGAGGGTTGCGCGGCGGGTCAATTCGCCGATACGCCGCTCAGAGGCTTGTGACCAGCGCGGATGGTCCACCGTGGGATTTACATTGGCATAGAAGCCATATTCATTGGGGGCCACCGTGTTCCATAAGGTGTTGGGTTTCTGGTCGGTCAACTCGATCTTGACAATGGATTTGATCGATTTGAACCCATACTTCCAAGGCACCACCAGACGAATGGGCGCGCCATTCTGGTTCGGCATCATTTCACCGTATAAGCCGGTGGCCAGCAGGGTCAGGTCGTTCATGGCTTCGTCCATCCGCAGGCCCTCCTGATAGGGCCAGGGGTAGAAGGGGCTGCCCTGTCCTTTCATTTCTTCGGGGCGATAAACGGTTTCAAAGCGGACATATTTTGCATCCGAAGTCGGTTCGACTTCTTTCAACAAACTGGCAAGCGTAAAGCCCATCCACGGGATGACCATGCTCCAGGCTTCCACACAGCGCAGACGATAAATGCGTTCTTCCTGTGTGAATCTCGCTAGCAAATCTTCGATGCCATATGTCTTGGGGTTCGCAACCATGCCGGTCACTTCCACTGTCCACGGCGCTGCGTTGAAATTTTCGGCAAGCGGCTTTACAGCTTCTTTGTTGGCGCTGAACTCATAGTAATTGTTGTAGCTGGTGATCTCTTCGTAAGTGTTGGCAGGGTCTCCGAGTTCGTCCAACTTGGCGGGCCCGGTGAATTGCGGCGTGGATTCTTCTGCTGTTTCGCCCGGCGCGCAGGCTGCCAGCGCCGCACTTCCTGCCAGCACGCCGGCGGCTTTGATAAAGTCTCGTCGTGAAAGATAAACCTCCTTGGGCGTAATCTCGGACGAGCGAACAGGAACAGACTTAAAACGATGGCTCATCATTTCTCTCCTCAGCAAGTCGATGTAAATTAGATTGAATTATTCTATAAAAACTTTCTAATTTGCAGATGATAGTTTGCTTAGGAAATCATCATGCAATTGAGAACCGTTCGCCTCTTCCATAACGGGCGGTTGATTCGCTGCGGTAAAGCGTCACCTCCCCGCCGCCGTACACGCTCCATCCACCGTCCGCATCGTTGAGCATGCCCGTGCGCTCGTCAATCCCAAGCAGGGTCACACCGGGCACGAGTTGTTTTAACGAACTTGCCCACCCTTTGCCAAATGTATTGTGATGCGGCAAGACCAATGCGTTAGGAACCAGATTCAACCCGCGTTCCACTTTTCTTGAGGAAGGGTCGTAATAATACTCGCACATCACCATGGCCCCGGCGCTGCTCCCGGCCATGACCGCGCCATGTTCATACGCCGCCAGCGCCGCCTCCCAGCACAGGCTGTCTTTCAACGTCTGCCCAAGGTAGTGGGTGAATCCGCCCAGGAGATAGATCAGTTTGGCGTTTTGAATTTGATCTGCCAGCGTTGCATCGTTGGCGGTGGATTTGTCAATCACATTCACTGCGAAAACGTTCTTCGCCCTCAAACTTTGAAACCAGCGCATGCCGTTGCCGCCCGCGCGTTTGTGATGATTGTCCGGCGCAGCCGCGGTGGGGAGGATGGCAATTGGCGCATCGAACCCGCCAGCCAGTTCTATGGCGCGTACATCTGGCTCAGCCATGTGTCCGCCAAACTCTGCGCCGCCTTCGAGGAGCAGGTAGCCCATTTTTTTACTCATTACTTGTTTCCTGTAATTCTTCCCCCCGCTCCACAGTTACCCGCATC
>JACAEP010000190.1 GCA_013388795.1 Chloroflexota bacterium | reverse complement strand
CCTTTGTCCACTGCGCGTTTGGTAATACAAGCTGGCTTGCCCAGGTGAGAAGCCAGCGCGATCGGAAGCGGTGACACGCTCTTCGATGTTTTCTTGCTTCAACAACAGGTTCTTCATCTTCTCGAAGTCCAGTTTCCGGAGTTTGCGGCAGGCGCGCTGAAGGGTTGTATGATCGGGAATGCGTGGTCATTCGAGCGCCTGACACACTTGATCGGCTGTCAGGAGCCATTCCTCCATATCAGGGTAACTCTTGTTGAGGGAAAACATGACCAGCACACAGGCTGCCAACTGCGGTCATTCAAAGTGATGCGGACTCTTGGCGTGTGAATACTTCGGCAACACCTGTTGGGGCAAACGATAAGCGATCTTGGAAACTTTCACAGAACGGCTCTCGCGTGGTTTCATACGCCTACATCTATCATGCCAAACTCATCTTCGCAACAGAGCATTTTGTTCCCTTAAGATTACATTGCCAAAGCAATGTTGGGACGACTACTATTGAACTTGGCATAGTAAAATTGCTTTATGACTTCTTACTGCGATTACTGCAATTCTCACCCTGAAGATACTTTCAATCGTACTTATCATGATACCCAATACGGTTTTCCCATCGAAGACGATAACGAACTGTTCGAGCGCCTTGTACTTGAGATCAACCAGGCTGGGCTTTCATGGATACTTATCCTGAAGCGCGCCCAGAATTTTCGCAAAGCGTTTTATAAGTTCAATGTCAAAAAAGTCGCCAACTATACTGAAGTAGATAGAGAAAGACTGCTGAACGATGAAGGCATCATCCGTAATAAATTAAAGGTCAACGCCGCCATTGTCAATGCGCGAAAGATAATTGAATTGCAAAAAGAATACGGTACGTTCAAAGGCTGGCTTGATTCGCATCATCCGCTCACAAAAGAGGAATGGACTAATCTGTTTAAAAAAACCTTCGTCTTCACCGGCGGCGAGATCGTGAATGAATTCCTTATGTCCACGGGGTATCTGCCCGGCGCGCACCAAACGGATTGCCCGATCTATAAAAAGGTCGCAGCCCAAAAACCGGCGTGGATGCGCCAATCGTCAATCAAACATCGCAAATCGCAAATCACATGACGCCTACCTTTGCCATTGCGGGTACTCTGACTCGTGAATACCTGCTGCCTCCCAATAACGGCAGTCCTCGCCTGGATGTGCCCGGCGGGAACCTGCTCTATGCCGCAGGCGGGCTTGCAGTCTGGGACTCGTCCATTGCTTTAATCTCCAAGGTAAATACAACTTATCCGCACGACTGGGTGAATGATTTGATCAAACGCGGGCTGGATGTTCGCGGTATTTACACCGACCCGGAAAGCAATGCGGCCGATCTTCGGAGTTTCACTGCCTATGTTGATGTGAACGAGCGCAGCGCCACCAACCCGGTTTCACATTTTGCGCGCCGCGAAATGACCTTTCCCAAATCCCTGCTTGGGTATCAACCTAGGGATGAAACGGTTAAAGACCTGCGTGCGACCGATCCGCTTGCGCCAACAGCGCGGCATGTGCCGAAAGAATATCGCAATATCACCCATATCCATCTTTGTCCTTTCGATTTCACCAGCCAGAGTCAAATGGTCAACCTTTTCAAAGGCGGCTCCAGCCATGTCATCAGTCTCGACCCAGCCCCCGGCTACATGAAGCCCGCCTTTTGGCGTGAACTGCGTGTGGTACTGAGGGGCGTCATGGCGTTTCTCCCTTCGGAAGATGAGATACGAAGTTTATTCTGGGGCGAGACGAATGATCTATGGGAGATGGCAAAACGCATCTGTGATCATGGACCGCAGATTATTGTCATCAAACGCGGCGCATTTGGACAGTTCGTCTATGATGCGGCGGCGAAGCGGCGATATGAAATTCCAGCCTACCCTGCCCGCCTCATCGACCCGACTGGAGCGGGCGACGCCTTCTGCGGCGGATTCCTCGCCGGGTACCAGCGCACAGGCGATCCCCTGCAGGCAGTCTTGTATGGCAGTGTATCGGCATCGTTGAAGATCGAGGGAATCGGCGCTTTTGCCCCATTGGACGCCATGCCAGGTTTGGCAGAAGCCCGCCTGCACGCACTGAAGGAAATGGCAAGAGAAGTTTAGCAATTAACGATTTGCGATTGCAGATTTACGATTGCAATTACTATGACCCTTGCAAAAAAAGTTCTAGACCTTGCCATACAAATTCAACAAATTCCTGCGCCTACGTTTGCAGAAGGACTGCGCGGAGAGTTTGTGCGCAACCTCCTGGTGCGGGAAAATCTTGAAGATGTCTCGATGGATTCGCTGGGGAACGTGTATGCGCGCCTGCCGGGGAAACAGAAAAAGGTGAAAGGCTTGGTTGTATCCGCTCATTTGGATACGGTGTTTCCGGCAGAGACCAATCTCCAAGTCAAGAATGAAGCGAGCAGGGTTTTTGGTCCCGGTATTGGGGATAACTCCATTGGGGTTGCGGCCTTGTTTGGAATCCTATGGGGAATTCGCGAACGAAAGTTTGAATTGCCGCACGATATTTGGTTTGCAGCCAATGTGGGAGAAGAAGGCTTGGGAGACCTGCGCGGAATGCGGGGTGTGGTGGATCGTTTTGGCGCAGATGTGCTTGGTTATCTTGTGCTTGAGGGGTTGGCGCTTGGCCACGTGTATCATCGCGCAACCGGTGTCAGGCGGTATCGCATTACCGCCAGGACTCGCGGCGGACATTCCTGGTCGGATTATGGGCAGCCATCGGCGGTGCATGAACTTGCTGCCATGATCACGCAGTGGACGCGGATACGCCTGCCGCGCGAACCGCGCACGACCATGAATGTGGGCATCATGCAAGGCGGGACAGGTGTGAATGTGCTTGCTGCTGAAGCCAGGTGCGAATTAGACTTGCGTTCTGAAAACCCGGCGGCCTTGAAGAAAGTCGTTGCTCAGGTTGAGGATATCATCATCCATTGGAACCATGAGGGCGTAAAAATTCAGGCTGAGATCATCGGTGAGAGACCGGCAGGCGAACTTCCCGCGGAACACCCGTGGGTTAATTTGGCGGTGAACTGCGTGCAGGCGCAAGGCTTGGATGCGGCGCTGACTACCGGTTCGACCGATGCAAATATTCCACTAAGCATGGGAATCCCGGCGGTGGTCATGGGCGTCACCACCGGCGGCGGCGCGCATACACTGGGGGAGTATATTGATGTGGAGCCAATTGAACGAGGGATGGAGAGTTTGCTGAGGTTTGTAAGCGCGGTTGAGGCTAAATAGAAATAAATGGATAGTGAGCCGTGGAAACCTTTCAGGTTTCGCGGCGCTTGCTATTCCTATTTCAACCCCACCACTTCAAACACCTGCATCAGTTTCGATTTGCCCTTCATGCTCATTTCTGGCAGGGGCTTGGCAAGCACGCGATCTTTCACGCGGTCATACGCATCGCGGCTGATGATGATCTGGTTCGTCGCTGAATTTTCCTGCAGGCGCTTGGCCGTATTGACTGTATCGCTGATGGCGGTGTACTCCAGCCGTTTTTCCGTGCCGATCAAGCCCAGCACAGCATCGCCGAAATGAATGCCAACCCCAAACGCCAGATGCGAATCGTTGGAAAGTTTCTTGTACAAATTCTCGATTGATTCGCGGATGGCAAGCGCGGTCTTCACGGCGCGCAAGGTGTGATCGGGCTGGGGAATGGGAGCATTAAACCAAGCCATGATCGCGTCGCCCATAAATTTATCCACCGTGCCTTCCTGCGCCAGTACGGCATCTGCCATGGCAGCCAGGTATTGGTTGAGAATATTCACCAGTTTTTCAGGCGCAAGGTGTTCGCTATAGGCGGTAAACCCGCGGATATCGGCAAAGAGGACAGTGATCTCGGTGCGCCTGCCCCCAAGCTGTAAACCGTTTGGGTCAAGTTGTTCGATGACCGCCGGCGAGACCATACGCTCGAACAGGCGGCGCTGCGCCTCCAACTTCTTTCGTTCGGTCAGGTCGTCCAAAACGATGGCCACGCCTTGGGTTTTCTGGTTCGCATCCTTGAGCGGGGAGAGATTCAAGCGCCAGTCCACGTTGCCGCGTTTGGGCAGGTTGTGGCTGATCTCCAGATCCACGATGGGTTTGTCGGTTTTGCGAACCTCTGTCAGACGCGGACCCAACTCGCTGGAAACCGAGGCAAGCGCTTCGTTGAGCTGCGAGCCGATGATGTCCTGGGTTGAGGAGCCGAGAATGGTTTCTGCAGCGCGATTGGCGAGCGTGATCTTATCCTGAATATCTGCTGTGATGACGCCGCTAGCGATGGAGGCAAAGACGTTGTCCATCAGATTCTTGAGCGCGGTCACTTCTTCGAGTGTGCCTTTGAGTGAAGAGAACAACCGCGCATTGTCTATGGCGATGGCCGCCTGGTTGGCAAAGGCTTCCAGCAGTTCTTTTTCGGTTTCAGCAAAAATGCCCGCACGGATGCGGTTGTCGGCGTAGATCACGCCGATCAGATCATTTTTTACTTTAAGCGGCACGCATAGAATGGAACGCAGATTGAACGCAACGATGCTTTCCTGCCCTACGAAGCGTTGATCTTCCTGCGCATTGGTTGTGACCACCGATTCGCCTGTGTTAATCACGCGCTGCACAACACTGCGGCTGACATTCTTCTCGGATGAATTGATGGATTCCATTTCCCAGTTGCGGGCAATACGGGCGGTCATTTTACCCTGTTCGTTGCGCAGCATTAAAAAGCCGCGTTCGGCTTTGGTGAGACGCACGATGTTATCCATCACAATGCGCAGAACTTCATCCAACTCGAGCGAGGAATTGATGATCTGCCCAATTTCAACCAGCGCCAGCATGTTGCCATGCTCGCGCTGGAAGATTTCCATTTTCGCGGAAAGCGTTTCTAGATTGCTTTGTAGAAATTGCAATTGTTCCGCCGTCTGTTTGGGCGACTTTAACTTGCCGGCTTCAACTTCTGCGTGAATCTTTGCAGCGACGGTTGCCAATGCAACCAATTGATCGTGAACGGTGCGGGGGCGGGTGGTGTTATCCATCATAAGGGATATTGTGGAGTGTCTTGTGTCTCCGCGTAATTGTATCCCAAGATGGCTATTTTTAGACGTCTTTGTATGGTTTTAGTAAAAATGTCCCATGCTGCGCGCCGGGCAAGACTTTCATTCCCACTCTGCCGGCCAAAAAGTTCAGCCTGATGCTCACGGAGCAGCGTTTCGATGGAATCCGAAGCCGACGGCAGGATATGCTTCAAAATCCACGCTCGTTCCCCGGCAGTGATGTGCGGCCCCTGCGGGCGTTTCATCCAACTCAGGCTGATGTTGATGCTGTGAAAGTGCCGTTGAATGGGAGTGCTTTCCGCGAACATCAGCCAGCGATTCAACCAGCGCGGCGGGTTCAAACCACTGTGCTCGATGGCTCGCTTGACGAACGATGCCGCTGTGACCTGCGGCGCGAACCTTTGCTTGAGCGTCAGCATGAGCAGGAGGAAGAACACGCCTCCCAGCCACGGCAGGGCGGGAGCCAGCCCATTGACCCAATTTGCCGCTGGAGCCGCTTCCTCTTCATCCAGTTCTAGCGGCGGCAGTTCCGCCTCTTCCGCCGGGTTTTGTTGAGCGGGATTCACGAATGGCGCCGCATTCGGATTCAGTTCTTCGCGTTCCAGCGGGCGTTCAAGCGCGTCCTGATTTACGGTCGGCTCAAACTCCACCCAGCCAATCTGCGGGAAATAAACCTCGGGCCAGGCATGCAGATCACGTTCGCGCACCACATACACACTCTTTTGGTAATTCGATTCGCCTTGGGCATACCCCACCGCCAGCCTGGCTGGAATGCCAATCGAACGCAGCATTAACACTTGCGCGCTGGCATAATAATTGCAGAAACCCTTTTTGGAATCGAACAAAAAAAATTCCATCGGGTCCGAAGCCTCCGGCGGGTAAACCACATTTGTGTATTCAATTTCCCGCCGCAGATAATTGGTGATCGCTGCCGCCTTATCGTATGGGGTTTCATGAGGATCAGTGATTTTCAACGCCAGTTCCTGAATGCGTGGTGAAAAATCATCGGGCAATTGCAGATATTTTTCTGCGACCCAATCGGGATATTCGCTTCCCGCATTGCGTAATTCATCAATGGTTGGGTTGGCGATCATTGCGCTGGCTCGGTACAGATCGCCCATCTTCAGCGGGGGAGAGGCGCGCATCGCCATAATGTCGAGAATGGGCTCTTCGTCTTCTTCAGAGTTGGGCGGCGCTTGTGAATATAACAGAATCGTATTTTGGTTGACCCATACCGGCTGGGGTGGCGCGTACAAAATGACCTGTCCCTCAGACCTTACGTCGAACGTGAAACCGAACCGGCGGCGCAGGGCGCTATCGGGTATTTCAAAATCTCCTTGTGCCGATGTGCGCCGGGTTTCATCTTCACCGATGGTTTTCCAGGTTCCATTTTCATAGATGTCGTAGACTTGTCCGCGCCAGTAAAGGCGGGGCAGGGTTGCGGCGCTTTGCGGCGCATACACCTGAAAGACCACCAGATCGCTTTGCGGGGCGCGTGTTCCAAGCGAAAGTTCGGTCAAAAAATTTCGCAGTTTTGGTCGTGCCTCTTTGTTGATGGAGGCAAAGATATTTTCGAAGAGCTCTGCCGGCGCGATATTTTCAACTGTCTTGCGCCAAAACTGAATACCTTGTGTATTTGCCGGCAGGGTATATGGAATTCCCCATGCAAGGGCAACGAGAAGCATGGCTGTGGCGACGGTGGTGTTGGCAATATCCAACCCGCTTTCGCTGGAAACCTGCACACGCTTTTGCAACCATGCCCGCCGATCCGACAGATACTTCATGCGGCTTAATAAGACCAGGGCGAGAAACAAATACCCGCCAAACATCCAGGTGTAATCACGATTTGTGTAATGATAAACATGAACAAGGAACATCAATATACCGCTGGGCAGGGCAGTTGCCAGAAAATTTGCATACCGGGTCAGTTGAAAGCCGCTGAATAGGCTGACAAACCAATAAGGCAGGCATAGCAATGCTGCAACGAAAAATTGATCTTCCACAGGTCTTCCGGCGCGGAGTTCATTGATGCTTATGAACAATCTGCCGAACATTACGGCAAATTTATCCAAAATATAGGTTTGATCTTCGTTGAACTCGATTGCCCCGCTCAGTTGCCAAACAAAGCTGGCGGCAAAGTAGGCAAACGAAAGAAGGAACACCCCGCCCCGCTGGAAGCGGCTGTATCCCAGCGCCAGCCCCACAGCAAAACCAAGCAACGCCATATTGCGAATTTGCTCAAGCCCTTCTGCCCAGTTTGCGGTTTGCAACCTCCATGCTGAAAAAAGGACAGCAGCCAGCATGATCGCGGCAGAAGGAAAATCCCAGGAGCGGGTTGATGTCTGTTTCATTTGATTGAGTGTACAATGGAGAGGACGATTGTGTCAATTCTATTGGCGCGAAAACCCTACTGGAGGACTATCTCGATGCAAACCCTGATCGATTTTGGCGTGTCGCTCATCATCGCGCTTCAACAAATGAGCGCGGGCGTTGTTCCCGTTATGGATTTTTTCAGCCAGCTTGGTACAGAAGATTTCTTCTTCCTGGTTTTGCTGCTGATTTACTGGAGCATTGACTCGGCGCTTGGCATTCGCGTGGGGTTTATCCTGGTGGTGAGTAGTTTTGTCAATTTGGTGGGAAAACTTTCTTTTGCAGGTCCGCGCCCGTATTGGGTTAGTTCTCATATCCAGCCGTGGTGGCCCGAAACATCGTTTGGCGTGCCTTCCGGTCATGCTCAACATGCCATGAGCGTGTGGGGCATCATTGCGGCGTATGTAAAACGCCCATGGGTTACAGCGATATGCGGCTTCCTTGTTGTTATGATCGGTTTTTCGCGTATGGCGCTTGGCGCGCATTTTCCGCATGATGTCCTGCTCGGCTGGCTGCTTGGCGGCATCCTTTTGTGGCTTTTTTCCCGCTATTGGGATGGAATGGCAGGTTGGTTGGCAGGCATGACCTTCCGCCGTCAGATTGAAATCGCATTTTTGGCGGCGCTTGCAATGATTATGGTAGGGCTGACAGTGGCTGGATTAAGAAGTGACTTCCAACTGCCGGACGATTGGAGCATCAATGCGCTTCGTTCCGGTATCGAACCTGATCCAATTAACCGGGATGGAGTCTTCACCTCAGCCGGGACATTCTTTGGGCTGGCAATCGGCGCAGCGTGGATTCATTCGCTGGGCGGGTACCAGGCGCGAGGTCCGGTTTGGAAGCGCGCCTTGACGTATGTGATTGGGCTGGTCGGTGTCCTCATCCTCTGGCAAGGCTTGGGCATGGTCTTCCCCCGCGGCGATGGCGTCTTGGAATATGCCTTGCGTTTTTTAAGATATACCCTGGTGGGTGGGTGGGTGGCGGGGGGAGCGCCGCGAGTCTTTCAACATTTCAATTTAACTACAGGATAGTTAGGCCGTCTTGCGCCTTCTGCCTATCTGATATAATGCGGCTTGTCCAAAGCATGGCTAAAAAAAATTGTTGGTGAATGGATTTCAATGACGCTGGATAAAGGCATACTCGTACATAATCGCTATCGGATCGTCGATATCCTTGGTCAGGGCGGGATGGGTTCGGTGTATCGCGCCATCGATGAAAACCTGGGCGTTTCTGTGGCGCTCAAGGAAAATTTATTTACGACAGATGAATATGCCCGCCAATTTCGGTTGGAAGCGGTCATTCTTGCAAATTTACGTCACCCGAATCTGCCGCGCGTCTCCGACCATTTTGTGTTGGGAGATATGGGGCAGTACCTGGTGATGGATTTCATCGAAGGGGAAGACCTGCGTTACCGCATGGAACGCCTCGGCATGTTGGATGAAGACGATGCCGTGCACATCGGCGCCGCCATGTGTGACGCGCTTAATTACCTGCACACGCGCAAGCCCCCCATTCTTCATCGAGACATCAAACCGGGCAATGTCAAGATTTCACCCGATGGTCACATCTATCTTGTAGATTTTGGTCTTGCGAAGGTGTATCAAAGCGCCAGCCAGGCGACTACGACGGGCGCGCGCGCCATGACTCCCGGTTATTCGCCGCCTGAGCAATACGGCACGGCGCGCACCGACCCGCGCACAGATATTTACTCTCTTGGCGCCACCTTGTATGCCGCGCTGACGGGCGTCATCCCTGAAGATGGTTTGGCGCGCGCCATGGACAATGCCGAGCTGACCCCCCTCCGAAAGCGCAACTCAAAAGTTTCACGGAAGTTGTCGGCTGCCATCGAAAAAGCCATGGCGGTCGATCCTAGTGATCGTTTCCAAACGGCGGAAGAATTTAAAACAGCCCTGCTGGCTTCCAAATCAATCACTCAGCAGGCGCCGGGCGCCTATCGAGTTGTGCCGCCGCCCATGGATGCGGTTGCTCCTTCACATGATATTCAAGCGACGCTTGTCGATGAAGCGGCTCCTGTCAATGGCGCCAAGGGGAAGAAACCGGTTGGTCCATCTGCCGCCATGCAGGAAGAACAGCCATTTGTTTCTCCACTTAAACGTCAAAAAGAACGTGAGCGAAAACGCCGTCAATCACTGGTCCGTTTTGCGTTCCTCTCAGCGATTTTGATACTGGCAGTCATTGGCGTGTTGTATTTTGTGCCGGGCATTTTGCCTGCGGAAGTGCGCGCCATGGTTCCTTTGCTGGCTCCAACCGCCACGCAAACATATACGCCTGCCCCTCCGCCAACACAAACGATTCCGCCAACCTTTACGGCAACTTCGCAGCTTACCCTTACGTTCACTGCAACTCCTACAAAGACTGCCACTCCATCTCCCATTCCAGCCAATACTAGCACACCACAGGCGCAGCCGACGTCGGGAATTCCACCCTTGCTGGTTGGCGGGGCAGGGCAGATCGCATTTGCCTCCGGCCGTACGGGAAGCCCGCAAATCTTTTTAGCAGACTTAAATGGCGAAAACGCATTTCAGGTTACCAACATGCCGAATGGAGCATGCCAGCCCTCCTGGTCTCCGGATGGTCAGCGTATTGTCTTTATTTCACCCTGCCCTGGCAATGAAGATATTTATCTCAATGCCAGCCTGTACCTCATCAACGCGGATGGCAGCGGACTTACCACCTTGGATGCCTCCCCAGGCGGAAATTTCGACCCTGCCTGGTCGCCGGATGGCAAGACCATTGCATTTGTATCCCTGCGCACAGGGCAAATGGAAATTTTTACGATTGACGTTGAAAACCCCGCCTCCATTACTCAGATCACCAGCGGAGCCGCTCAGGTGGAGTCGCGTATGCCTGAATGGTCTCCAGATGGTTCTCAGATCGTTTATGTGGTCCGGCGTCTGGGTGTGTACCAGATCTGGCTGATGAATGCCGATGGATCTGATCAAAAGCAGATCATCCGCAGCGGCGTTCAATACTCTGATTACCTGCCGGCATGGTCGCCCAAAAATGACCTCATCATTTTCAATCAACGCTGTGCCACAACATTTTGCAATCCCTACTTGATGAGCGCTTCTGCCACAGACCGCGCCAGCGAGCAGGGTCTGCGTCTGGGAATCAATATCGCCTTCATTGAAAATATTGATTATTCTCCAGATGGTTTCTACCTTGCGTACGAAGGTGTGGGTGAAGCCGGCAACATAGACATTTTCTTCATGACGGTTTCTGGCGGCGACCGTGTGCGCCTCACCACCGATCCGGCGCAGGATTTCCACCCTGCCTGGCGCCCTAGCGCTTCGACGCCTTGACCTGCCCACCATAAAGAGTGCGCGTCAGAGATTT
>JACAEP010000356.1 GCA_013388795.1 Chloroflexota bacterium | reverse complement strand
GTAGTAATGAGCTGGATCGGTCAACAGAATCACATTGTTCACGATGCTTCCGATATCCAAGCCTACTGTGTTGCCAATCACCGAAAAAACAATCCCCAAAACGATTGTCCAAAACACGCTGGGCAAATAGATGCGACTCACTTTATCACCAATGAACCCGCGAACATTGGAACCGGGTTTTACACTCAAGAAATAGCCTGCCATAAAGAAAAACAATGGAACCCCAACAATCACGAGATTATGAAGAAACGAGTCGATCAGGATCGCAGTCGGTGTAAATACGTATTCGAGGGTCGAATGCATAATCACGACACAAATGATCGCCACAGCACGGGCATAATCGAATGCGATATTGCGACTCATGGCATCCTTCTTGAGTTCATATCAACGACTCGTACACTATCACTGCGGGGAATTGTCACCTTGAGAGCTTTCAATGACCTATCGCGCATCGCATCACATGAAACCATAGGCTATACTGACCTCATTCGTTCACTACAGCAATCCAGAAAATGCGATTCTCCCTAGTTCTTATCCTCGTTGTTTTCCTTGTCCGCTCCACGTCGTCTCAGATGTTGGCTGCTCAATCGTCATCGATCTCGGACATTCTGCATGAACTGGGAAGCTATCCCTGTCCAGACAGCGACTTCACCTGCGTTGAGCTGACCGTGCCATTGAATCACTTCAATCCCAACGATACGCGCAGCATCCAGGTCGTGTTTGGGGTTCTTCCAGCAACAGGGGAACGATTAGGGATGTTCGTGACGGCGACGGGTGGTCCCGGTACATCAGGATTATCTTACGCCGACTCATACGCTGGATCATTCGCGTCTGAAATCAGCGATCATTACGATCTGGTGTTTTTTGATCAGCGCGGCGGAAGTCAATCGGGCAATCTGCAATGTCCATCCGCAGCCACCCACTTTTATCGATCCGACTGGCAGGCGATTACATCGCAACAAGAGCAGCAGATCGTCACCACCGCGCAACAGTTTGCCAATGAGTGCATTGCTGAAATAGGCATTGATCCAGACACGCTGGGTTTCTACGGCACACGCCAAGCCATTGAAGACTTAGAGCTTTTTCGACAAGCAATCGGGGACGATAAGCTGTGGCTCTATGGCGAGAGCTATGGAACACAGTTCGTCCAGCAGTATGCAACATCTTATCCCGACCATACTGCCACCGTTATCCTGGATGGGCCGGTGGACCTGACACTGACAGGGATTGAATACTACGCCGAGCAAATCCAGGCATTCAACGATGTGTTGACAGAAACGCTGCAAGCGTGCGACTCTAATGAGAGATGTAAAGATAATTTCCAGAACGGACTGGCGCTGGAATTCTATAATGAATTGGAAGCCGAACTTCAGGTCGCTCCAATAACTGTGGAGTTTCCGTTGGCTTCAGGGAAAACTGACACACGACAGTTCACGTTGAGCGATCTTGAAACAGTAGCGGCCAGCTTCATTTATAGTGAAGATGCGCGAATGCTCTTGCAGCGTGGCCTGGCAGCAGCATCCACAGGAGATTTTACCCTCATGCTGCGGTTGCTTTACAATGCGCTTGGGGTCGATCCTGAAACTGAGGCTCCACTGCCGGGCAGTTCTGAAGGATACTCCGATGCCCTGTTCTACGCAGTAGAATGCAGTGATTATGCGTACTTCGAGGGTACAGTGGAAGCGCGTACCGAAGCATTTTTGCGGGCTGGAGACGAGATCGAGGGCAAGGTTCCACACTTTGGTTCGCTGATTTACGGTGATCTGCCTTGTGTATTCTGGCCGGGACAACCACCCGAAGAACGTCCGGCCTCTTTTGTAGGGCGAGGTATCCCCACATTTGTCTTGGGCGCAACGGCCGATCCTGCTACACCTGTCGCCAATGCCGAGCGAATCTTCAGTCGTCTGGACGATGGTTATCTGATCGTCACCCAGGGGGGAGCACATGTGATCTTCGGTCGAGGCGACGCCTGCCCTGATGACCTCATCACGGATTTTCTGGTAGATGGAATCCGTCCAGAAGAACGTCGGATCGAATGTGAGGGCATAGTCAGCGATCCCTACTTACCCACTGCACCTGCGGATGTGACTGAACTGGATTCGCCGTTAGATGCGCTGGACGCATTGACAACCGATCTGCTGTACCTGCCAGAGTATTACTACTGGGATGGAAAAACACTTATGATGGTGGCCTGTCCACAAGGTGGAATTCTGTCGTTCGCGCCATCATTCAATGGGGATCAATTCAGGTTCAGCGCGTGCGCGTTTTCGCGCGGGTTCGCTATCACAGGCAGCGGCAGTTATGACTATGATAGTGGCAATCTGACTGTGAATGTGCAAATCGATGGGTACAAAACGGGGCAGGTTAATTACCTCCTCGATTCAGAAGGTCGCAGTTCCATCAGTGGAGAATTCGACGAAAATCCTATCGAAATGGCGAACGATCCATCGTAACTGTGCCGCAATAGAAACATTAGGCCTATTCACTTGGAGCCACAAGTTGAGCCTGACGAACCGTGATATCGCCACGATCTTTGAGAATGTCTCGGTCATGCTGGAAATCAAAGGTGAGATCATCCACAGGGTGCTCTCGTATCG
>JACAEP010000319.1 GCA_013388795.1 Chloroflexota bacterium | reverse complement strand
GGTATCTACACTTGGCCACACTCACAATTCTAAAACAAAAGCGCCGCCCTTTGACCAGGCGGCGCAAATATCCTACTATAGCACGAAAGAAACCGGGCTGTGTGGCACTCACCTGATCCGGGTCAAGCCCCGCTCTCCAGCGGGGCTTTTTTTTTACCCTTATAATAACATAACTGGGTTGAATTTACAATCATCAACAAAGCCCCTTCTACTCCAGTTGGTGAAAAAAAACACAAGCCTTTAAACTTGAATTTGCTGATTTTGACATCTTGTCCTAAAATTTTGATTTGCCGCTACAAAATAGTGAATTCATTTCAACATCCGGCTCCTCGAACTCAAGGATAGAACAGATTCGAGGAGTTTTTAGTTTTGCCTGGCTATGGGGAGGGTAAACAATGAGTAACAAGTTGTCGGGTCAGGAAAAGTCGCTTTTAGAAAAAATTGCCGATAGCTCGGAGGAGCTGTTGGCCAGGCGAGCCATGATTATTTTAATGACGGACGGGGGCAGTTCGGCGGCTAATATTGCCAGAGAAGTAAATCTGACGCCTAAAACGGTCCAGCGCTGGCAAAAGAAGTTTGTCCAAAAACGGTTGGGTATCTTTCCCGAAGGGCTGTTCGCCGCTAACCCGTTGTTAACCCTGGTGACAGAAACAGAAGCGGGGGCAAAGGTTCAAACTGCCCCCAGGCCAGCCAAGGCCAAGAAAGCTAAAAAGGCGAAGAAGCTCCGCCAGAGCGAAGCAAAAACCGAATATCCAGTGCGGAATACCATTGGCCTGGAACCCACCGACTCTCTGGCCGAAGCGGGTCGTAAAGTCTTGAGTTTCCACTTTGGCCGCATGTTGAGCCATGAGCCGGGCACTCGACAGGGTAATGATATTGAGGCCCTCCACGACATGCGGGTGGCGACACGGCGGATGCGGGCCGCTTTCCGCGTATTCGGTAGCGGCTTTCGTCAAAAGACGGTCAAACCTTTGCTGGTTGGACTACGGACTACTGCTCGCATTTTGGGTCAGGTGCGTGACCTGGATGTATTTATGGATAAGTTACAACAGTACCAGCAGATTCTACCCGAAAACGAGCAAGCGGGCTTGCAGCTTTTGCTGGAAACCTGGTCGGCCAAACGAGAGCAGGCTCGCCAGGAGATGCTGGCTTATCTGGACAGCAAGAAATATCGCCGCTTCAAAAAAGAATTTCTGAAATTTGTGACCACGCCGGGTTTAGGAGTTAAACCTATCTCCGACGATAAGCCTGTGCCTTACCAATTACGCTACCTGGTTCCCGGTTTGATCTATGATCGCTATGAGGCGGTGCATGCCTATGAAACGAAGCTGGAAAAAGCGACCCCGGAGACGTTACATCAACTTCGCATCACCTTTAAGCAATTCCGTTATGCCCTGGAGTTTTTTGCCGAAATTTTGGGTGAGGAAGGCGAGCGGGTGATTGAGGCGGTTAAAGCGTTACAAGACCACCTGGGAGAGTTGAACGATGCCGAGGTGGCCAGCCACTCGTTGCGCGACCTCCTGGCTGAGTGGGATCAAAATCAGGCTCATCTGCCCTTGACCGAGCGGCAAAGTCCTACCCAGTTGGCGGCCTACCTGGAAGCCAAGTTAGAGGAGCGCCAGCGGCTGCTAGAGACTTTCCCCCAGGCCTGGGCGTGTTTCAATCAGCCTGAACTGCGCCGTAATCTTGCTCTGGCTATTTCCGTTTTGTAGATCTGAGAGATTGTTAGCGGTGAGTGGTAGAAGAAAACGAATAGGGGAGAGCAAAGGATAACTCAACAATGAAAACTTACCTCGAAAAAATGGCTGATGTTATCATCAATTACTCTACGGCGGTGCAGCCCGGTGAACGGGTGCTGCTGCGTGGGACCAGCCCCGCCGCCGAACCGTTGATCCAGGCGCTCTATCAAGCCGCGCTGCGGGCAGGCGGGCAGGCTTTTACCTATATTCACCTGCGTGATGAAGACAGCCTGGCGATAGAAGCGACGGACCAGCTTGACCTGCTGGCCGTCGTTAACCCCATGCTCAAGCTGATGTACGAAACCTGCCAGGTCATTGTGCGGGTGGAGGCGTCGGAAAATCCGCGGGCGCTGTCCGATTATCCCCCGGAGCGGCAAAAGGCCCGCTTGCAGGCCATGGCCGGGGTGATGAGCATCCAGATGGAGCGAGAGGGGCAAGGCACGCTGCGCCGCTGCACCACCCAATTTCCCACCCAGGGCTATGCCCAGGCCGCCGGCATGTCGCTGCGGCAGTACGAGCGCTTTGTCTTTGAAGCTTGCAAACTTCACCTGGCCGATCCGGTCGCCGCCTGGCAGGAGGTTGAACAGAGCCAGCAGCGCCTCATTGATTATCTGGCGGGCAAAAAACATCTGCATGTGCGTGGGCCTAACATTGACCTGCAAATGTCTATCGAGGGACGGCCCTTTCTCAATGCCACCGGCAAAATTAACTTCCCCGATGGCGAAATTTTTACCGGGCCGGTTGAAGACAGCGTCAACGGCTGGGTTAAATTCACCTACCGGGCTTATTATCACGACAACGAGGGCATCGGGGCCAGGTTAACCTTTGTGAATGGGCTGGTAACCCAGGCCACGGC
>JACAEP010000202.1 GCA_013388795.1 Chloroflexota bacterium | reverse complement strand
AATCTTGTAATACAAACCCGCAAACGGCAAAAACCACGGGTTGCCGTTATACAGCCCCAGCGGCGCGGAAGGAAAACCAAACTTCGCAAACGGGTGTTCTTTGATATTTCCCTTCATCATCGCCTTGGCAACCGTCGCGCCCAAATACGTTGCCATTGCCACGCCATGCCCGGCATAACCCAGCGAATAAAACAACCGGTCTTCTTCGCCCACGTGCGTCATCTGGTCGAAGGCAAAATCAAGTGTGCCGCCCCAAACATATTCTACTTTTACATCTTTCAATTGCGGGTAAATCTTAATCATCTCGTTTCGTAAAATCTCGCCGCTACTTGCAATCGTATTTTCATTTTCAGGGAAGAACGCCGCGCGTCCGCCAAAGATCATGCGGTTATCCCACAGCCGAAAATAATTCAAGAAATGTTTGTAATCAAAGATCATTCTATTCTTCGGACTAAGCTCGTGCGCCAATTCATCTGAGAGTCTTTCCGTTGCAATGATGAATGAGCCAATCGGGATAATCTTCTTTTGAAGTTTCTTCGTCGCCCCACCCGTATACCCAGATGTCGCCACCAAAACGGATTCTGCTTCTACATTCCCTCTCTCGGTTTGGATAAAGAACCGCTTCCCTCTCCGCTCAATCTTGTTGACCCTCGCTCGCGCGCAAAGCGTTGCCCCCGCCTTGGCTGCCGCACCCGCCAACCCCGCCACATATTGAGCCGGGTTCAACCCGCCGCTGACCTCATCCACCAGCGCGCCATGATATACATCCGTGCCGATTTCGCTGCGAAGGTCTTTCGGCGCGACCAGCCGCACATTGTGATTGAACTCCTTTGCCATGAAATCCACTTCGCCTTGCAGGGACTCATAATGCTTGGGTTTGTTCGCCGCGAGCAAGTGACCATATCTTGAAAAGCCGCAATCAATAGTTTCTTCTTTAACGATCTGCTCGACGATGTTTACAGAATCCAGCGAACACTGAAACAATTCCTTCGCCAACTCCCGCCCATAGTTTTTAATGACTGTTTGCATGGCGGGCTTGAGTCCGGTGAGGGTCATGCCGCCGTTGCGTGAACTTGCGCCCCAGCCAATCGTCTCTGCTTCGAGCAAAACCACATTCACACCTTGCTTTGCCAAGGTTCGCGCCGCGCTCAAACCCGTGTACCCGCCGCCGATGATCGCCACATCCGCTTTGGAGGGGATGGGTGTGAGATTTGAATCATCAGGCATTTGGACGGTGGTGTGCCAGTAGATGTGTTGTTTCATGATAGTTGCTCCAGTTGCCGAGGATGGCGATTTGAGCGGGCTTATTCCAATATCTCTTCCCAGTTTAATTCTTTGAACGCTTCTTGCAGGCGATGACCATCGTCCACGACGATATATTTTAGGTTGGCGAATAATTTTTCCGCGGTTTTCCGTACAGGTTCAAGCGGAATCACATCATCTGCTGTCCCGTGAATAATAATGGTCGGGACAGAAATATTTTGTAAACCTTGTTTCGATTTTGCCGATAATTCTAGAGGTTCGCCAATTACGGGATCATGAAAGACTCCGTCAGGCATTTGAAGGATCGCAGGGGCAAGCAGTATTAATTTACGAACTTGCGTCGGATGCTCGCTGGTGAAGACCGTCCCCATCAATCCACCATAGGATGAGCCGATAATCGTCCAGCCTTTTTTGCGCCCAAGGATCGGTTTGAGTTGTTCCATGCGTTCTTTGAAGGAACCTGTGAAATCGGGCGTGACCATGCCGGGGAATTTCTCGGCGAATTGACGGGCTTTGCCGCTTTGGCTGCTGCTGTCTGAACCGTGCAGGTAGATGATGCGGGAATTGTCCATTTTCTTTTTCTTTGGCGTGCGTGCAGGTTTTTCTTTTGGAGGCGCAGATTCGTCAATGAAGTCATCCGGCTCGGCGGGTTTGGCAATGACCAGCGATTGCGGGCGGAGCAGGTCGCGCAGTTCCTTTTGCAGAGACGGCGGGAAATCTGGCGAGATGCGCCGCATGGTGACGGCGGTCATTTGATTCTCGGTGGCGCTGAGAACGTGTTTGAGCATGAAAATGGTTTCGTTGGGGGAGGCGCGATAGAGTGTGACGATGAGGTCGGTGAGATCGTATTGCAGAGTGGACGGCGCTTCTTCGATGATAGGCTCGACGAGATCAAAGATGGCGGGCAGGTTTTCAAAGTCCGAGTCGGCGATCATGGGGATGAGCGCTTGAATGCCGTTTGACCAGGTGCGAGAACGCTCAGGGTGCAGGTATTCGCGCACTAGCGCCAAGAATTGATTGGGTGTTTCCTTCCTCATGCGAGTGAGACTGGTCGTGAGCAATGCCGCGCGCACTTCCGGGTCGCGGATCTGTTGCGTCCATGCGGTGATGCGCGGGAGCAGGCGTTCTTCTTGCGGTGGGATGCGTCCCAACAGATAGGCGGCGAGCAGGCGCGTTTCGAGTGCGCCTTCATCCCAGAGGACATCCGCGAGTTCAAGTGCGAAATGCGGATTCTCTTCGGCTTTAAGACGCAGTTCGTTTTGAATTTGAGTTAAGACAGCAGGAGGGGTGCGATAAGTTTTGAGGTTCGAGCCTGGCGCGACGTTCTCCACGGTACGGAGCGTGTAATTGACGTAGAACTCCAAAATCTCGCGCAAATGCTTCATGAACTCGTCTGGCAGAAAGAAAAAGTCTGCGAGGCGAGCGGCTTGTTTGCGGAGGCGGGTGAGGTCAATGGCGGGCATAAGAACAGTGGGTAGTGTATGGTGGGTAGTTGGTAGTGAGTATAAATTAAAAGGTAGTGTTCAGTGGTTGTTTTTACTTTT
>JACAEP010000189.1 GCA_013388795.1 Chloroflexota bacterium | reverse complement strand
CTCGCGTTCCATGCCCACATGCTCGAAGATGAAGCCCATTTCTTCGGGGTAGATGGGTGAGACGTGCCAGACCTTGTTGGGGAATTTGGCAAAGAGCGCGCGCATCAGGACCGCGCTCAAGCCTGCCCCGCGCGACCGGGCTTTGACCAACACCGATTGTATGGCGATGTCCGCCGCTTCAGGGTTGCTGATGAGGCAGTAGGCGTCGTTGAGTTTGAAGGCGCGCGACGGCGGCGTGTGCTGCATAATGGTCGTGCCTGAGAGCTGCCAGGGCAGGTCTTTCAAGCCATGATAGGTGACGGTTCGCGCCAGTTCACGGATGTCAATCTCTTCAACATCAATATTGGTTTCCACCTGTGGTTTTTCGAGTTTATACCCCACCAGCCTGCGCATCTTTTTGAAGCCTACCTTTTCGTAGAGTTTCACCCCCGCCGTGTTCTGTTCGATGACTTCGAGCAGCATTTCTCTTTCGCCGCGTCCTTTGGCTTCTGCAATCAGTTGTTCCATTGCCCATGTCCCCACGCCGCCGCTGCGCGCAGTGGATGTGATCCCCATCGCCGCGAGTCGACTCGTCCATCCGCGCCGGGCGATCATCGCCAAGCCAATGGGTTCGTCATCCTTCAGCAAAACGCGGCTGGCGGTCAGGTCAATGCCGTCGCGGCGCAGCATGGTGTGCAAAACCGATTCTGTAATGTTGATCGGAACGAGATAACCTTCAAAACTGCGCGTCATCAAGCCTGCGAGGAAGCGGATGGGGTATTCAGAGGCGGGAATGAGGGAGGGAGACATAAGCAACAAACAAAAAAAGGAATGAATTGGGGCGGCTGGGCAAAATTTTAGACAGCCGGATTTTGCAGGAGGGCGTTATAAAATGCTTCCATTCTCTTCATATTTACATTATAGTCTGCGCGGGCGGAGATGATCGCTCGATTAAGCCCTGCCGCATCGCTTCGCAGGTCTTCTCGAGCCAACCCCAAAAGAATTGAATCGGCAATGGACTGCGGATCATTTGCATTGAACAGCAAACCGTTCCGCCCATGTGTGATCCATTCGCGGATGGATTCGAGATCGCCCGCCACAGGGAAACATCCGCACGCCATGGCTTCGAGCAGGGTGTTTGGCGTACCATCGTGAATACTCGGCGAGATCACGATCTGCGCGCCGCGAAAGACCTCTCCCATTTTTTCATGCGGAAAGGACGGCAATAACTCCACTGCCTTTTCAATTTGAAACTCTTTTAGCCATTTAATCGCCTGCGGTTCGTTTTGCATCCCTACGCACCGGAATTTCGCTTCGGGCTGTTTCATCAACACCAATGGAATGGCTTTGAAAAATAAATCATTACGCACATACGGTCTTACTCCGCGCGGGTTGATGATGATGGGATGTTTCACCGGCTCAGGCGGCGGATAAAAAACACCGCTTCTGATTCCGCCATTGCCGGGCGCAACCAAAGCAGGCTTCTCCACACTCAAGCCCCACTCATGCGCCAGTTTTACATCGCGTTCGGCATCCGCATGCAAAGCATCCGCCTTGCGCATCACCTTGCGGGTGTAATATTTCATCAGCGGCGTGGAAGGGGCATGTAAAGTAAAGTCGTTGCCCCAAATGGAAATGAGAAAGGAGGGACGAATAGCGAGTCCATCGAATGCGGCCGCCGTGAGCATGCCCTCATAAGGAACACGCATGGCATGGACAAGATCGGGCTGAACTTTTTGAATAAAAGCGCGCAGTTTAAGCGCGGCAGCGGGAAGGGTCGCGGGGCCTAACCACTGTCGGATTTTGGTGCGCAGGCTCAAGGTCCGCGATGAGGCGCGGGAGGGGGCGGAGGCGCGCTTTTTGGCGGCGCTAAAGGCAACCGGCGTAAATTCGGTTTGTCTGGGGGAGAATCCTTCTTCATCCCATTCGAAGGTGGAAGCGACAAAGACCTCGTCTCCCCGCTCGATAAAATGACGGATCCAGTTTTTTGAGATGGGCGAACGGGCATCGGTGACAAAAAGCAGCCGCATTTGATGATTATACAATGCAAAACCCTCTTTACTTTGTAGTATATTTAAGTCATGAGCGCAGGACGCATTCTGATCATTGAAGACAATATGGATACATACGAGTTGGTGCGCTTCATTCTGGAAAAGAATGGCTACGAAACCTTCCTGGCCATGAACGGACGCGACGGCGTCAATGCCGCTGTGAAGCAAAAACCAGATCTGATCATCATGGACCTCTCCATGCCAGAAATGGATGGCTGGACCGCTACGCGCCTGATCAAGGGCAACGTGCAAACCTCCTCCATTCCGCTGATCGCACTCACGGCTCATGCCCTGCCCAGCGACCGCAAACGCGCGTTCGATGCCGGGTGTGATGAATACATTACCAAGCCCATGGATTTGCTTGAGTTGTTGGATACCGTCAGCCATTGGATGCGCAAGGGATTGACGCGCCCAGAGGCATAATTCTCTGGCTCGCAAAAATGCAACGAGCCGCTTAACCACTTGCAGATCGAAATCGCAAGAACCAAATTTCTGAATCAAAAGGAAACGTTATGAAACAATTATGTGTCGTCGGCGTGGGGTATGTCGGTCTGGTGACCGCCGCCTGCTTTGCCGATCTTGGAAACCGCGTTGTTGCGCTGGATGTGAACGAACAGCGCGTGGAAAATCTAAAGAAGGGCATCATGCCTATTTATGAACCAGGGCTGGACGAACTGGTAAAGCGTAATTTCAAAGCGGGACGCATCTCGTTCACCACATCGTATGCCGAGGCGTTGAAAGACGCCGAGTATGCCTTTATTGCGGTGGGCACCCCTTCCGGCTCGGATGGATCGGCAGATTTGCAGTACGTGGCAGCCGCCGCAACCTCGATTGCGAAGAATATGACTGCGCCGCTCATCATCATCAACAAGTCCACGGTTCCGATCGGGACCGGCGACTGGGTTGCCGATATTGTGAAAGGCGCCCAACCCAAGCCGGTGGAATTCGCGGTCGTCTCGTGCCCTGAATTTTTGCGTGAAGGCTCCGCGATTGGTGATTTTATGAATCCGCACCGTACCGTCATCGGTTCGTTGGATAAAGATGCGGCGAGCAAGGTGGCTCAACTGCACCTGCCCTTGCGCGCACCCATCGTCATCACGGATCTGCGCACAGCGGAAATGATCAAGTATGCCAGCAATGCCTTCCTTGCCACGAAAATTTCCTTCATCAACGAACTGGCTGACCTGTGCGAACGGGTCGGCGCGGATGTGAAGGAAGTGGCGGCAGGCATGGGCTATGATGCGCGGATTGGGCGGCACTTTTTGGATGCCGGTCTTGGCTGGGGTGGTTCGTGCTTTCCGAAAGATGTGGAAGCGCTTGCCTTTATGGCGAAAGAAAAAGGTCTTGAGCCGAAGATTCTCAACAGCGTGATGGACGTCAACTATGACCGCCGTAAGGAAGCGGTGAAGGTCGTCGAGCAGATGCTGGGCGGCAGCCTGAAAGGCAAGACGATTGGTCTGCTTGGACTGGCGTTCAAGCCCAATACCGACGATATGCGCGATGCGCCGTCGATTGATATTTCGGAAGAGTTGATTGAGGCAGGCGCGAAAGTCCGCGCGTATGACCCGGTGGCGATGCCGGTGGCGCGGCCGATCCTCCCGGCGGTGGAGATGGTCGAAGAGCCATATCAATTGGCAGATGGGTGTGATGCGCTGATGGTCATCACCGAATGGAATGAGTTCAAACAACTCGACCTCGATAAGGTCAAGGGGCTGCTCAAATCTCCGGTCTTGTATGATGGGCGCAATATTTACGAGCCTCAACGGATGAAAGAGATGGGTTTCACCTATCGGGCAATCGGACGGTAGTCTTTTAGCGCATTCATTTGGTGGTCGGGTGGTTGGGTGCAAATCTGGCTGCTCGGCTGCCAATTGATTTAACGACGAAACGAAAAACGATAAAACGCCATGACGAACACTCCTCCTGTTTGTAATTACGAAGGGTCCGACTACCAACAATCCTTTTGGGATCAGGGCGGCCGCGCCTACGAAGACAAAGCCGAAGCGATTGCGCTGAAACGCATGCTTCCCTCAAGCGGAAAATTGATGCTGGAAGTAGGCGCAGGCGCGGGGCGCAATACGCCGCGCTATGCCGGGTTTGAACGCATTGTGGTCATGGACTATTCGACCACCCAGCTTACTCAGGCGCAGGAAAGATTGGGGCGCTCGGACAAATATGTTTACGTCGCTGCCGATGTGTACCGTCTGCCCTTTCGCAATGGACTTTTTGATGGAGCGACGATGATCCGCGTGCTGCACCACATGGCAGATGCGCCCAAGGCATTGGAACAGATCCGTGAGACGCTGCAGCCCGGCGCGACCTTTATCCTTGAGTTTGCGAACAAATCAAACCTCAAGGCAATCCTGCGTTATTGGCTGAGGAAACAATCGTGGAGTCCGTTCACAAGAGAGCCGGTGGAATTCGTGAAGTTGAATTTTGACTTTCACCCCCAAGCCATTCGTCAGTGGCTGAATGAGCTTGGCTTTTCGCTCGGAAAAACGTTGACGGTTTCACACTTCCGGCTGGGCTTGTTGAAGCGGCTGATCCCGGCGAATATCCTTGCCGGGTTGGATGGTTTCTTTCAGCCGACCGGCGCGTTGTTTCAGCTTACGCCCAGCGTGTTTGTGAAGGCGACCCTGCCTGGGGCGGCAACGGTAAAAGTTCCTGGAACCATCATTGAATACTTCAAATGCACGGAGTGCGGCAGCGAGACCTTGCAGGAAAAATCAGATCGGGTTGCCTGCCCCGCCTGTGGGTCGGCATGGCTGGTCAAAGACGGTATCTATGATTTCAGGGAAAAAATAAAGTAAATGATTGGGAATGTATTTGCTGCATTCTTCCCGCTTTTTTTCTCCTTGTACGGGTTGGTTGAGTATTAGAGAGTGTCTGAAAAGTCTTTTTTTGCGCGTATTCTGCGCTCTCTAGCGCAGGGTGACGTTAGGGAACGTCGCCTACGCTCTAGTTTTCAGACACTTTCTTAGCCTTTTTCCAGGCGCGCCCGCATCACAAAGCGGTTCACACCGCCGAAGCGATACTTGTAATCTTCGTCTCCGCGCATGAAGTCGAATTCGTAGCGCTTGTTTTCACAACACCATTGGAGGGTATGGCTGAGCAGCACCCAGCCGGGGGAAAGCTCCATGTGCGCGCGGCTGACGCCAGAGTTGTAACCCCAGAGTTTTCCGTTGTAATCAAAGTTTAGGGAAGCGGCGGTTTTTACGCCCGCAATCTCAAGAAAGCCAAGCCAGAGATACCCGTTTTCATGCGCGGCGCGCAAGACAGAGGTCATTTGCTCGCGCATGGCGGGATGTAAAAAGGAAGCCTTGCCGGGGTCTTGCACCATTAGGTCAAAGAAGGCGTTGATCTCCGGTTCGATGTCTGCGGATGGGTCTACAAGCACGAAGCGCACGTTCAACTCTGACTCGGCGGCGCGGCGCATTTTGCGGCGAATTTCGTGGCGTTGCTTCTTTTCGACCCGGGAAAGATATTCTTCAAAATCGCCATGAAGCGTGATGCGCGGCGTGGGGCGATAGACCTCTTCAAGAGGCACCCAGCCGCGTTTCTCAGCTTCGCTTTTGAACGCGGCAAGCGTGGGAGAGTCATCGGGGAGGTTATACCAGTCGAGGCGGGACCAGTTGTCGGCCAGGGTGGAGGCGAGAAAATCCAATAAACCGGAGAGAAAGCGCAAATGGTCTTCTTTGCGGACGATCAGATCGAGGTAATCGGAAATTTCGATGCTGCCATTTAAGAGCAGGGATGGCTTGTTCTCGTACTCGGCGAGGAAAAGCGGGGCGATGCCGATGAGCCTGCCGCCTTCACGCGCAGTGACCAGAAGCAGTTGGGCGTTTTTCCATTCGCCGCCGCCGCGATGCTGCCACCAGGCATATTGATATTCGTAGCGTGAGAAAGGCGTATCGCTGATGGACTCTTTGAGAAGGTTGTTCCATTCATCTGCCGAGATCTGAGAAAAGTCGTTGAGAAGTGTGTAGTCCATGTCGGTGAAATTGTACCAGTTGAAGTCGAATCAAAGCCCATTGAGCGTTTGTCTTTAGCGTGAAAGTCGCTGGGGCGTTACCAGTTATAATGAAGGCAGCATAAGCGATTCTCTTACATGCCACTCGACATTCATCTCTCACCGTTATTTCGCATTCAAGGCGCCGATCAAAACGACATGCCCGGCATGCTGGCGCTACATCCGCCCAAAACCGCTGCGCGCGGGCGCGAGCAGGACCGCCTGCTCGTATATCTCGCGCTGACAGGCAACGCCGTCATCACCGCCAGCGAATATCGCAAGTTTGCCGAAGACACAGCCAGCGTTTTTTATCAAACCCCGCGAGCCGTCACCAGTGCGTTGCGCACCGCCGCAGATTCACTTAATAAGACTCTGCTGGACCGAAACATGAATACCAGCAGCCGCGGTCAATACACCCTGGCGTGGCTGGCGCTTGCGGCTGTCCGCGAGAGTCAATGCATTTTCTCGCTTTGCGGTCCTATGCATGCCTATTGGTTTGGCGTCCAAGAGTCGCGTCATTTTTTTGAACCTTCGATCTCCGGCAAGGGGTTGGGGTCCAGTCAGTCCATTCATATTCATTATGCGCAGACCGACCTTGCCGCGAACCACATGCTCCTGTTTTGCGGGCGGCTGCCCAGCGCCTGGGTCACCCCACTGGCAGACGCCCAACCCACGTCGTACGATGCCATGCGCCGCCGTCTCGCTTCGCTTACCAGTGAAGATCTGAACGCCGTATTGGTCCACACCACAGAAGGCACAGGCACAATCAACATCCTGCGCGGCACGTTGGCGCAAAAAACGGAAACGCAGGTCGTGGAGGCAATTCCGCAAGCGCAGCCAGTGGATGACCTGCCCGCGCCTCCTTCCAGCGACCTGGACCTGCCCGCCACCGGAGGCCCTGAGCCAACGCCGGAGACGGGCGCGCATCTTGTGCAACCTTCAGCCTATAGCATTCCCCCGCAACCCGGGCATACGGGGCCTCTCCCAAAATCATCCGACGACCCGCTTGCGCATCTGCCGCACAAAACCCAACCGCGCGAATTTCCAGTATCCATTCCACGCGCCAAGCCCAAAACAAACCCGCCCGACGAGCCGCTTCCAGAAATAAAGCCTGCCCCAGCTCTGCGTGAGGCATCACCGCAAGCACGGCAGACTGCCAAAGCCATTGTCAACTTAATGCAGAGAATACGAACAGGCAGCGCCTCGCTAGGCGAACGTCTGCGCGGGTTCCTGCCGCGTTTGCTGCCATCTGAAAACCCGGAAGCGGTCTCCGTCTCTGCCAGCGCCACAATGGGATTCATTGCGGTTTTGATCCCGCTGATTGTGGTTACCCTTGCAGTGGTTGTTTATCTGCGTTATGGACGCAATGAGCAATACGATGCCTACTACAACGAAGCGCTTGAAATGCGCCAGCAGGCGCTCATGCTCACCGACCCTGTGGAACAGCGCAAAGCATGGGAGAACGTGCTCGCCAATGTGGCCCGGGCAGAGCAACACCGCCAGACAGAGGATACAGCCAATTTGAAGAAGGAGGCGGAGTCGAACCACGACCAATTGCTGGGCATCTATCGTCTGCAATTCAATCCTGCCTTCGGCAACCGGCTGGGAATCAACGTCAGTCGGATGGCTGCCAGTGAAAACGACATCTACCTGCTCAACGCAGAAAACGGCGAAATCTTGCGCGCGTTTCCATCTGGCAGCGGCGGTTTCCAATTGGATACGACCTTTAGCTGCAAGCCGGGCGTCAACAATAATGCCGGGGCATTTGTGGATATTGCGACCCTGCCGATCACAAACATTTACGGCGCCACTGTGCTTGGCATTGACGCGGTTGGAAATTTGGTTTATTGCAAGCCGGGCAGTTCTCCGCAGGTCGGTTTGCTGACCGCGCCAGACACAAACTGGGCGCGCATCACTGGCATTGCGCTGGACGGCGGCAATCTATATGTGCTGGACGCCACCTCACGCGCAGCGTGGGTGTATACCGGCAAGGAAGCGGCATTCACCGACCGACCCTACTTCTTCTTTGGTCAACAAACGCCCACACAAGATGTGATCGACTTCCTTGTTTCCGGCGATGAAATGTACTTACTCCATGCGGATGGGCGCCTCTCGAGCTGTGTGTACAGCCGTATTGACACCAATCAATCCAAATGCACAGACCCGCTCAACCGCCGAAACCCCTTTCCGGCATACGGCGATCTGGACCCGTTCCTGGCTGCCAATTTCACCCAGATGTTGTTCGCCGCGCCGCCCGACCCAAGCATCCTTTTGCTGGATTCAGATGGTCAACGTGTGATGCGTTTTGCGCCGCGTTCCATGGAACTGCAAAACCAATTCCTTCCCACAACCGGCAGTTCAAACCCCATCCCGCTTGGACCCGTAACCGCTACAGCAGTCAGTCCAGATCATGTTTTGTATGTTGCTGTTAATGGTCAGGTGTACTTCGCTATAAACATGCCGTAATGCAAGGAGAGTCTTATGCCCAGTTTATTGGAAACGCTCATCAGCCTGTTCCGCCCCGCGCGCTATCCGACAGATAGCGCCACCGAACCCGCGCAGATCATGCGCCCCAAGGTGTTGGCAATCGTATACGACCCGGTCATGGATGCCTCCACGGGAATCACCCTCTCGAAGAAACTGGGCTGGAAAGACCCCTCTGACCTGCTGACCGGATTCATCCTGGATCTGTTGGATGTAAGCGAAGGGCTGGCGCGTTACGAGATCGTCCAACGCATTAACGTGAATGAGTTCCCTGCCAAAGTGGATGGCTTTCGGTATACACCTCAGAGTTTCCTCGATGCGTGGAATCGCGCCGCAACTCCGCACATGCCGCAGGAAGCAAATTACCAAGCCATTCTGACGCAGTTCAACATTCTTCAGCGTGTGGCAAGGAACGAGATTGACGAAGTTTGGCTCTTTGGTTTCCCCCATGCCGGCTTTTACGAATCCACCATGGGCGGACCGGGCGCGTTCTGGTGCAACGCGCCGCCGTTGGCAAATACATCTGCAAGCAAACGCCGTTTCGTAATCATGGGATTTTCCTGCGAGCGCGGCATCGGCGAAATGCTCGAGGCGTATGGGCATCGCGCCGAGTCCATTATGGAGAAAACCTTCAGCACACTGACAGGGGAAGCCAATCTTTGGAAACGCTTCATTCGCTATGAAAAAGCCGCCCCGGGAAAATCCGCCTGTGGCAATATTCACTTTGCGCCGAACAGTCAGGCAGATTACGACTGGGGCAACATGACGCCCGTTCAAAGTGAATGTTACGATTGGTTGCTGAATTTTCCCAATTTCAAAGGTGATATCCGTACTGTGGATGCAAATGAATGGGGCGGCGGCGAGATCCGCGCGCACCACAAATGGTGGTTCAATCATTTTCCCCGCACGTCTGGCAGGAAAAACAAAATCCACAATAACTGGTGGCAGTACATTACCAACCCACAGAATGTGCTTGTTTAAGTCGTGCCAGGCGTCCGATTTTTTATCCACAAGATACTGGGCGAGCCGCCGGGTGTGTTTCGGCCGGGCGCATTACAAAACAGCAAACCATTATTCCAATACGCTGGTTAAAATAAAAGAGTATGGCGTATTATAGAATTGTTTACCCATGCCGCAATGAATTACCAGCGGCATTCAAATTTTAGGAGTTTTGCATAAACCCCGATGAATGATAAGCCCAAAAAATTTCAGAGCGAAAACAGACGGCAGGCCGCTGTCTGCGGCAGGTAGTCTGCGGCGATTGCTGTATAAGGAACATTTGACGGTTTAATTCGTCGTAACAAAGTCCATTCTCGTTCAAATATGGCGCGATCTGAACTTCTTATCCCTATCATCTTCGTTTTAGCGGCAATATTTTATGCGCTCTTGGGGCTGTATGCATGGAGAAAAAGACCCGCCCTGGCGGTTGCTTCGTTTGCATGGGTTATGCTTTCCATGTCCATCTGGGCATTTACCTATGCGCTCGAAATTATTCTGCCTTCGCTCCCGGCAAAAATTTTTATCATCAACATCGAGTATCTGGGCATCCTTGGCGCGCCGATCTTTCTGTTCGCATTCACGATGGACCTGATCGGCAAGAGTCATCTTATCACACGGCGATTAAAGATCATAGCGGCAAGTTTTGCCGCTCTCATCCTGCTGATGGTCTGGAGCAATCCCCTGCACAACCTTATGTGGGATATGGAAACAGTGCGACACCTTGGCGTGTTAAGCTTGTTCAGCATCCGGTTTGGTCCATTGTTTTGGCTGCACATTCTGTTTTCGGCTTTCCTGACATCCAGCGCCGGTTTTTTGCTTTTGAACGACCTGCTTGCGCATTCCGGCAAACTGCGGATGCAAATTCTCCTGGTCATCATCAGCCTGCTTTCCTCTTTATCGGGTCTGACCTTCTTTGTGTTAGGCTACAGCCCCATTCCGGGCATAGACCTTTCTTCCCTTCTGTTTTTACCTGGCGCCATCGGCCTGGCATGGATTACACTGCAGAACCGCATTCCAGAATTTCTCTCGCTGGAATATTTGAACGTGTTGAAAAACATGAGGCACGGCGTCCTTGTGTTGAATGCCAGACACCGGGTTCTTTACATCAACTCGGTGGCTCAAAGTCTGCTCCAATGCCCTGAAGAAAATGCAATTGGGCAGCCGCTCTCCCAAATGGCAGGAGAATTTGCCCCGGCAATATCCCCCTACTTACACCCTCAAGAAACGCATACGGAAATACAAATAGAACGCCAAGACAATTGGAAGTATCTTGAAATGGCGGTCGCGCCCATTTCTTCCCGCATTCCCGGGCAGTCCAATTTATTAATCACCCTGTACGACATTACCCGGCAAAAAGAAAAAGAACTCGAGCTAAACCGGCGCAGCCTGATCATGACCGTCATCAGCAGCACGGCGGAAAAGTTTTTAGAAACGCGGGAATGGGAGCGGAATATTCCAACCGCCCTGCAAAATTTGGGAACCGCCGTGGGCGCCGCCCGCGCTCAATACATAAAGGCCTTGCAAATCTCAGAAGATGAGTTCACCCTCCGCTTGCAGCACGAATGGCATCTGCCCGAACTGACGCCGCAGACAGAACATCCCATCTTCACAAACCGCGTCCTTAAGATATCGGAATTCGGCGGGTGGCTCTCGGCTCTCGCTCAAGAACATTGCGTACAAATTACCAAAAGCAAACTCCCCCCGCCGGAAAGAGAAGTTCTTGAACAAATGGGCAGCCTGTCCATATGCGGATGTCCCGTCTTCATAAATGGCGCATTGTATGCCTTCTTCGTATTCCACGACCCTACGCGCGAACGCCATTGGGATGACATGGAGTTGGACGCCTTCCAAACCTTTGCCAATCTATTTAACGCCGCCGCCATGCAGGCGCATACAGAAGCAAGGCTTTTGCGCCGCCAGAGAGACCTGACACTCTTGCACGACATCATCAGAGCCTCCTTACAAGCCGGCACCATGCAGGAAATGACGACAAACGCCACTGAAAAACTGGCCAAACTGGTCGGCGCCAATGGATGCTTCCTGACCTTGTGGGATGAAGCCGCCGCCAGACCCATTCCGTTCAGCGCATATGGGAACCTAAAAAAGGTCTATCCAAAAATCAAAGTGCCGCCCGGCGAGAAAACCTTCACCCAATCGGTTCTGGCAGCTGGAAAGACCCTCCTCATTGACGATGTGGAAACCACCCCATACGCATCGCGCGGCATCACCAGCAAATTTCCCTCCCGTTCGCTCATTGCCCTGCCGCTCACCACCCCGCAGCAAAAACTGGGCGCCCTGCTGGTTTCCTTTGAACAGCGCCGCTCCTTTGAAAAAGATGAAGTGGAAATATGCGAACAAGCCGCCGCCCTCATTGCCCTCGCGCTCGAAAAATTTCAAGCCAAAGAAGAGGCGGAACACCGCGCCGCCACATCCGAATCGCTGCGCAAAGCGGGCATGGCGGTCACCCAGAAAAACACATTTGAAGACGCCATTCAACACATTCTTGAGCAGTTAAAATTAATTATTCAATACAACAGCGCTTCCATTCAATTAATTCGCGGCGACGCGCTGGAAATTGTTGGCGGTCATGGCTGGGTCTCCGAACAAGAGGTCATAGGCATGAAATTCCCCATCCCCGGAGAGAACCCCAACACAGCCGTCATCCAACAAAGCTCGGCAGTTTACCTGCCCGATGTCCGCGCCCGGTACGAACAGTTCAACCATCCGCCCCACAACCATATTCGTTCCTGGCTAGGCATTCCCCTGATAGCCCAAGACAAAGTGATTGGGCTGCTTGCCATTGACGGCTCGACCCCGGACCAGTTCAGCGAAAACGACATCATGGCGGCGGGCGAGTTCGCCAAACAGGTCGCCATCACCATCGAAAATACCCGCCTCCTGCAAGAGAGTCGTTCACTCGCCATCACAGACGAGCTAACCGGCGTATACAACCGGCGCGGTTTACTCCAACTCGGCGAGTTTGAATTCCAGCGCGCGCGCCGCATCAACCGCCCCATCAGTCTGATGCTCTTCGACATTGACCACTTCAAAAAAATCAACGACGCACATGGGCATCCCATCGGCGACCAGATCCTGCGTCAGTTGGCGCAGATCTGCTCCCAACTTTCGCGCGCCACCGATCTGGCTGCGCGCTATGGCGGCGAAGAATTCACCATCCTGCTGGCAGAAACCAACCACGACATTGCCCGCATTATTGGCGAGCGCCTTCGCAGCGCCATCATGAAACACCCCTTCCACACCGAAGCCGGAGACTTATCCGTCACCGTCAGCATCGGCATTGCCGAAGCCGACAAAAAAGACAATTTGGAATCCCTTATCAAAAAAGCCGATACCGCCTTATATCAAGCCAAAAACAGCGGACGAAACCGGGTGGTTGTTTACAGAGAAGGAAGCGCATCTTTAGACCAAATCTGATACAACCCCAGCCGCCCGTTCTCCCCGTCGGAGTAAAACCCCGCCTCGACCTTCATGTGAGCCTGCTCTGCCAGCCCAAGCAGTTCCTCCGCTGAAAACTGATGCGCATACCGCAGTCCCTCGCCGCCGCTGCGCCAATCGAGCAGATAATCCCCCTCGTCCACATCTTCGTCTTTTAATCCCATCCGGCTCCACGGCTGGATTCTGGCTTTGAGTTTTTCACTGTTCAAAAACTGCCAGTTCGAGAGGTAAAACTTCCCGCCGGGCTTGAGCAGGGCGCGGACCGTTTTCAAAATATTCAAACGTATTTCAACAGACGGAATGTGATGCAGGGTTGCAAACATCGTTACAATCGACCACTTTCCACTTTCCACTTTCCACTGCTCACAGCCCACCGCCAATTGTGTCAAATCCGCCGCCCTCCACTCCACCCCCGGCGCAGCCTCCGCTTCCCGAAGCAGGGGCAGGCTAAAGTCCACGACAAGAAGCGGGGCGCGATGAGAACGACCAGCCAACTCGCGCAAGAAAAGTCCGTTGCCGCATCCCAGGTCGAGGACAGAGTCATCCACCCTGATCGAATCGAGAATTTTTTTTACGCCCGGTTGTAAACGCTGACGGGTTGCCGAGAAAGACCCGCCGAACTGGTCGTAGAATTTGCGATTGAGCGCAATTAGCTGTTTTGCAATGCCGGGTTCCATGATGGAATTATACCCAGCGGGCATTCGATAATGGCATGGAACGGTATAATCTTTTCATGCTTTCGACGCGCGAAATTGAAACGCTCTCACAGGAATTCGAAACAAAGACCCCGCAGGAGATCATTCAATGGGCAGCCCGCCGGTTTTCGCCGAATATTGCCATGAGTTCGTCCTTCCAGACCCAGTCCATGCCGCTGCTGCACATGGTTTCACAGATTGACCGCGCGATGACGGTCTTCTTTCTTGATACTGGCTATCATTTTTGGGAGACGCTGATGTTCCGAGAACAGATCGGCATGGAATGGAAACTGAATGTCTTCGACCTGCATCGCGACCCGCGCTGGGATGTGTTCGCGCTCCAGAACATCCGCAAACTTCCCGTTGAAGACCCGAATTTATGCTGTTACCTTCATAAAGTCCAGCCGATGCAGCAAGCCCTGAAAGGCATCAAGGCGTGGGTCTCCGGCATCCGCCGCGATCAGACGGAAACGCGCGCTCATGCAAAAATATTGGAATTGCAGGACGACGGTTTGCTCAAAGTGAATCCGCTGCTCAATTGGAAAAGGGCGGACGTGGAACGCTATATAAAAGAACATGACCTGCCCTCGCACCCATTGCTTGAAAAGGGATATCGCAGTGTGGGCTG
>JACAEP010000175.1 GCA_013388795.1 Chloroflexota bacterium | reverse complement strand
GCCCTGACTAAACGCCAGCGCGAACCACAGGCGGGTCATGCCGTCCACCACGGTTACTGCGTCCACGCCGCCGATGTATACGGGGCGCAAGCCAGCCTGCTGAATCAGCGTGTCCATTGTTTCACGCGCAGATTCCGCGCCGCAGTAGAACAGGTCAATGGGCGCGCCTTGCATTTCGGGGTTGGCAAAGTTTTCCCAGCCCAATGTGCTGAATGCGCGCACGAGCGAAACGTCTGCGGTCTTTTGCAGGCGCTCAAAGTTATTCCACACCGGGCTGCGCGGATTGTTCGCCGCGTCGATGACGATTTTGCCAGTCAGCGCCGCGCCATGCTGTGCCGCGAATTCAGCCACCGCCGCGCCAGGGATGGAGACGAGAACAACGTCTGCAGAGGATAAGGCTTCAGAAACTGAAGCAAGCCTGCCCGTCGCGCGAAGCGGGTCGTGTTTTGAGTCCGCTGGGTTGCGGACACCATAATGAACGTCATGCCCCGCAGTCGCCCATTTTTTGCCGAGCGTGCCGCCGACATTGCCAGCGCCAATGATCGCGATCTTCATATCCTTACTCCTTATCGGATTTATACAAACCGCCCGCCGCCATCGAGGTTGGCAACCGAACGCGATACGCCGTGATGGGATACGTGAACTGCACCAGCGCGATCAGCGCCAGCAGGTAGATGACTTTGCCTTCCACGGCATGTTCGAGAGCGAGGTCGTTTTTGGAAATCATGATACGGATGATAATTCATGGTATAAGAAAATCAAGTACGTACTTATTCAACAGATACTTACCAAAAAGGAAGTAAAGGCATGGCTCAAAACATCTGCCCGGTGGAAACAGGCTTGCAATTCCTCAGCGGACGCTGGAAGGCGCGTATTCTTTGGAAACTCTATAACGGCACTCTGCGATTCGGCGAATTGCGCCGCGGATTAAGCGGCATCACCGAAAAAATGCTTGCCCAGCAGTTAAAAGAACTGGAGCGCGACCAACTCATCATCCGCACACAATACCCCGAAATGCCGCCGCGCGTGGAATATTCACTCAGTCCCTTCGGGCGCTCGCTCACCCCCGTGCTGGAGGCGCTCAAACAATGGGGCAATGACAATCAGAAGCAGATCATCCGACTCAAAAATCAAAACGCGAAACTGGAAACGAAATGACTCGCTGGCTCGACCCTCAACCGATTAACATCCCCGCCTCCTTCCAAGCCTTGGGCTTGCCTCCCCTCATCGCGCAGACTCTCCTCCGGCGTGGAATCAACTCTCCCGAAGAAGCCGAGGCGTTTCTTTATCCCGAAAAGAATCCACCTTCTCAATTTCCAGACATCGAAAAAGCCGTTGATCTCATCAATCTGGCTGTCCGCAGCGGAGAAAAAATCTGCGTCTGGGGTGACTTCGACGTGGACGGGCAAACCTCCACCGCCCTGCTGGTGCAGACGCTGCAAGCATTGAATGCGAATGTTGTTTACTATGTGCCCGTGCGCGGAAAAGAAAGCCACGGCGTTCACATCGAATCGCTCAAACCCATCATTGAGAACGGCGCAAAATTATTGTTGACCTGCGACACCGGCATCACCGCCCACGAAGCGATTGACTACGCCAACTCGCGCGGACTAACTGTCATCGTCGCCGATCATCATGATTTGGGTGAAACGCTCCCCAACGCCAAGGTGATAATCAATCCAAAGTTATTACCCGAGGAACATCCGCTAAGAAATTTGGCGGGCGTAGGCGTGGCGTATAAACTGGCTGAGGCGTTGCTTGATATTCGATATTCGAACCTCGATTCTCGAATATCGAATATCGAATTACTCGATTTGGTAGCGCTTGGCTTAATCGCCGATGTTGCCCTGCTTCAAAACGAAACCCGCGCGCTCGCCAAACAAGGCATTGAGCAATTGCGAAACACAAGCCGCCTCGGCTTGCGCGTGATCGCAGAACTGGCGGGTGCAACATTTGATTCGCTCACTGAAGAAACCATCGGCTTCACCTTCGCGCCGCGTTTAAACGCCTTGGGACGCTTAGGCGACGCCAACCCCGCCGTTGAATTACTCATTACCAATAATCCTTCACGCGCCCGCCTGCTTGCGGCACAGCTCGAAGGCTTGAACGCGCAGCGACGCATGCTCACCAAACAAGTCTTCGACGCCGCAGAGAGTCAACTGCGCGAAAACTCGAAACTGCTCAATGAACCGGTCATCATCCTTTCCAACCCCGGCTGGGCGGGCGGCGTAGTCGGCATCGTCGCCAACAAACTGGTCGAGCGGTATCACAAACCCGCCATCCTCTTCAACGAATCGGATGACGGCATCTTGCGCGGCTCGGCTCGCTCCATTGAAGGTTTACATATCACCGAAGCGATCACCACTCAAAAAGATTTACTGCTCGGTTTTGGCGGTCACCCCATGGCAGCAGGTATGGCTTTGAAAAAGGATGACCTTCCCGCCTTCCGCCGCGGACTCGGCAAAGCCGTGGAAAAACAACTGGGCGATATGGTCTTTGAAGAACCCACGCTTCAGATCGACGCCTGGCTTGGGTTGAACGACCTGAACCTTGACCTCGCCGAAAGCCTGGAACTGCTCGCCCCCTTCGGCGCAGGCAACCCGCAGTTGACCCTCGCCACCCGCAACGTGACTCTCAAATCTGCGATTACGCTTGGCAAGGCAAAAGAACATCTTAGATTAAATGTAGAAGATGAAAATGGCGAGATCGGTAGCTTTCTATGGTGGGGCGGCGCGGGTGAAGAACTTCCACCCAAAGACAGCAAATTCGACATTGCCTACACCCTGCGTGCCACATCCTTTCGCGGGCAAAGGCAAGTCACTTTGCAATTCAAGGAATTTCGAGTCACTGAAGAAAAGCAAATCAAGATTCGAGAGTCGAAATTCGATATTCGAGACATGCGCTTGAAAT
>JACAEP010000188.1 GCA_013388795.1 Chloroflexota bacterium | reverse complement strand
GTATTGACCTGCCGATCAATTCCCCGTCTGGCAATATGATTATTTGTCTCGGCGGCGGATGCACCGAGTCGGCAGTGATGGCGATGTATGGCATTGTCTCCGCCGATACGCTGCGCCTCGGCGGCATGGACCTTGACGAAGCCATCGTTAATTACGTGCGCCGAAAATACGGCGTAATCATCGGTCAACAAACGGCGGAACAACTCAAGGTCCGGATTGGAGCCGCTGTTCCTCAGGACATTGAAAACAGCATGGAAGTGCAGGGTCAGGATCAGGTTACCGGTCTGCCGCGTCCAGTCATATTGACCACGGGTGAGATCGTGGAAGCCTTGCAGGAACCCTTGAAACAGATTGTCGAGTCGGGGCGTAAGGTACTGGAGAAGACCCCGCCTGAACTGGTCTCCGATATTATTGATCGCGGTGTGGCATTGTGCGGCGGCGGGGCGCTCTTGCGCGGTGTGGATAAGCTGCTCACCAAATCTCTGGGCATTCCAGCCTACCTCGTGGATAACCCGTTGACTTGTGTGGTACAGGGGGCTTCCAAGTCCTTTGGCATGTTGAACATCATCCGCAGGAATTTGCCGCAAGTGTAGCCGTCTTTTATTAAGATTTTTTTGGTTTCGCCAGACCTGCCGTGCGTTAAGAATAACTTTCAAAAAAGGGATTTTGCGCCCAAAATCTTTTATGAGCGTTAACGCCCGCCAAAACTGGATCGCCGCAGGACTTTTTGAAAATAAAGCCTTGCTCAAAGTGCAGCGCTCATATCTGGGCAAAAATCCTTGGCGGTGGAAACGCTCCCGGTCTGGCGAAGCAATCGTTTGTGAAGTGTATTCGGACCAACCACCTACCCCCGATAAACTCCATTACGGAAATCAGTATTATATTTTGGACTTACGCAAAATCATTTGCCACTTTGGCAATTGACCGCCAATCACAGACCATAGACCGCGGTCCGCCGTCGGCGGTCATATTTTGGGAGTTTTGCGCAAGTCCTGATATTTAACTTAAGCCATTGAAAAAAACACTCTTGTGTGATAAATTATTGGCTGCCCGTTTTTAATATAAAACTTAAATTTATAAACAAATCGTATTTTCACACTGCTAAACCCTTTTTTCTGCAAGGACATCCCTGATTGTATTTGGAGTCTTGTTGAATTTATTTTCGGTTTGTTTCTCTTTGGACACGCAAACGTATTCTTCAATAAACGCCAGGGTTGACGACGCTTTTTTTGTTTAAGGGATATTCTGCTGCAGGAGGTGACATCTGGAAAGAAAAATTTCTGTCGCGCTGTGAACATAAAACTGTAAGCAAATTCTTTCTTCAGGAGGAACAACATCATGTCTATCCGTCTATCACGGATGATAAGCATTCTTGTGCTGCTGTCCTTGGTATTTGGCCCGCTGTTAACGACTGCGTCGGTTTCTGCCGCGCCTGTTTCGCAGGAAAGCGCCAACGGCGCCATTAAAGTAATTTCCCCCAGCGCCATGGGAAAACTTGAATCATTAAGCGCTGTGACGCCTAATTTGCCTACCAAAATGCAGTTGGAGCGAGCGGCTGCCATTCGTGAACAAACCGATCTGGCCATTCCCCGCCCCAGTGATGCTTTCAAATCCAATACTCCCACAGATCCATCCATCATTCAGAACGCCCCGGTGGGGAACAGCATGCCTTCCACGATCGCCAACTTTGAAGGTATCAATAACGTCAATGGCGTTCTGCCGCCCGATACCAACGGCGATATTGGGTACGACCCCACAACCGGAACCAAATACTACATGGAATGGGTGAATCTATCCTTCCAGATTTGGAATGTGACCAACCCCGCCGCCCCTGTTTCCTTATATGGTCCCGCCGCAGGCAACACTCTCTTCACCTCACTGGGCGGCATCTGCGCGGCGAACAATGATGGCGACCCAATCGTCTTGTTTGACCCGCTTGCCAATCGCTGGATGGTCAGCCAGTTCGCGCTTGGCTTTCCAAACAACTTCCACCAGTGTATTGCCGTTTCTGCTACGGGCAACCCCACCGGGGCCTGGTACTTATATGATTACCAAACCAGCACCACCGTCATGAACGACTATCCTCATTTCGGCGTGTGGCCCGATGGCTATTACATGACTGTTAACCAGTTCAATGGTGTCTCATTTGCATGGGCTGGCGCAGGCGTGGCTGTCTTTGAACGCGAGCAGATGCTGCAAGGCTTGTCGGCCCGCATGATCTATATTGACATTGGTTTGGTTACGCTTAACTACGGCGGGATGCTGCCCTCAGATTTGGACGGACTCAACCCTCCGCCTGTTAACGCTCCCAATTACTTCTCCGAATGGGATGACAGCACCTGGCTGGGCGACCCAAACGACACCCTGCGCATTTGGGAATTCAATGTGGATTGGGTGAATACCGCCAACACTACCTTTGGTCTTAACTCAAGTTATGACCCGAATTTGTTTATCGCCACTTCCGATATTGATCCCGAAGTCTGCGCCGGGTTTGCAAGAAGCTGTATTCCACAGCCCGGAACCATGTCCAAACTGGATGCCATTTCAGACCGCCTGATGCATCGTCTGGCGTACCGCAATTTTGGCACCCACCAGACAATCGTCGGCAACCGCACAGTGGATGCTGGCGGGGATCACGCCGCTGTGTATTGGTTTGAACTGCGCGATACTGGCTCCGGTTGGAGTATGTACCAGCAAGGCGTGTACAACCCAGACAGCGACCACCGCTGGATGGGCAGCATTTCTCAAGATGCCAGCGGAAATATGGCGTTGGGATATTCGGTTTCCAGCGGCAGCACCTATCCCTCCATCCGCTACACTGGGCGTTTAGCCACGGATACGCTGGGAACCATGCCGCAAGGCGAAGCCACCATGATCGCCGGTTCTGGTTCTCAGACGAGTTCATCTTCACGCTGGGGCGACTACAGCATGATGGGCATCGACCCGGTAGATGACTGCACTTTCTGGTACAACCAGGAATATTATGCCGCCACCAGCAACGCCGGGTGGCAAACCCGCATCGGTTCGTTCAAATTCCCGTCCTGCACCACCGGACCTAAGGGAACCTTGACCGGTACAGTGACCGATGGCTCGAGTCCGCTTGCTGGTGTAACAGTCACACTGAGCGGAGGCGCAAGCACAACTACCAACGCTTCAGGCGTGTACACAATAATCGTACCGCCCGGAACCTACAGCGCCACCGCCTCGAAGTATGGCTACATTGATGGGAACGCAAGCGGCATTAACATCACAAACGGCGGCACCACCATTCAAAACTTTACTCTCTCCTCCGCGCCTACCCACACGGTCTCTGGTGTGGTTACCGACGCCACTACTGGCTGGCCGCTTTACGCGCAAATTAATATTTCAGGCTTCCCCAATGGACCTGTATTTACCAATCCGGTCACTGGCGCCTACAGCGTAAACCTGGTGGCAGATACCTATACCTTCACAACCACTGCCATGAGCGGCGGCTACAATGTCGACAGCACTCCGGTGGTGGTGGCGGGCGACCTGACTCAGAATATCACTCTTAATGCCAACTTGACTTCCTGTTCGGCCCCCGGCTATACCGCTGGTTCTACGGTTTGGTCCGAGGGTTTTGAAGGCTCCTTCCTGCCTGCAGGTTGGAACAAATACCAAACTGGCGCCAACGGCTTCCGACAAGGGACAAGTGGAACAACTGGTTCCAATGGCGGCGCCTACTCCGGCTCCTACTATGCCTGGCATAATGATGACAGTGGCACTCAGGATAGCTGGCTGGTGACCCCGCAATTCAGCGTTCCGGCAGGCGGCGCCACGTTCAAATTCTGGCAGCGCGGGTATTGGACCGCCTACTATACCTATCATGGCGTTTATGTCACCACAGGCGCCAGCCCAGACCCGGGCGTATCAACCTACACCGAGCTGTATACTGGCAATGTAGCGGCTGAAAACATCTGGGAGCAAATCGGCATTGACCTCTCTGCCTATGCCGGACAGAACCTGTATGTTGCTTTTCGATATCAGGGCGATTTCTCGGATGAATGGTATCTGGATGATGTGCAAGTCCAACAGCCATGTCAGCCTATCGCCTCAGCCGGACTGGTAACAGGTTCGGTCTACGACGATAACACCCTTGCCCTCGTGCCCAGCGCAGCCGTGTACTCTGGCGCGACAGACGCAGTCATGATCGACTCGTCTGCCGACCCTGCCACTCCGGATGTCACCTATGTAATTGGCCTGCCTTCCGGGTCGAATTCCATGACGGCGTATGCGCTTTCTTATGGAAGCGATACCGATTCTGTGTCTGTTTCTGCGGGTTCCACCGTAGGGCATGATTTCTATTTGGTCGCTGGTTTGCTCTCTTTAAATCCTGCCGACTTGAGCTTCGGAGTTCCCGTAAACGGCTCTGATAGCGCTCCTGTCACATTGAATAACACAGGCTCAGTATCTGCCAATTACGAGATATTTGCCTTGGACGGCGCTCCGCCAATTCTGGCTCCTACTGGGCCCTTTGCCCCTAATACCCGCCATCTTGGTCCTAAAAATCTTAATGATCGAGACGCCAGAAAACTGCGGACACCATCTATTCCGCAGGGCGTTCCTCCGCTGGCGGCAGGCGATGTCACTCTAACCTGGTCCACCGGGCTGACCTATGCCTGGGGCATTGGCTTCAACACGGATGTCAACGACCTCTGGCTTGGCAACATTGCTGCCGCGGGCGGTGATGACCTGAATTACCGCTTCATTACTACTGGAACCAACACCGGCGATACCATTGATGTCTCTGGCATGGGCGGCGTGTATGGGGCAGACATGACCTATAACCCCTACACCAACACGCTCTGGCAGGTCAATGTTGGCGGCGATAACTGCATTTACGAACTCGACCTTAACGTCCTAATGATGACTGGCAATAAGATCTGCCCGGCATTTGGCACCAGCCAGCGTGGTCTCGCCTATGACCCAGTCAGTGACACCTACTACTCCGGTTCTTGGAACGATGGGATCATCAACCACTTCACTCCTGATGGTACTTTGTTGAGCGCGGTCAGTGTTGGGTTGGATATTTCGGGCTTGGCATACAATCCGGTTACCCAGCACCTGTTCGTCCTCTCAAACACCGACAGCAGCATCCCTGGCACCACCGGCAGTTACGATGTGACTGTGTTGGATGCTTCTTCTGCAACGCTCCCTGATGTAGGTGGTTTTAATGTTGGTCCAGGTATGACCGCTTACAGCCAAGCTGGCATGGAAATTGACTGCTCCGGTAATTTGTGGATTGTGGATCAGGATGCTCAAACGGTCCTTCGGGTTGATTCGGGTGAAACTGGCGTATGCAACTGGCAGTCTGGCTGGTTGAGCGCCACGCCTGTCTCTGGCACCATAGCGGGATCGGGCAATACCACCCTCACTGTTAGCGTGGATGCAACCGGCAAAACTGCGGGTACCTCCTACCAGGGTTACCTGCGCATTGCCAACAATACGCCTTATGGCTTTGTTAACCTGCCTGTTACGATGAACGTGGCCGGCAACAGCATCCCCGACCCATGGGCGGGCGGCGTGGTCATCGAGTCTGATCAGAATGTTGTGGCCGTTGGGCGCCCGCACCTTGGCGCGCAGGTAGCTTCCTATATCGGCGTCAACGCGGGCGGAACGACCCAGTATGTGCCGATGCTCTTTAAGGATGCCTACGGCGGCTCGTACGATGCGGCGCTCTATATCCAGAACCTGGCTGCTTCCACGGCAAACATCACCATCGAATTCCGCACCGACAGCGGCACACTGGTCCATACCATCAACGATACAATTGTGGCAAAAGCCAGCAAGGGCTATTGGCTGCCTTCCATCAGCGGGCTGGGCTCCAGTTTTGTGGGCGGCGCCAAGATCACTGCGGATCAGGCTGTTTTGGCAGTTGGCCGCCCGCATATTGGCAGTGAGGTCATGACCTATAATGGCTTCTCGAGCGGTTCTACGACAGCCTATCTGCCGATGTTCTTCAAGAACGGCTTTGGCTCATACAACACAGCGCTTTACATCCAGAACGTGAGCAATAGCACGGCAAACATGCAGATCGAATATTTGAACCTGGATGGCACGGTGGCTTGTACGGATAACGATACCCTGGGCGCAAACGCCAGCCGCGGGTATTGGTCGCTTTTGGTGACATGTGATACCGGCAGCCTGCCCTCCGGGTTCGTTGGCGGTGTCAAAGTGACCTCTGACCAAAACATTGTGGCAGTGGGACGTCCGCATCTGGGTACGCAGGTCACCACCTACAACGGCTTTTCCAGCGGAGCAACAACTTCCTATGTGCCGATGCTCTTCAAGGGCGCTTTTGGCGGCTCGTATAACGCGGCTCTCTATCTGCAGAACACGAGCGGAAGCGTTGCCAGCGTGACGATCGAGTATTTGGACAGCGCGGGAGCGGTAGTTGCCACCCAGAACGTCAACCTGAATGCGGGCGCAATTTCCAGCATTTGGGTGCCCTCGGTGGCGGGTGTGCCTGCAGACTTTGCCGGCGGCGCGCGCATCACTTCGGACCAAGCGATTGTGGCGGTTGGACGCCCGCATTTAGGCACAGAGATCACAGCCTATAACGGGGCTGCTTCTGGCGGTCTGAACGCGTATCTGTCAATGCTGTTCAAGAATGCTTATGGCGTGCCGTATAATGCTGCTTTCTACATCCAGAATGTGACCGGCAGTACTGCCAATGTGAACATCAGTTTCTATGACAGCGCAGGCGCTCTTTCCTGCATCAAATCCATCAGCCTTGCGGCGAACGCCACCCAGGGTTTCTGGATGCCGACCACTACTTGTGCTCCGTAGGTTGGCTTGATAACCTTGTTCGGTAGGTAAGTGAGAGGCTGTCCGCAAGGGCAGCCTCTTTCCTAATTCGCCTGTCGTATCCATTCTTTAGAATTGAATTTCAGCGACCCATTGTCCATTGACCCAGATGGCGTATGTTCCGGGTGGAAGGAGATCCATCGGTACGTTCACGTCGAAGGGATTTAAGACTTGTGAACAAATGGATTGTGGGTCAACCACCGAATACACCGCGATATTGACCTCATTTGTTGCATTGGGCGGGCTTTTAACCACGCGTAACGCATGACATGGAGTTGGCAGAAAGCCTTTTAATATGAGGCTGTAGGATGGAGGGACGCCTTTAGCGGTTGTCACTTCTGCCAGGGTAAGTTGGATGTTATCTTTGACACGCGCTTCATCGCCGGGTAAGGGCGCAAACGGGTTGCTCGGGTCGGCCGGCTCAGCCGGGGGGAGATACGTCTGTACGGGTTTGCCGGATGGAGCGGGGGATGGGAACGCCTCAGACAATGCAGTTTCAGTTGTCATTACGCTCAGGGGGGCAGAATCAGGATAGGATGGGTAAGAGGCGGTTTGCCCTTCTTCCACAAAAGTTTTTTCAGAGGCGCAGGCGCTTATAGCGATTGCAAGGATCAGAATCAAACGTTTGTTTTTTTTCATGTTTCGTCTCCTTTACCTTTTATAAAGACGGCAAAGCAAGCCCTGAAGTTCCTATGCCATGAAATGAATGGTATACTCATTTCTCGTAATTCTTCCATACTCTCAAGGTTGTATCCATCCCTCTTATGGCTGAAAAACCCACAAGCCTGATTTCCTTGTTTCGTAGCATTAAGCGCAATCGGCGCTTGACCTTTGAAATGACAAAGCGCGAAATCCAAAAAAAATACAGGGGGTCTGTCTTGGGGCTTGTTTGGGCGCTTATTACGCCATTATTGATGCTGCTTGTTTACACTTTTGTGTTTTCTGTGATCCTCAAGTCTCGCTGGGGAGGGGATGCCAATGAAAGCCGCGCCGACTTTGCCATTCTCCTCTTTGCCGGGTTGATTGTTTTCAATATTTTTTCCGAGGCTCTCAATCAGGCTCCTTATCTTGTGGTTCAAAATGTCAACTATGTTAAGAAGGTTATTTTTCCGCTGGAGATTCTTTCCTGGGTGTCTCTTGGGGGGATTTTCTTTCATGCCGTCGTGCAAATTGGCATTTTACTTATTGTTCAACTTTTCTTAAAAGCCTATATTCCGTGGACCGTGCTGTTTGTTCCTTTTATACTGTTGCCTATGTTTTTATTGAGTTTAGGGGTATCGTGGTTTGTTTCGTCTTTAGGGGTTTTTATTCGGGATATTGGCCAAATGTTAAGTTTATTGACCACTGTTCTGCTTTTTACCTCCGCTGTCTTTTTTCCTATTTCGGCTCTTCCTCAAAGCGCTCAAGTTGTGTTCCGTTTTAACCCCATCGTTTTTCTTGTGGAAGAGAGCCGTAACGTTATGGTATATGGGCAAGTCCCGGATTGGCTTACGCTGGCGCTTCTGACCGTCCTCACCGCAGGGATTGCGTATGCTGGATTCTGGTGGTTTCAAAAAGCCCGAAATGGATTTGCAGATGTCCTCTAACCCAGCCATCAAACTTGAAAAAGTCGGTAAGATGTTCCAGCTTTATAACCAGCCGCAAGACCGCCTTAAGCAATCCATTTACCCGCGCCTGCAGCGTTTTGTCGGCAGACCCGCGCGTGCCTATTTTCGAGAATTTTGGGCGTTAAGAAATATTTCCTTTGAGGTGGAAGCGGGCGAGACTGTTGGCATTGTGGGGCGGAATGGTTCCGGCAAATCCACCCTGTTGCAGATTATCAGCGGCACCCTAATGCAAACCATCGGAACAGTAACTGTAAATGGACGTCTGACGGCTTTGTTGGAACTTGGGTCCGGTTTCAACCCCGAATTTACCGGGCGCGAGAATGTGTATCTCTCAGGCTCGATTTTAGGTTTTTCCCGTGAAGAAATGGATGCCTGGTTCGACGATATTGCCGCCTTTGCTGATATTGGCGATTTTATCGACCAGCAAGTTAAATTCTATTCCAGCGGCATGTATGTTCGTTTAGCTTTTGCCACCAACATTATGGTTCAGCCCGATATTATGATTGTGGATGAAGCCCTGGCGGTTGGTGATATGAAATTTCAAGTCAAGTGCATGAGCGCCCTGCGGCGCAGGCAGGAGGCCGGTTCCACGATTTTATTTGTCAGCCACGATATCAACGCCATCCGCAGCCTTTGTACCCGCGCCATTTATCTGGATGCCGGACAAATGCGCCAGATCGGCCCGGCGGTTGAAGTTGCCAATGCTTATTTTAAAGCCATGCGTGAAGAAATAGACGCCGAGCTCACCCAATTCAAGCGCGCATCCTCCGCTAAGGATAAGCCGGTTATGCCTCGCGCCGAACTGCCTGATTTTAAGGACTCACAACTTCCCCGTCCTGAGCAAATGCGCCAGTTCGAGCAGTCTGTCTCCATGTTTCGGATGGGCGCTGGCGGCGCGCGCATTTTGTATGCTGACCTGCTGGATGATCAGGGCGGCTCGCTTGAACTGGTGGAGTTTAATCAAAGCGTATGGGTTCGGATTTTGTTCGAATCCCATGAAGAAAAAGAACTCACCGTCAATTTCTATATAAAAGACGATAAGAATATACCCATTACCGGCTCTAATCTGGCGCTTTCCAATCACCCCCTCTTGCGTGTCAAGCCAGGGGAACGATTTCTGGTAAAATACCACATTCCGGCGCTTCCTCTTCAGCATGGCATTTACTCATTGAATGTGAGTTTGATGGAGCCAACCACATCTACTATCAACGCGCCGGTTGTTTTTGTAGATTATATTGAGAACGCCCTTGTATTCAATGTGGCATCGCGCAAATTGGATAAAATTTGGGCAAAAGTATTTCTTTTTCCTACAGTGGATGTTGTTGCGCTTAATTAACCGATGAAACTCTTCGTTAAAGATTTTTTGAATGCCTTGAAATTGCGTATGGCAAAAGTCCACGCCCAGCGCAGCCCGATCTTTGTTCTTCAAATGGGACGGGTAGGTTCTACTTCTGTTGTATCGGCGATTTCACAGGCTTATCAAGAAATTGACTGTCCGGTTGCGGTTCACCATAATCACTACATAGCAAATTACCAAAAAGTGCAGGAACGAGCCCGCCAAGATCTGGAAGATTACAGCCTGGCGTTGGGCGATATTGAACGGGTTGACCGGGGCGTTCGGGAAACGCTTTTGGCGCAGGTTGAAAAAAATCACCCCGTCAAAATCATTAGCTTGGTGCGCGACCCCGTTGCTCGCAACGTTTCGACGTTTTTTTTTGCTTTTTCACAATTTGTTCCAGATTGGAAAGAAAAGGAAACACAAGGACTCTTATCAGCGAGCGCGCTCAACGTAATTTTTGAAGGAAAACGACACTTCATCCAAACCGCTTTTCATTGGTTCGATGAACAAATCAAAGATGGCTTGGGGCTGGACGTTTACGCTGTTCCGTTCGATGCAGCGCGAGGCTGGCAGGTTTATAAACAGGGACCAGTCGAATTGTTGGTGCTTCGCATGGAAGACTTGTATCGCACGGGCGAAGCGATTCTGCGTCAATTTCTCCATCTGCCTGCTTTCAAGATGGTCAAAGTCAACACGGGCGAAGAACGCGAATCTTATGAACTGTACCGCCGCTTCCTCACGCATCCCATTTCGCAAGAATACCTTGAAATGACTTACGCCACTAAACTTGCCCGGCATTTCTATACTGAGGCAGAAATAGCACAATCCATTCACCGCTGGCGTAACCCGAAAGGATAGACTTGGATTTGCGAATGATTCAAAAAAAAGTACTTCGCTGGCTGCTCCAATCCAACCATTCTCAAAATTTATCAGAATTTATACCCATGATTGCAGATTGGCTGGCCCGCATTGGCTCGATTAACGAGGCCTGGGTTAAGCCAGAAACTTACAGGCTATTTCAACAACATGGCTTCCACCTGACTCGCAATCATTACTACAGCATTTTGCCAGATACCAGTAAATTTACCGAAGACTGGTGGGCGAGCATCCCTTACCAGTCCGCGCTCGAAAAAATACAAAAAGCGGACATCGACTCCATATTCGCCGCTGTTTTGCAATGGGCCGACGACCTGGCTGCCCTGCCCCGTGAGTCGCCCTCTGGCTTTTATTGGAACAATGATATGTTCCCGCCCTTAGATGCGATGGCGCTTTATGGAATGTTGCGGCAATATCGTCCATCAAAATTGTTAGAGATCGGCTCTGGATTTTCAACAGAAATTGCTCTAATGGCTGCCCGGCATACCCAAACGAAAATTCACTGTATTGAACCATATCCTGGCGCGCAGTTACAGGCACGAAAAACAGAACTGGCAGAGCTTATTCCTCTTCCCGTTCAAAATGTTCCCTTAGAAACCTTCGATGCCTTACAGCCCGGCGATTTTCTATTCATTGACACGACTCATACCGTAAAACTCGGCTCGGACGTAAACCATCTCCTCTTTAACGTCATTCCGCGCATTCAACCGGGCGTATACATTCACGTTCACGATATCTTTCTGCCTTATGAATATCCTAGACGATGGTACGATGAGATTTCTATTTTCTGGAATGAACAATATTTATGGCTGGCATATTTTTTAGATAATCCATTCGTCGAAATTATCTTGCCGAATTACTGGATAAGCGTTGAAAAGAAAGATGAATTACGCAAACGGTTCCAATCGTTTGATATTTGGACACTCACCAACAACCTGGGTGGCGCCTCAGGCGCCAGTCTGTGGTTTCGTAAAAAGTAGATTGTTTGTTTAACAGGAAGATTTAGATGCCGCAAACCCAACAAGAATTGGATGACTTTTACGCCGCTCCCGACCCTTGGGGCTATTACAGCAACCCGCACGATATCAATCGCAAAGCGCGAATCCTGGCAGCCTTGCCCCGGCTTGACTACCAAAATGCCCTCGATATTGGTTGTGGGAATGGCTTCATTACCAACGACCTGCCTGCCAAGCAGGTAATTGGGTTGGAATTCAGCGAAAAGGCAGTTGCTTGGGCCCGTGAACACGCTGTTCCGCACGTTGAATACAGACAAGGCTCCATCTTTGACCTGCCCAATTTGAACCTGCCCCCCATGGACCTGATCGTCATTACCGGCGTTTTATATCCTCAGTATATCGGCAAAAGCGTGCGCCTTGTTTATGTGCTCATAGACCGCGTCTTGAAGCCGGGGGGGATTCTGCTTTGCTCGCATATTTACGAATGGTACCAGTCCCGCTTTCCCTATCTCACCGTCAGCCGCGAATACTTTGCTTATCGTGATTTTTCGCAAGTGCTGGAGGTTTACGTCAAATGATCCTAACGTATCATAAAATTCATCCCGAAAACAAAACCATCTGGTGGGTAACACCTGATAGTTTCTACCTCCAAATGGCTGATTTGCGCTCTAAAAAAGTTGTCTATCTCGACGAGTATGACCCGGCGGACCCAAACCAGGCCGTCATCACCTTCGATGGCGTTTATAAAGATATCTGGAAATATGCGGTTCCCATTTTGCGGCATTTTGGCTACCCTTTTGAATTGTTCATCATTGGACAGACGATTGGTAAAGATAATTCTTTTGATACAGGCGAGCCATACGCCGAATTTGCCGATGTGGAAACCTTGCAAAAGATGGTTCAGGCAGGCGGACGTTTGCAATGGCACTCCCAATCTCACATCCGGCTGGTTGGCGTAACCGATTTGGCGTTGTACGAGAAAGAACTGACCGTGCCAGGCGACCTGCGTCAGCTCTGCCCGAATGGATTCAAATGGTACGCGTATCCACATGGGCAACGAGACGGGCTGTACCGCGCTCAAGTCGAATCCCGTTTTGTTGGCGCGCTCGCCTGTGATGACGGCAGCGACGCCGACCGCTATGACTTGAGCCGCCTGACTGTTTATGAAGAGACCCGCTTCTCAAACAGCGCTGTTTCGTTGATCATTCCCTGCTACAACTATGGGCATCTTGCCGCCGAAGCCATCGAATCGGCGCTGCTGCAAACCTGCCCGCCTGATGAAATTCTCTTTATTGATGACGCTTCTTCAGACAATTCCGTCGAAGTTGCCCGCCGCTACGAGCCGCGCATCCGCGTGGAAGTGAATGAAAAAAACCTCGGCGTGGTGGAAAACTTCCGCAAAGCAGTTGCGCTGACCAGCGGCGATTATATTGTTTTTTTAGGAGCCGACAATCGCTTCCGCAGCGATTATATTGAGCGCGCAAAAGCAGTATTAGACAGCTCTTCATAAATTGCGATTGCATATACTCATTTTGCGTTGTTTGATAAACGGGCGGCCATTGTCGCTTCAGAAATGGGCGCCGAACCACATCCTGTCTGTTCTGAAATTTACCTAAAGCGCTTCCCTGCCCGCCCTGAGCAAGATATTCGAAAATTAAATTATATTCATGGGTCTTCGATGTATCGCAGAGCCGCATACCAGCAGACGGGAGGCTATGTTAAGGAAACATTGCCTGAAGACGCGTCTCTTTTTGCCCGCATGTTGGATGCAGGCTGGCGGGCGGAACTGGTCGATGAGTTTTTATTGGAATACCGGCAACACTCCAAAGATCAGGCCAATATCATAAAAACCCTTGAACTTCAAAACGCGCACTATGTGATGCAGATTCGAAGATTGGAAGAGCAACTTGCTGAGGCGCAAGCGTATTTCGAGAAATTCAATATCACGAGCAATCTCTTAAAGCAAATAGTCTTAAATAGATCATGGAGGTTGTTCACCTACCTCTCGCGTCTGTATGACAAAATACTTCCTGCGGATAGTTTTCAGTCCGTTTTTTTGGAAAAATTGACGGCTTTCTTGTATAAACCTATTCAAATCAACATGGAAAATCGTCTTATAAAATTGATTCAAGACTCCGGTTATTTTGACCCTGACTGGTACGTTTCACAATACCCAGACGTCATCCACACAGGGATGGAACCTGCGCGCCATTACCTTTTGTTAGGTGGTTTTGAAGGTCTCAGCCCCGGGAAAGATTTTTCTTCAAAAGAGTATATGGAGTTATATCCTGATGTCTGGATTTTGCGCATGAACCCGCTTGTGCATTTCCTCTTGCATGGAAAGCAGGAAGGCAGGAAAGCGGCGCCTCATCGTAATCATGCTAATAAGAGATTTTAAGGCGATGTTTCGACTATACTTGACCCGGTTTCGATATTATCTCAAGCGCTTGATCACAACCTGGCGGCAGGAGGGGCTGATTTCGGTCATGCGTAAAGTGAATGTAAAACTAAGAAGTAAGGGATACCGCCCCGTTTTGGGAGTGGAAGATTGGGAGCAGGATACCCCCCCCAGGGTAAGCATCATTATCCCGGCTTTCAACTCTTTCTCCATGACCAGAGACTGCGTTCAAAGCATATATCGCGCCGCAAACCATGAGGACTTTGAAGTGATTTTGGTGGACAATGCCTCATCAGACCGCACGCCCAAGTGGAGCCGCGCCTTCCAAAAACAGCATTCGAATTTTAAGTATTTTCGAATGAAAAGAAATATTGGTTTTGGCCCCGCCGTAAATTATGGCATACAAAACAGCCAAAGCGAGTTTGTTGTCATTCTGAATAATGATACCCTGGTTGCCGACCATTGGCTGGAACGCCTGTTGGCGGTCATGGATTCAGACCCAGCGATTGGTATTGTCAGCCCGGTCACGAATTATGTGGGCGAGGGACCGCAAATCCACCCCGATGCGGCGAACCTTCCGCCTGATCTGGATGCGATCAATGCTTTTTCAGACAAGTTATCAGCCTCGCCTGGCGTAGTGTACGAGCCTTGCCGTCTTGTCTTTTTTTGTGTTCTTATTCGGCGCGAGGTGATAGACCTGATTGGATATTTGGATGAAGGCTATGAAAAAGGCAATTTTGAAGATGATGATTATTGCCTTCGCGCTAGAATGGCCGGATATGTTCTCGCCATTGCAAAACACTCTTTTGTTTTCCATCATGGCAGCGTAACCTTCAAGACCAATTATATATCGCACAGCCATTACATGGAGAAAAACAGGATTCGGTTTTACTCCAAAGCGAGCAGGATGAGCATTGCTGTGCGGAGAGGAGGGCTTTTGGAACGCGCCGCGCGAAAACCGGATGTAAGCGTAATCCTTCGCACCAAAGATCGTCCTTTTTTGCTTTCACGCGCTTTGTCAAGCCTGGCGAATCAGACCCTTAAGGATTTTGAGGTTATCCTGGTGAACGATGGCGGCGCAGATATTTCCGATATCCTCCGCTCCTTTGCAGACCGGCTTGCGATCCAGTATGTTCGCCACGAATCTTCTCTTGGCAGAACGGCGGCGGTCAATTCCGGTTTTCGCCATTCGCAAGGCGGTTGGATCTCCTATCTTGACGATGACGATGTTATCTACCCCTGGCATTTGGAAACTCTGTTCAGCGCGGCCCGCCAGGGGAACAGCAGCTTTGTCTATGGCGATTGTAATTATGCCTTGTTCTTAAAAATGACGTCCTCAAGCCCCAATAAACTGGTTGGGGCGCCGTCTTGGGATTATGCGCGAAACGAACTTTTGGTCCAAAATTATATTCCCATTCATACATGGATTCACGCCCGCGCCTGCATAGACGCAGTCGGACCTTGGAACGAGACTCTCGATAGGTTGGAGGATTATGAATTTCTTATCCGTTTGAGTTCAAAATATGATTTTAAGCATGTTAAAAGAGTGGTCAGCGAATACCGCTTTTATGGCGATTCGGCCAATTCCATTTATACAGACAGGAGCAAGACCTTGAACGCTTTGGAAGAAATTTACAAAATGCATCCCGTTGCCGATCAATCCATAAATGAAAAACGGCGCGAGACGCTTGACCTTTTGATCTTGCAAATTCAAGAAATTAATGCGTATAAAGATAAAGTAGATTCCGCCACTCCCGACGACCTTGCCAATCGACATGTGATCCGGCTGGTGACAGGGTTGTAACGCTTTCCAACATCCTATGCCCCGGCATACTTAATGTTTGACCTTCTACAAACTGGCCGGCAGGCTTCTTAACCCAATCGGCCTGCATGGCAAAGATAGCTTAACTCACCGTTCTGCCGTCTGCGGTCAAACGCAAAAGAGTATGTTGTAAATAAAAATTTACCACATGCTCTTTTGCAAGGATGTCATTGCGGGCCGCCCCAAGCGGCGAAGCCACCCCCGCGCTGGCAGGCAGACTGCTTCGCTTTGCTCGCAGTGACAGATTTTGAGAGCGTTTGCAACAGAGCATTTACCACAGATCAAAAGGACATGGGGCGGGCTTTGAAGCAAGTCTCTGTGAATTTTATCAAAACATCGGTGCGTATCGGTGTTCATCTGTGATGACAACCGAATTTCAAAACACTGTCTACGATAGGAAGTTAATACACATGGTGAATAAAAGTATGAATATAATCAAAAAAATTGCAAAACGCTTTTTTAAGAATGACAGGACGGCCAATACAGACGCCCAGACCGAGCTGGAGAATCTCAGAAAACGGACCGGCATTTTTCCACCCGGACATTTCTATTCGCCAATTCCCGATTTGGAAGAAGTTCGCCGCGCAGAGCATATCATCTGGAGCCCGCCCTCGCGCGAAATCGAAGGGGTAGACCTGAACACAGGCATGCAAGAGAAACTGCTTAAGCAGTTTCCCGCCTTTTACAAGGAGATGCCCTTCTCGGAAAAAAAGAAAGACGGGCTTCGCTATTATTTTGAAAACCCGGCATTTTCTTATACAGACGCCATTATTCTCTATTCAATGATTCGGCGCGCAAAGCCCCGCCATATTATTGAAGTTGGAAGCGGGTTTTCCTCCTGTGTGACGCTCGATACGAATGATATTTTTTTTGGCGGCGCAATTAAAACCACTTTTATTGAGCCATACCCCGATTTGCTTCATTCCCTGCTAAAAGGGGAGGATCGGGAAAAAGCCAGAATCCTGCCCATGCGCCTGCAAGACACGCCCCTGAGCGAATTCGATGTCTTGCGTAAGAATGACATTCTATTTATTGATTCCACCCATGTCAGCAAAGTGAACAGCGATGTAAATCACATCTTCTTCAACATCCTGCCCCGCTTAAAAAGCGGCGTTATTATTCACTTCCATGACATCTTCCCAGGCTTTGAATATCCTAAAAGCTGGGTGTTTGAGGGGCGCGCATGGAATGAAGATTACATGTTAAGAGCCTTCCTGCAATACAACCATGCCTTCAAGGTGTTGTTCTTCAATGCCTATATGTGCGCTTTCTATGAAGAGTATATCCGCAAACACATGCCCCTCTGCTTGAAGAACGTTGGGGGCAGTTTGTGGATGCAAAAACTATAACTTGCGCGGCTGATTTACTTCTTTAGGATGCAAGCCTGCCATGAAAGACTGTGCGTATGATGCCGCCCATCCCCGCACTGGTCATCACCTATCATCCCACGCCTGAATTTTTCGCGCGGCTGCCGCTGTGGATCGGGCAACTCGACCGCCTGCTCATCGTGGATAATGCCTCGGCGCCGGAAACGCGGCGCAGGTTGGAACAAGCCTCGGCGCAGTTTGAAGCGGGCAGGGTACACCTCCTCTTTAACCCGCAAAATCAAGGCGTTGCCTTCGCATTAAATCAGGGATTCCGCTGGGCGTTGGATCATGGTTACGAACACCTTATGGTTTTGGATCAAGACAGCCGCCCCGCCTCGAACCTGACCCGCCAACTGCTTCATGTTTATGAGACTCATCCACGCCGCGAGCGGCTTGCCATTCTCGCCCCTCGCATTCAAGATGATCTCACAGGCGAGCCAGCCCCGCTGTTGAAGTGGAGCGGACTCCTTCTTCGAAAAGAACAGCCTCGTGCCGAAGCGACGCAAGATGTTGCGCTTGCCATCACTTCTGGTTCGCTGAATAACCTTTCCATCTATAAGCATCTGGGCCCATTCCGCGAGGACTTTTTTATTGATTATGTGGACACGGAATATTGCCTGCGGGCGCAGCGGCAGGGTTACCAGATCGCTGCGGCATGGAATGGCATTCTTCATCACCGCCTGGGAAATCAGCAAAAGAGACAGATTGGCAGGTTGACCCTGCGCCCGACCTTTCACTCCCCGGTTCGCTGGTATTATATTCATCGTAACCGCATGGCAATGTATGGCATGTATGCTCTTCGATTTCCCCAATGGGCGATCTATGATTTTTCTGTGGGCATATACGCGTTTTTGAAAATGCTGATGTATGAAGACCGAAAGCGGCAAAAGATAAAAGCCGCAGCCCTCGGAATTTTCGATGGGATTCTACGCCGCATGGGTCCGATCTCCCCGCACCGCCGCGCACAGATCGAGCCGGAGGAGCTGGCATGAAAGAATTGGTACAATTCATGCATGCCTTTGGTTTCTGTCGTCATACTTGTTTGGAAAAACACAGAACATGTCGCAGCCTGCCTAAACGCGCTGCAAAAACAAACGTATCGAGATTTTGAAGTCTTCCTTGTCGATAATGGTTCCAATCAATTCGATGCCCTAAGCCGCATTCAAAAAAAACATTCCGATCTGCCAATTTTCATGGAACAGGTCGAGGTCAACGTGGGGTACGCGGCTGGGAATAACATCGGCGCCCGCCTCGCCCACGGACATTGGCTTGCGCTTTTGAACGATGATGCCTTCCCGCAACCGGATTGGCTGGAGACTCTTATCCACGCAGCCGGGCGGCATCCAGACTTCACCTTTTTTGCCTCCCGCCAAATCCAGAACGATCGCCCCCATCTGCTGGATGGGGCCGGTGATGCCTATCACATCACCGGGCTGGCGTGGCGGCGCTGCTACAATCGTTCCACCAAAACGTACGGACTGACCCAGGAAGAAGTTTTTAGCGCCTGCCCTGCCGCCGCGCTCTACTTGCGAGCTGACTTTATCAACGCAGGCGGCTTTGACGAAGATTACTTTTCTTATTTTGAAGACGTCGATCTGGGCTTTCGCCTTCGCTTGCATGGCGGCAGATGCCTCTATGTCCCAGAGGCTGTTGTGCATCATGTCGGCTCTGCCAGTACCGGCAAGCGCAGTGAATTTTCAGTGTATTACGGTTACCGCAATATGATTTGGACCTTTTTCAAAAACATGCCCAGCCCTTATTTCTGGCTGTTTCTACCCTTGCACATCAGCGCAATACTCTTTTTTACGGCATATCTCACCCTGCGCGGACAGGGCCGCGCCATTTGGCGGGCAGTATTTGATGCCTTGCGCGGACTGCCCCGACAACTTGCAAAACGAAGACAAATCCAAAAAAACCGAAAAGTTCAACCCGCTGAAATCATTCGCACCCTCTCTTCAGGCTTCCTTGAACCCTACCGGGAATTCGTTCAACGCAACCGCCCGTCATGACCCCCCTCATCACTCTCTCCATTGTCAGCCATGGCGACTCAGATAAAATTCCGCGCCTGCTTGCCAGCCTGCAAGCCTGCGAGCCGGAACTATCGCGCTTTCAGATCATTCTGACGGATAATTTACAAAATGATCTGCCAGAATTTAACACAACTCCCTGGGAATCGCTGCGCCTTGTTCGCAACAAAAAGAAACTTGGTTTTGCCCAAAACCACAATCGCGCCTTTGAACTTGCGCGCGGCCAATATTTTGCCATCCTAAATCCTGACTTGATATTTGAAAAGCCGGTTCTAAGCTCTTTGCTCAATATGCTGGATGCCCACAACGCAGACTTGATCGCTCCCCAAATCGTGGATGAGATGGGCGTGATACAGGACTCCTACCGCCCGCTTCCAACGCCCATTGAGTTGATTCAGCGCCGCATGCCGGGATACACCTTCCAGCCTCCTCTGCCAGATGCCGACGGGATGATCCGCCCGGATTGGATCGCGGGCATGTTTTGGCTCTGGCGTTCCGATTCCTATCGTCGCCTTGGCGGAATGGACCGCCGCTTCCGCCTGTACTTTGAAGATGTGGATATGTGTACCCGCGCCCGTCTTCGCGGCATGACCATCATGGTCGCGCCCCAGGTTCAGGTCCGGCATGATGCGCGGCGTTCCAGTCGAAGCAGTTTTTATTACCTTTTCCTTCATGCGCAAAGCGCCATGCGATTCTTTCTGTCCTCTGAATATAGAAGCGCCCGCCGGTCTGCCTAGTTTTCCATAGCAGCGGGGGAATCTCTGATAAACTCTATTATAGTTTTTTGTGGAAAATAGGATCATGGGAATTTCTCTATTTCTGGCTGGCATCGGTCTGGCTCTGGTTTTTGCGCTTGCTTACCCTGCTCAACGATTGGCTGAGAGACTCGGGCTTGTGGATGTCCCCGGCTCCGCGCCGCATAAACAACACGCCCGTCCAACGCCGCTGGCGGGCGGTATGTTGATGGTTGCTGTATTCCTCATTCTCATGCTGGTTTACCGCCATTCTCTCCCTCGTGAGATGTTGGCCGTCATGATTTCTGCATTCGTCATCTTCGCTTTTGGGCTTTGGGATGACTTGCGAGGGCTGACCGCCGGACCAAAATTGATCGGGCAACTGATCGCTTCCACGATTTTGATCTCATTCGACATTCAAGTGCGATTTATGACCATCTTGTTCGACTTTGACTCCTTCTCGCCTGCGCTGACGCGCATATTGAACGTGTTAATCACCTTGCTCTGGCTGGTTGGCATTACCAATGCCATGAACATGATTGACAGCATGGACGGCATCGTGGCGGGGTTGGGCATGATCGCATCCGCATTTTTTATGGGAGCCGCCAGCCTTTCAGGGCAGCCTGCCCTCGCCTTTTGGTCGGCTTGTTTGCTGGGCATCAGCGCCGGGTTATACTACTGGAACGGAATGGCTGTTCGTTTTTTTCTGGGAGACTCCGGCGCGCAAATGATGGGCTTCTTGCTGGCGTGTTTTGGCATCCTTTATAATCCACTCAACCGAGACCCCCAATCGTCGTAGATCGTACCGATCATGTTGTTGGGTGTGCCGATTTTTGATACCACCCTCGTGGTGATCTCCCGCCTGCGCAGGCGGCAAATGGTTGGGAGCGGAAGGCGCGACCATACTTATCATCGCTTTATCGCCATGGGAATAAGTCCGCGCATGGCTGTGTTGAGTGTTCACATCATGGCGCTGCTCATCAGCGGCTTGGCTTTTCTAACTCTTTATCTTGCGCCGCTCGTTGCGCTTTCTTTTTTTGGCGCATCCATTCTTGGCGGGCTTGTCTTCCTCTTCTGGCTGGAAGGCAAACCGGCATTGGATGAACCCCCCACTCAAAAATGAAAAACCTCCCGCCTCACAAACGTCTCCCTGCATATGGGCTTTTCCTGGCTCTTGGCGCATTCGTCACATCGACGTTTTTGCTCTCATCGCCATCGGACCCAAAAAACGCAATTCTTTTTGGATATTCCTTGGAGAGGCTTATGCTGGGCGCCGGGGTTCTTCTGCCGGGCTTTGCGCTTCTCTTCCTGACCGTTTCCCTGCATCGCAGACCGGAACGTTCTCTGCGCTTGTGGCAGTCTTTTACCGGAAGCAGTCCGGTCGGACATAGCGCCTTCCTCCTTTCCGTGTTCCTTGTCCTCTTTGGATGGATCATGATGTTTTTGCCGCCCTACCGCCTTGGCGCGCTGGCGGGATACGCTGAAAGGTTGTCTCCCGTCATCGGCTGGCTGGCAGTGACCGGCGCGGTTACGAGCGCGCTTCTTCTGCTTGAAAAGAGACCTTCCTTAACCCAATCCGCGCCCATAGATCGAGCGATCTTAAGAGCCTCATCCATTGCTTTAGGAATTTTGCTTTTGCTGGGGCTGCTTGTTTCGGTAACCGGGCTTGGCATCCGCTACCGTGCAGATTATTGGTATGGCGCTGGCGTGCCTGTTTTGGGGTTGCAAGTTTTGTTTGCCGCTTTTGCCGGGGCATTAGGGTTGTTTTTTGAAAAGCGCCATCCTGAAAAAAAACATATTGACCTTTTTATATTTTTAGGGTTCTGGTTAATTTCGGCGTGGTTCTGGGCAAGGGAGCCGCTCACCCCGAACTACTTTATGCCTGATACTGCCGACAACATCATCTACCCATACTCAGACGGCGCGACATTTGACGCCGGCGCCCAATATGCGTTGATCGGGCGGGGCATTCTTAACGGGGTGTTTTTTGAGCGCGCTTTATATAGTGTGTTTCTCACTTATTTGCATATTTTTTTCGGGCAAGATTTCCATATTCTAATGACAGCCCAGGCGGCATTGTTTGCTGTTTTCCCTGCTGTTGTGTATCTGCTTGGCAGGGAAATCCACAGCAGGGTCTTGGGAATTTCTGCCGGGGTGTTGATGACTGCTCGCGGAGTAAACGCCATCATTGCTGCAAAATGGATCGATACTGCCAGCCCCAAAATGGTGTTGACGGATTTCCCAACGGCCATTGGGCTTTCCATTTTTCTCCTGCTTCTTTTGAAATGGTTCAAGCAGCCTCATAAAACGAACCTGATGCTTTGGGCAGGCGCGGTGTTTGTTTTGACCTTTATGGTTCGCTCCAATGTATTAACCCTTCTGCCCGCGGTGTTCCTGTTTATGCCCTTTTTTCTGCGGCTGAGTTGGAAGCAGTATTGTCTTATCGCTTTACTTGCCTTATTGGGCGTGTTTGCAGTGACCCTGCCATGGGAGATTCGCAATCAATCCAAAGGAATACCGATGTATTCTTCGTACTACTCCCGCATCCTGACCATTTTACGCAGCCGCTATGGAATTGGCATGGAAGCCCCGCGAGCCGCAGCCCAGCTTGTACATGAGCGCGAAAATGGACGCCAACGTTCACTGACCCTGCGCGCGGAATTTTCGTGCGATACCATGCTTTGCTCCATTCCCAATCATTTTTTACATAATGCTGTTACCGCGTTTGTGTCCCTTCCGACATCGCCGGTTTTGGATGATCTTTGGAATACCATCAAGGCAGACACACCCTTCTGGAAACAAAATTGGAATGACGGCAGGCTTGGCGCAGATCATATGATTTTGACCGTCGTCAACCTGATCCTGGTGTCTTTTGGCGTCGGATCAGTTTGGGGCCGTGTAAAAGCGCTGGCGCTTTTGCCTATCCTTGTTTTTGGGACGTATATTCTGACGAACTCACTTGGGTTAACATCCGGCGGGCGTTATATCGCGCCGGTGGACTGGATCGTTTCTTTATATTTCATGGCTGGCGGCTGGCAGGTGTTGGCGTGGCTTCTGAGATCGGCGGGCTTCCTGCTCGGTGAAGAAACTGAACCATTGGCAAAAACTGTCGTTCCTTCGTTTGCGTCGGAGATTTTTGGAAAGTCGCTCCCCACCTTGTTTTTTATCTTTTTTACGGGCTGTCTGATGCCGCTCTCGGAAATCTTTTTCCAGCCCCGTTATCAAGTCCGCCCGCCTGAGGAAATCCTATCCGCTCTAGAAACTTCCGGACTGTTGCAGCAATCTGGATATTCGCGTGATGAGGTGATGGAATTCCTCTTGCAGCCTGATGTCAGAATCCATGAAGGGCGGGTCTTGTATCCGCGCTATTATCCCCGTGGAGACGGCGAACAAGATCGCAGCACGTTTTATCGTTATCTCGATTATTCCCGCCTGGTTTTCACCTTGATCGGGCCCTATACCATAAGCGCCGAAGGCGTGGTGATTCCCGGCGTAAGACCTCCCTTCACATTCCATTCAGGCGATGCAATCGTGATCGGATGTTGGAATACCGCCTACTACGCCCCATTTTTGGATGCGGTTGTTGTATTCTACACTTCCGGTGATGGTTTTGTTTATACCCGCTCTCCAAGCGCTCCACTCCAGTGTCCATTACCGGAACCAAAATAAGGAACAGATTGGCTCTTCAAAACGCGGCTTGTCTTATGTAGTTTATGCGTTTCCGTCAGGCTTCAATCTCAAATTGACCGCAGACCACCGCCAGCCGACTCAAAGTTGGAACAATGGTCTGTGTGGGTGGTCTGCTTGTGATGTTAAATTTTTTTGATGTTTTGCTTACCGGCACTCGTACAACTTCATCTCCTGACCGCCCGGCTGACCCTGCGGCCCGTTCTGGGTGATGGTTATGCCACCCACCACCTTGCAGGATGAGTTCAGCCAGTTGGTAGTATCCTGATTATTGCCCCGGTCGCCGCCGTAGAGGATGTAACGCAGTTCGCCATTGGCAACCATTTCTTTCAAGTCGTCCACTGTCACAACCTGATCATGTCCGCCGAAGCCGCCCATGTAGAGCACGGGACGCCCAGTGGCGATGACCAACGACGCGCCCTGCTGCGATGAAGGCACAGCCACCAGATATTCTACGCCCTGCGTATTGGTTTGCAGGAAGGCGAGCAGCTCGGTATTCACTGGTCTTTCGCCGCCGTTTTGCGGAGGGCTGGCAAGGAAGCCGTCCTGACTGCCGCGGTTCTGTCCGCCTTCGTAGGCGGTGGGTAGGTGGTTGTTCGAGCCGGATGTAACCGTCATCACGCTCCAGTAGGTTGGGATGATGAGTGCCGCGCCGAGTATGATGGCATACGCCGCCCGCCTCGACACCGACATGAGCAGGATTCCGCACCCAAGCAGGATGCCTGTCCCAAGCATCCACCACGCGAATTCGTTGTATTGCGTAACCGCAAAGATTTGAAAAGCCAGCGTGAGAGTAACCATGACGATCAAGCCAATCACGACCCAGTCGCTGTTTTTGCCCCATTTGTAAAGTTGACCGAAGCCGACTCCGACCATTCCGCCCAGCGCGGGGGCGAGCATGATGGCGTAGTAGGCATGGAAGATGCCGGAGACCATGCTGAAGAAGACCACACAGGTGAGCAGCCAGCCGCCCCAGAGGATCAGCGCCTTGTGAACGCCTGACTCAACAGGCAGCTTAATTTTCGAGCCGAAGATGGCAAGCAAAACGCTGATGAGCGCAAAGGGCAGCAGCCATGACATCTGTTTGGAAAGAGGCGAGGTGAAGAAACGGAAGACGCCGGGCGACCCTGTTTCATTGCTGAAAGGCGTTCCGCCATTTGGATTCGGTTGACCATTTGGAGCCTGACTGTTCTGGGGAATCATCCCTTGCGGGGCGCCGTTTGGTTGTCCGTTCGGAGCCTGCCCGTTTTGTGGAATCATTCCCACCGGGGCGCAGGCAAGTTCTGAGATATTGGGTGGTGTAATACATGACCCATTGATGGTGTTTCCGTTTTGTGTGGTGAACGAGCAGGAGGCGCCCTGAGTCTGACCGGAACACGCTTCCAACGCGGCAGAGGGCGGACCCTGGAACTGTCCTTGTTGACCGGGATTCTGCTGCGGCGGGCTACCAGGATTGGAAGGCTGGTCCGGCTGAGTTCCAGATGGAGGCGGGTTTCCTCCTCCGCCGCCTTCAAGCCGCGCCGCGCCGTTATGCCCGAAGATCAATCCCATCACGGTGTTGTTGTCGCTGGAGCCGATGTAGGGGCGGTTTTCAGCCGGGACGAGATCAACAACGACTGCCCATGAAAGCGAGACGGCAACCAGGAGGATTGTGGCGATGCCGAGGTTGAGAATCTTTTTGAGCCAGCCTTCTTTGGAGCCAAAGAAATACAGCGCGTAGAATGCGGGCAGGGGTAGAAAGGCTTGCAGCATTTTGATGTTGAAGCCCACGCCAACGATGAACGCGCCCAGTAATACCCAGCGCAGTTTGCCTTCTTCGGCGGCTCTGATGAACGCCCATGCTGCGAGAAGGAGTGTGAAGACCAGCATACCGTCCATGGTGTTGTTGCGATTGGTGGCAATGAAGACCGGGGTGATCGCCATGACGAATGCGGCGACAATGCCTGCCAACTCGCCCATGTATTTTTTGACCATGCTGTACAGCAAGCCGATGCCAAACACGCCCGCGAGGATGTTGGGTAATGTGACGCTGAATCCACTTACGCCGAGGAAGTAGGCGAAGATGGCTTGAATCCACAGCCCCAGCGGGGGTTTATCCACCGTCACCGAGCCGCCCGGTTCGGCGGCGACGAAGAAAAAGTTGCTC
>JACAEP010000168.1 GCA_013388795.1 Chloroflexota bacterium | reverse complement strand
ATCCCATCCACGGCGACAATGGCGAAGACCTGATCGGACTGGCGGATAAAGCGCTCTACCAAGCCAAAACGACCGGACGCAATCGTGTGGTCATCTGGCAGTCGCCTGAATTTCAAACAGGATCAATCCCTTAAAGTTTTAGCCAGAATCAAAAGGACGGGCATCATGCCCGTTCTTTCTTCTTAAATCTTTACCAACCTCCATCCGTGTCTAATTTTTAATTATTCACCTTACGCGCCATTGGCAAACCTGTGCCTTTTGACCGCAGACGGCTGACCGCCGCGCTTGCTCACAAGTCAGCCGTCCGCGGTCGGCGGTCAAAATTACCTTGAAACCCAGCCACCGACTTACAACTGCGTAAGGTGACGTAATTAGTTTTACCAATAAACTAACTAACCTTACAATCTTTATTGTTAAAAAAAAACTTACGGTATGATAGCCAGCCTATGAACTTTTTAACTTCTCCCTCCCAAAAATTCGAACTCCCCAAGCGCATTGCGCGCCTGGGCGAGCTTGCCACCAACCTGTGGTGGTCCTGGCATCCTGAAGCCTCCCATGTCTTTGGTCGGTTAGACTACGACCTATGGGAACGCCTCGGGCATAACCCGATTCGCTTGCTCAACGAGGTCGGGCGCGCGCGTTTAAACAAAATGGCAAAGGACAAAGAGTATCTCGAACAATACGATACCCTCTTCCATAAGTTCGATGCATACTTCAGCAAAGAGACCTGGTCCCAGAAATCACACGCAGACTTGAAAAACCCCATCGCTTATTTCTCGATGGAATATGGCTTGCACGAAACCCTGCCCATTTACTCTGGCGGCTTGGGGGTACTCTCGGGCGATCATCTCAAAGAAGCGTCTGACCTCGGGCTGCCCTTCATCGCTGTCGGATTCATGTACGCGCAAGGATACTTTTCCCAACGCATCACCGAAGATGGCTGGCAGGAGGCGGTTAACAACCCGTTGCGGTTCGAGCATCTGCCCGTGTCCCTTGTGATGAAAGATGGCAAGCCTGTCACCGTCTCCTTCGACTTCCCCGACCGCAAGTTGACAGCCCAGATCTGGGAAGTACGTGTAGGGCGCGTTCCGCTCTACCTGCTCGACTCGAACGTGGAGGGCAACAGCGACTACGACCGTTTGCTGACAGCCCGCCTTTACTGGTCAGACCTTGACCGCCGCGTGATGCAGGAAATTCTCCTGGGAATTGGCGGAGTCCGCGCTTTGCGGGTGTTGGGATACGACCCCGCCGTCTGGCACATGAACGAAGGTCACGCCTCTTTCCTGACCCTGGAACGGATTCGTGAACAAGTGGCGGTCGGCGTCGCCTTTGAAGAGGCCATCCAAGCCACGCGCAAACAGAACATCTTCACCACTCACACCCCCGTCCCGGCAGGCAATGACGAATTCCCGCTTTGGCTTATTGATAAATATCTGTCCTATTACTGGGCAGACATGCGACTCACCCGTGAACAATTCGTGGAGATCGCCAAACATCACACTCCGCATGGCGAAACCTACTCCATGCCCATTTTGGCGTTAAAACTTTCCGGCGGCTCGAATGCAGTTTCTGAACTGCACGGAGAAGTCTCTCGCGATATGTGGAAATTTCTTTGGGAAGACCGCGATGTGAACGATGTGCCCATCCAGCATGTCACAAACGGCGTTCACACCCGCAATTGGATGGCGCGCCGCATCTACAACCTGCTTGAAAAATACCTCGGCGAAACCTGGTACGACAACCTCGATGACCACCAGCTGCTGGAAAAGATCGACCAGATTCCCGATAAGGAACTTTGGGGGGTTCACTTGCACCTCAAACGTAAACTCTCTTTTTACCTCAAAGAACGCGTCCGTGACCGTTGGACCCATGGCGGATTCCATCCAGTTCAGGTTGTGGCGTCGGGTGTACTCATCAATCCCTATGCGTTGACGATTGGCTTTGCCCGGCGTTTTGCCACCTACAAACGCGCCAGCCTCGTCCTTTCAGACGTAGAACGCCTGTTTGAACTCATCAATCGTCCGAACCAACCCGTACAGATCATCTTTGCAGGCAAGGCGCATCCTGCCGACGACCCCGGCAAAAAACTCATCCAGCAGGTATATCGCACCGTCAAAAAAGCGGAGACCGGCGGGCGCATCGTCTTCATTGAAGACTACGAAATGAACCTCGCCCGTTACCTCGTCCAAGGCGTAGACGTGTGGATGAATACCCCGCGCCGCCCGTATGAAGCCAGCGGCACCAGCGGTATGAAAGCCGCCATCAATGGCGTACCCAATTTCTCCGTCATGGACGGTTGGTGGTGCGAAGCTTACAACGGTAAAAACGGTTGGAAGATTGGCGAAGAAAAAAAATACGCCTCCAACGAAGAACAGGATGCCCTTGATGCAGAAAGCCTGTACACCACACTGGAACATCAGATCATTCCGAAATATTACAATCGCGATCCACGCGACCTGATGTCTGCGGATTGGCTTGCATTCATGAAAGAGTCAATGAAGACCGTCATCCCACAATTCTCCACCCGCCGCATGGTGAAGGAATACGTGCAGAAGTTCTACATCCCGGCATTCAACAAGTAGGGACAGGGCTTGCCCCTGTCCGCCTGCCCCTATCCGTTCTAAAAAGGGCGACCGTGATGACGTTTTACAAATAAATACCGTAACCGCATAGTTGGCGTTCTCTAACGCCAACGGGCGCGTAAGAGAACGCGCCCTACGCAATATTACGAGATTATTTTGTTAAAAACCATAACGGTCGCCCTACAAGGATACAAAATGTTCCCTGAGATCACCGTCACCCAGCTTGGCCAAAAACTAAAATCAGACGAAACCTTTATTTTGCTCGATGTGCGCGAACTGCCAGAGTTGGCGCAAGCCAAGATCGAAGACCACAGGCTTGAGGTTACGCCGATGAGCCGCCTGGCGAGCGAAGGACCGGCTGCGTTGTCTGAGCCGGTTCGGGCGCAGGCTGTCCCTGTCTATGTCCTATGTCATCACGGCAGCCGCAGCGCGCAGGTGACGGCATGGCTGGCGCAGCAAGGATATAAAAATATCTTCAATGTGCGCGGGGGCATCGACGCGTACGCAAGACAGGTCGATCAATCGGTTGGTTTTTACTAAACATGGCTCCTCTGTAATGGAGGAGTTTATTTTTGTAGGTCGCGTTTTCAACGCGACCTACAAAAATTTGCCCATTAAACCAGATTGCCACCCTTGCGGGTGGCAATCGTGGGGCGCTGTGGCTTCCTTTGACTTACTTGAGGAGGGATGCCACAGCGCTGGGTTTGTTACTACTATCCATATTAGACATCACCTCCTCCTTTCATAAGGATGGCGAATTCAATTTGCTTGCCCCCATGCGGCAGACAACAGTATGTCATAAATCAAATTGGGTGTCAATAGCCTGAATTTCGATTCTCACAATTCTGTAATGATGGGACCCCCGCAAAAAGGTGTATCGCCAAAACCTGTCATGAATTTATAACTTCTGATTGCTCTGTTGCAAACACTCTCAAAATCTGTCACTGCGAGAAAAGCGAAGCAGTCTTCCTGCCAGCGGGGGGATGGCTTCGCCGCTTGCGGCGGCTCGCAATGACATCCTTGCAACAGAGCAACTTTTGATACCTTTTGAGAGACTTCGCAAGCCCGGCGGGGCTATCTTCTGGCAGTCTTTGCTATTCGTGGTAAAAAAGGAGTCATCATGAAGATTACCTTAAACAAACTCTGGGGCATCGTCCTCGCGCTCGGCTGGCTGTTCGACTTCCTCTTCTGGGAAAATCCGCCCGGCATCAACTTTGCCATTTTCTGGACAGCGTGCCTCATTGCAGGGTTCTATCTCCTGCTCACAAGCGGACATCGCCCGCATCGCAATACCCTTTGGCTGCTTCCACTCTTTGGCTTTTTCGCCGCTGTCACTTTTCTGCGCTCCGAGCCGCTGACGACCTTCCTCGCCTACACCTTTGCCATGTTCACGCTGACGGTCTTCACCGTTACTTATCTTGGCGGGCGTTGGTTTCGTTATTCCTTTGCCGACTACATCGCCCGCTTTTTTTCCTTGCTGGCAAGTTTGTTTATCCGTCCGATTACTTTCACTGCAGATGTGCGGAAAACCCAGGCAGAGACGGGGTTCCAGCCTTCAAAATACAATTTCATGCCGATCCTGCGCGGGCTGATCATTGCCCTGCCAATTGTCGCCATCTTCGCCTCCCTGCTCGCCTCAGCAGACGTGGTCTTCAGTCAACGGCTGGAAGATTTTATCGAAGCCTTCAAACTTGAAAATTTACCCGAATACATCATCCGCCTGATCTATATTCTCATCATCGGATATGCCCTGGCGGGAGTCTTCCTGCACGCCTCCAGCCAGTCGAAGGATGAAAAACTGATCGGGGAGGATAAACCCGTTATCCCGCCATTTTTAGGCTTTATCGAATCGGCGATTGTGCTGGGCAGTGTCGTGGCGCTCTTTGCCATTTTCGTAACGATCCAATTCCAATATTTTTTTGGCGGCACAACCAATATCCATGTCGAAGGCTACACGTATGCCGACTATGCCCGCCGCGGCTTTGGCGAACTGGTCACGGTGGCATTCTTCGCCCTACTGATGCTCCTTACCCTGAGCGGAGTGACCAAACGCGAAACCGAAACCTAGCGAAAACTTTATTCCAGCCTGGGCATTGCATTGGTAGCGCTTCTGCTGGTCATGCTCGTCTCTGCCTATCAACGCCTCAGCCTGTATGAGATTGCCTACGGCTTTTCGCGTCTGCGCGCCTACACCCACGTCTTTCTGATCTGGATCGGTCTTTTGCTTGTCACGACCATTTTCCTTGAAATCCTTCGCAAAGAGCGTCTGTTCGCCTTTGCCATGCTGATCGCCTCGTTGGGCTTCGCTGCTTCACTTCCCATTCTCAACGTGGATGCTTTTATCGTGAATGAAAACATACAGCGTGAATTAAGCAGCAGCGACGCGGAAGATTTGGACTCTCAATACTTTATCGAACTCTCTGATGATGCCATCCCAACTCTCGTCCACGCGCTTCAAACGCCATCGCTGCCTGATCCCATCCGTGAAAAAGTTGCCGCCGCCCTGGCATGCATCCGTCATCAACGCGACCAGCAGCGCAATGCCCGTGAATATTCATGGCAGTCCTTCCATGTTTCTCGCGTCAATGCAGATAATGCCCTCCAATCCGTCAAAGCTGAGATAGATACCTTTGAAATCGACGAGTCAGAATATCCTGTCAAGGCTGTTTCACCCAATGGCGATGAGTTTTATTGCTCGCCATATTATTACGATTAAAACAAAGATTGTTTGAAATTCACAAAGGCGTCTTCTTCAGAAGGGTCGACGCCGTATGCCATGGCGAGATAATAAGCCATGTAATCGCCGAAAATAATTAACGTCCACAAATGAGCGATAATCGATTCTCCGCGCGCTTCGATCACATCTGTATTCAAGGCTTCAAGCATGAAGGCTTGACGCATCAAGTCTGAGCGCAGTTTGTTGCGCGGATGGTCGCTTGGCGCTTTCATGAAAAGTGTCATGGTATGCGCGTTGAGCGTGGGATTCGGATTGATGGTGGCGATCAGCGTGTTGTGCGTCGCTTCGGGGATGATCTCGAAGTTTGCGCCTGCCTTGGCGAGTTGATTGATCTGAGTCTTCCAACGATATGCCACAGGGGCGAGTTGTTCGGTTCCCACAAAAGTGACCCAACGTCCCACCAATTGACCTGCATAGCGCTTGGCAGGATTCTTCGCCGCAATCACTTCAGGGACGATGTGTTGCTGCGAGCGCTTCATCATCGCCACAGCTTCGGCTACGTCTGCGGACGGGTCGGGAATCAAGCCGAGGCGGGCGAAGAGGGCGAGGGTCAACGCGTAGGGATAGGCGATGGCGGTTGTGTCCATGCCTGTGTAGGTGAAGTTCCAAACAGGAATGTTGTTGGCTTGGGCACGTTGAGTCAACTCGCCGCCGGTGGAGATGACCATCAATTGGCATCCGTTTTTCTGGGCGGTTTCAAATGCATCCAATACTTCTTCTGAGTTGCCGGAATGTGAGAGGCACACGACCAATGTTTTCTTTGTGGCGTACGCGGGTAAACCATAGCCGCGATGGACGCTTACGGGTAGTGAAAGGCTTGAGAAAACAGAAGCAACTGTCAGTTCGGCAGCCGAGCCGGAGTCACCCATGGCGGATAGGATGATGTTTTGGATGTCATCAAATTTGGGCAATAGCAGTGTTTGCGCCAATTCCCATGCGCTTTGAAGTTGATCGGGCAAGCCGTCAATTTGGGCGCGCATGTTTTGGCGGTCAATTTGTTTGAATAGTTCGAGGTCGTCTAGGTTCATGGGGTTGGGGAATAGAAAAGTTTTGTAAATTTGACGGCAGACCGCCGACGATTGACCGCGGTCTGCCGTCTGCGGTCGTTCTTAACTTGCATCCTTAATAAATTTACTCAAATCTTTCTTCATCTGCTTGAGCGAAGGCATGTGAACATACATCATATGACCGGCTTCGTAATAGCCCATGCTGATATTCTTGCGCAGAGACTCATCGAGCGCTAGATGGTTGAAGGTGTATTCGGTGGCGAAGTAAGGCGTGCCAAGATCGTAGTAACCGTTGGCGACGAAGACCTTGAGATATTTGTTGAAGGTCATCGCGGCGCGCAAAGTTTCAGCTACATTGACATATTGATTTTCAAAGTAGCTATACGACCATTGCCGCCACACTTTTTCGCTCAGAATTTCGTAGGTGGTATCGGTTTCGAATTTGAGTTCCGAGCGGATATAGTCATTGAATGCGGCGGTGTAAGGACCGTTTACTTGTGCAAAGAGCGGATCATACTCAAAAGTCTCAGTCACGCCGAGGCGGTCCATGCCGGTGTAACGGCTGTCAAGCCGACCGACCGTTTTGCCTTCATCACGTAAAAGCTCTTTGAAGAAGTGGAAGGTGTGAATGCGCAAATTACCGCGTTCGATAAAGTCCACCGAGATGCCGGTGAGGCGCGAAAGTTTTTCTGCAACCTTTCTTCTTTCTTCTTTGGTGAGGGCGCCATCCTTCATCAATGCTGTTGTGTATTCGCCCAAAGCAAACTCTTCCGATTCTTTGAGCCATGCTTTGAGCGGCTTCTTTTTATCGAGCTTGCCGTGATACCAAGCCGTAGCAGTGTAGCCCGGCACGAAAAGAATATACGGCAGATCGTTGTTGTGATTGAAATCTACCGTGGTGAAGTCGAGCACAGAAGAAACCAACATCAAGCCATTCAACAACATGCCATGGCGATCAGCAAGATAACCGGAGAGTCCAGCCGCGCGCGTGGTGCCGTAGGATTCGCCCGCGAGAAACTTCGGTGAAAGCCAGCGGTTGTAGCGCGTGGCATACAAGCGGATGAAGTCGCCAACCGAGGCGATATCTTTGTGGAAGGTATGAAAGTCTTTCGACTTCTCGCCTTCCACCGGGCGGCTGAAGCCGGTGCTCATTGGGTCAATGAAAACCAGATCGGTTTCATCGAGGATCGAAAATTCGTTGTCAGTTAGTTTGAAAGGCGGTTTGGGCATCTCGCCTTCGTTGGTCATCACCACCCGGCGTGGACCAAGCACACCGAGGTGCAGCCAAACGGAGGATGAGCCGGGTCCGCCATTGAAAGAGAAGGTGATCGGGCGTTTGGTTTTATCGCGCACTCCGTCAAGAGTGTACGCCGTGAAGAAAATTTGCGCGCGCGCTTTTTCTACCTCACTATCTTTTTCATTCACCTCTTCTTTCAATACCATCGTGCCGGTAGAGACGGTGTACTTGAGCGTCTTGCCGCCGATCTTCACCGAATTTTTGGTGGTGACGATATTGTCCTTGGGGGTGGGCTTTTCGTCTTTCTTCTCTTCGTCTTTCTTTTTTTCTTCAGCCATGTGAGTCTCCTTTATGAACGATACAAGCGTTCAGACAAAGTTTGAATTTCAGGGATAATCCATTTTAGTACAAAGAACGAAAGCAATTCAATAGGAACCAAAATTAAATACGCCATATCCGCCAGAAGTGGCTTTTGGATGCGCTTCGCCAGCCATTTCCCGAGGACATCATAAATGCGCCGCATCATTCTATGACTTGGGGTTGATACGCCCATCAAAGCAATTTCCAACGCCTTGAGCCTCTGCAACTGACGATTAACCCGCATGGATTTTCCATTCGCCAATTTCACCTCTAGCGAACCGACGAAGTTGGGATGTCCATTCGCGGCGGCGGTGGCGATGTAACAATTTGGCGGTTCGGTGGGTAGAGCAGCATAAAGCTCGAACATTTTCAAGATGTTGAATCGCAGAGTAAATACATACGCAGAAAACCAGGTGAAGATGCCAAGTCCTTGTGCAAAAGAAAACTTGGTTTCGTAGTGTTTCAAAAGCCAACGAGAAGCTTGTAGGGCAATAAGGAATGACCAGAATGGTGAGGCTATGCCAAAGATCGCTAAAACGAAGAAAAATCCCCACAGCAGAAGAGCTATGATGATCATTATAATGATGATCATAGCAAGCCGATACCTTTTGAACAATTTATCCAATTGAGGTCTCAACCAAGAGTACAGCTTGGGCAGGCTGAGCGGCGCAGAATACGCAAGGAGAACAGCTAAAACAACAGGGGATGGGCTAAATGTAGTGATGAATGACAAAATGCTGTATTGCAGAGCCAGGAGTGTACCGCCATAGATGCCAAGGCGGATGATTATAGAATCTGCAAATTGCTCACTATCCCACAATAGCAAGAGATAACTAAGAACTGCATACACGAGCAAAGGGAAGAATCCCCAGGAAGCCTCTGGCAGAAGGAAAAGATAGAGATACGATGTAAATCTACCATCCTGCCATTCGGGTTTTAACAATTCAATGAGCGAGAAATTAAAGATCGGCGCAGCTACAATAAATAGCCCGAAGAGAATGCGCTTCCATGTTCTGTCCAACAAGGGTGGAATTATATTTTCCCCGCTTTGCTCTTGAATTGTTTCTTCCATGCACGGCTCCTGTTATTTGACCTGATTCACCAGCGCGTACACTTCCTTTTTATTCCAGCCGCTTTGTTCGGCGAGTTCTGCAGAAATTTCTTTGGCAGATTTACCAGCCTGTAAGTCATGCTTGATTACTTCTATAAGTTGTGCTTCTGCCCACACTGTTCTTTCTTCTTTTTTCTTTCCTTCGATGACGAGCGTAAATTCGCCGCGAGGCTCTTTACTCTTGAAATATTCAATTGCCCCGTTAATATCTCCGCGCCAGAATTCTTCGTACATCTTTGTCATCTCACGCGCAACACAGATGCGGCGATTGCCGAGCATGGCGAGTATGTCTTCAAGCGAGTCAATGAGGCGGTGTGGGGTTTCGAGAAAGATGAGGGTGTACTCCAAGCCTGAGACGTCTCCTACAAACCCGCGGCGTTCGCTGGATTTATGTGGAAGATAACCGAGATATAAAAACGAATCCGTGGGTAAGCCGGAAACGGTTAGAGCGGAGATGGAGGCTGAGGGTCCAGGGACAGGTCGAACGTCGAAAGAGGCGGCAAGGGCGGCTTGGACGAGTTCATAGCCAGGGTCGTTAATGGCGGGTGTTCCAGCATCCGAAACCAAAGCCACGTCGCCCTGAGTCAGTTTCTCAAGGATGAAATCAAGTTTATTGAGTTTGTTATGTTCGAAGTAACTGGTGAGTTGGGTCTTGATCTCGAAGTGTGCGAGTAGCTTGCCGGTGTGGCGGGTGTCTTCGGCGGCGATGAGAATTGATTCGCGCAGAATCCGCAGGGCGCGCGCTGAAATGTCTTCAAGGTTTCCGATGGGGGTGGCGACGAGATATAAAATACCCATGCAGAGATTGTATCAAATAAAAAATCGGGCTTGCGCCCGATTTGGTTAGTTACAGCCTTTAAGTTTTATCTCCAGCATGACGCAACCTGCCTCGGCGGGCGGAACCGCCACACAGCAAGAATTCTCTGCGTTGAAAGTGGAGTCGGCAGGGCATTTGGCCAGATCGGCATCGGTCAGCGGTGGCGGCGCGCAAACTTGGATTTGCATTTCAAGGAAATCGGGACCGGTGCAGGAGAGAACCTGTTTTTCGTTGTCTTTGCCTGCCAGGATGCATTTTCCTTCCGCTGATAAAACTTTGAACTCTGCATTGGGTGAAATAGCTGCAGAGGTATAGGGGATCTTTTGCCGGCACTGGGCATTTGTCTCTTTCGCCTCCGGCAGCGGGAAGGCGACACCGGCCGAACAAGCCGGAGCGAACGCCGGTTCTGTGACTGTGTTGAGTGTGGGCGTTTGGGTGGGAAGCGCCACTTCAATGGTGGCGACGGGAGTGGCCGTTGGGTTGTGGGCAGTAAAGAGTTGATTGCGCAATAAAAAGAAGCCAGCGACTCCGACAAGCAAAACCACGCCCGCCACAACCAGCCCGGTGGTTTGACGGCGCGAAAGTTGAGACGACGGGAGCGGTTTTAAGCGGGCGGATATGCCGGCGCTGGCGCTAAAGGTGAGGTCGCCTGTGTTTCCAAACGCGGCCATGTTCAGGGCTTTGGCCAATTCGATTGTGTTGGAATACCGTTCATCCCGGTTCTTGGCCATGGCCGTCTTGATGACTCTGTCCACTTCGGGCGGAAGATTCGGCAGCACGGTGAGAATTTCCGGCACGGGGTCGGTAATATGTTTAACTACCACGCCCATGGGGGTGTCGGCACTGTATGGTTGGCGGCCTGTCAACATTTGATAAACAATGACGCCCAGCCCATACACATCACTGCGCATGTCAATGGGCGCGCCCTGCGCCTGCTCAGGACTCATATAAGCAGGCGTGCCTATCACACCGCTGCCGGTCAGGTTGCTGGTGGATTCGGAGAGTTTGGCCACTCCAAAATCTGAGATGAAAGGCTCCCCATTTTCGTCAAAAAGAATGTTATCGGGTTTGAGGTCACGGTGAATGATGCCCTTGCGGTGAGCATAAGCAAGCCCCTGGGCTATTTTTCCGATGATCTGCGCGGTTTCAGCCAGGGGAATACTGCCTTGCTCGATCATGTTTGAGAGTGAACCGCCCATCATAAAGCGCATGACAAAATAGGGCTGTTCATCTTCTTCGCCTACATCGTACACAGGGACGATGGAAGGGTGTTCGAGTTGAGCGATCATCTTGATCTCACGCTCGAAGCGTGATCGGAATTGCGGGTCATGCATCATCTCACGAGGCAAAACTTTGATGGCAACCTCGCGGTCAAAGCGCGGATCGAAAGCGCGATAGACCGTTGCCATACCACCGCGCCCAAGTTCCGCCTCAACCTTATATCGTCCGATTTTTTCTGGAAGTGGCATGGGGCAAGTATAAACCAGCCAAAACAGGGGCGCAAGAAAATTTAATACAAAAACGTAATAAACAAATCCACCCAGGGTTCAAGTCTGGGCGGACTCTGATGTGCGGGATATGCCTGTTTTACTCCCCAGCAAGTTCATACTCGCCGGGCTCTTCCTCCACCCCTATCATCGGTTCTTCCTTTTCACGCTTATCGAGGAACTGCAGAGTTTGCGCGATGACCTTGGTGAAGTGCCTGGTCTCGCCGCTTTCGCGGTCTTCATAGCGATCCGTCTTAAGACGTCCTTCTACAAAGATCAGGCTGCCTTTTTTGAGGTACTCCTGGCAGACTTCACCGAGCCGTCCCCAGGCTTCGATATGCACCCATTCGGCGCTTTCCTTGATTTCGCCGCTTTTGTCCTTCCAACGGCTGCTCACCGCCAGGCTAAAGCGGCAAACCTTCTTCCCAGTGGGGGTGTGCTGGCTCTGCGGGTCTTTCCCCAAACGGCCAATCAATTGAACGCGGTTTAGTGTTGGCATGTTGGCTCCCCTTTCTTTTCAGTGGCTTTTAGATGCTGTGTACGTGTCATAAATAGTCTCCTTTTTATCTAAAAGAATTAGGTTGTACCCAGCCAAGCGGCTGGGTTTCGAACAGGGGTATACTTGAATTACCCTGCGCTTTCCGTGTTGGCGGAGGCAGCGGGCGCTTCAGCCTGAACCTTCTTGAGCACGAGCATACCGGTCTTCATTTCCACCACGTTGTACCCGGCAGGAACGGCCTCCAGAGCGCCATCCTTGACTTCTTTCGAGAAGAAGAACATCTTGCCGTTGGAGTGCAGGTAATAGGTGGTCCCCTTCGAATTGGTGTGTGCGTAAGCCATTTTTATCTCCTTTAGACTGAGTTGTAATACGAGTGTAGAACAAAATTTCTAGCCTGTCAAGTAACGTTATTTAATATGTCTATACAAATAGAGGTTCCAATGGATGTCCTTTCCTCTCTCTCTGATCTACGAACCGCCCGCCTCTCTCTCAATGGGACGGTGGGTCTTGTTCCCACGATGGGGTATCTTCACGAGGGGCATTTATCGCTTGTGGCGCGTGCCAAGGCGGAGACCCAGCATGTGATCGTGACCATCTTCGTCAACCCTACCCAGTTCGGCGCGAACGAAGACCTCTCGAAGTACCCGCGTGACCTTGAACGGGACCTGAACCTGCTGCGCCCGCTCGGCGTGGACGTGGTCTGGACACCCACAGCGGAGATCATGTATCCGCCTGGCTACCAGACCTGGGTGGAGGTCGAGGCGTTGACGAGGCCGCTTGAGGGGGCGATGCGCCCGGGTCACTTCCGCGGGGTGACGACGGTGGTGGCAAAGCTGTTCAATGCCACCCAGCCGGCAAAGGCGTATTTCGGTCAAAAAGATGCCCAACAGGCGGCGGTGATTCGGCGCATGGTCACAGATTTGAACTTTCCGCTCGAAGTTATCGTCTGTCCAACCCGGCGCGAGGCGGACGGGTTGGCAATGTCTAGCCGGAATACGTATTTGAGCGAAGTCGAACGCAAAGCAGCGACGGTTTTGTTCAGGGCGTTGAGCGCGGCGAAGGATTTGTATGAAAATGGGGAACGTGATGCGGAAAAACTAAGAGGAAAGATGAAAGAAGCGCTGGCGAGTGAACCGCTGGCGAGTATGCAGTATGTTTCCTGCGCAGACTATGACTCCCTGCAAGAGTTGGATGTGGTGACGGGAAAGGCTTTGCTCTCGATGGCGGCGTATTTTGGCAAGACGCGCCTGATTGATAATTTTGTGCTGGGGTGAAGTTTGTCCCTTGGTGAAAACATGCCCACTCAATAAATCAACTTAAGATATAAGAGCGGCGGGGAGGATGCCCTGCCGCTCTTCCAATACATTCAGACTTGCTCGTAATGCGCCACTGGCACCACAAAAACGGTGGCTCGTTTTTCTCTTCTTTTCGAGGGGAGCGCCTTGCGTATGGTCTCAATCACAGCGTCCACCTGCGGGTCTTCTACACCGAGCAGCATGGTCACTACGCCGCTGCGTAAAAACCCGCCAGTGGAGGCAACGCGCGTCACCCGGAAACCAGCATGGGTACAAGAGGATGTGAGCGTGTCAGCGTCTTGATCGTTGACAATCACGATAATCATTTTCATGGCGATTCTCCTCATTGAACAGACCTGATGGGTTTCTTAAGACCTGTCAGGTTTTGTTTTTAAATTTGTTCAAAGCGTTCTACCGGCAAGGCAAAGACCGTTGCGCCGCCAACGGTGACGGGCACAGGCGCAGGCATGGGCATGGGTGAGCCTTCCAGCGGCAGGGTCATGTATTCGATGCGCTGACGGCAGGCTTCATGCAATGCCTGGAGCGCTTCTTGCAGTTTGGTTTCAGGCAAACCGATCAATAAGGTTGTGTTGCGCCGCCCAAGAAAACCGCCCATGCTGGGAAGCTGCGTGAGCGACGCCCCAATGTTTTGAAGCGTGCGCGTGGCAAGGTCAAGGTCCTGTTCCTGAATCACAGCGACCAGCACGAAATAAGACGAGCCTTCCATGATAATCAATCTCCTGCGCCTTCCAAACGTGATATTATCAGAAGTCAAAAGATGCTACAACCCGTTATGTATTGAAATGAATATTATTTTTTTCTGTGATCCTCGGCAGGTTTTAGCCCATAGACGCTCACGACCGGCGTAACGATCAATACGCCCGTATCTGGTTTGCTCAAATCTCCAACCAGCTTTTGGGTCACATCCAAAATGTTGTCAACCATAGCGTCATCCGTTACAACGCTGAAGACCGTGCGGTTGAGGGTTTGCGGCGCTTCGTAGAAATTATCCAATGAAGGGATGAGGGGAATGTCATCGCGCATGCCTTGCTTTTGGCGAAACCTGCCCATGCCGGAGCTGAACAGGACGGTCGCGTCATCGACACCCGCTTTGCTCCAGGCTTCCAATAACTCTTCCAATAGATCAGGATCATGCAAAATGAACGTAACGAGATAAATAAACTAGGATGCCTCCGGTTTACTCTCATCTTTAATGGCCTGCGCTTCAGACTCCGCCCGTACCTGTTCCAACTTTCTGGCAGGATGCTTCGCCTGTTCACGCATGAACAATCCGCGCAGAATAGGCGGGGTGATGAGGGTTGTCACTAATATCATAACCACAATGGCGGAAAATTCCACATCCGTCATAAGTCCATTTCGCATGCCTACACTTGCCACGATCAGACCGACCTCACCGCGCGAGATCATGCCTGCTCCCAATTGAACGGACTCTGTAGTGGTCAACCCGCCAAGTTTTGCGCCCCAGCCTGCTCCAACCCACTTGCCTGCTACTGCGCCGACAGTGATGGCAGCTGTAAGGAACAGGGATTCCATCTGAAATTCGCGCAGGTTGATGGACAACCCAATATTGACAAAGAACACTGGCACAAATAAGCCATACGCCAGCGCATGCGCGCCTGCCTCAATGCGTTCCTTCTCCGGCGTGCGCGCCAACATCAGCCCGGCAAGAAACGCGCCTGTGATGGCAGCCATCCCTCCAAAGGCTTCCGATGCGATTCCATAGGCGAGCAGGATGACGAGGGAAATGGTCAACAAGCCCTGGCTGATGGGCAAACGCGACACGCGGCGGATGATCCACGGTAATGCCCACAAACCAAACAGGACAGATGCAACCAGGAACACAAGCATGCGCATCATGATCAATATAATCCCTGCCATGCCGGCTGCTTCACCTTGCAAAGCCAGAAAGACCGAAAGCAAAAGGATGATGAGAATGTCGTCGAATACGGCCGCGCCCAGCAGGCTCAAGCCTGCGCGGCTGCGCAAGACTTTCATTTCGATCAAGGTTTGGGCAGAGATGCTGACGCTGGTGGCGCCCAGAGTCAAGCCAAGAAAGATCGCCGAGGGTTGGTTGAATCCAAAGAGCAAGCCTGCGCCCCATCCCAGCAGAACAGGGCCGATAACACCCATTAATCCCGCCAGGGCAGCCACACGCACATTCTGGCGCATCTCCCCGAGATGCAACTCCAGGCCGGCAAGGAACATCAGCAGCAGCACACCCAACTCGCCCAGTTTTGCAACGGTCTCTGTTAATTCATGTTCGATGAACGGCAGGTCGAGCAGGTTGATGATCGATGGTCCCAACAAAATTCCCACCAGCAATTCACCCAGCACCGAAGGCTGACCGAAGCGAATGCTGATATATCCCGCCATCTTGGCAGAGAGCAGGATCACAGAGAGTAGAAAGGCAAGTTGAAGAAATAGACTCATGGTTGATTTTTAACTCAAGTTGCTACCTCGACTTGAAGGTCTATGAGGTCTCTGCCACAGTTGCGGTTACCACACCAAAACGGAGTCGAGGCCTTCATAGACAGCCAAATTGTAGCCATATTTTGCGTTTGTGACGATATTTTGAAAGGTCTTTGCTCTGTTGCAAAGATAAAGCAAACTAGCGGTGAATGTTGTAGACCAAGGCTTTGATGATTGGCTCACGACGAGCCGTGGCAGCCAAGTTTGCTGCTGGCTTGTCCAGGTGAGAAGCCAGCGCGATCGGAAGCGGTGACACGTTCTTCGATGTTTT
>JACAEP010000017.1 GCA_013388795.1 Chloroflexota bacterium | reverse complement strand
GAAATAGGTTGTGTCAATGAATGGAACAGCATCCGATGGGACCTGGCTGCTGGATGGGTCTGCCGTTCCGGTTGCGCCGCGGAAATCCATCAGCGAGTACAGTTCCTGAATGGTGGGTAGCCGCCAGTCGTCGTATCCCGCAAGGGTGAACGAGTCCGCATTGCGCAGAGCGTCGTCGAAACTCATCTTATCCTGCGCGTTGATTACGCCGTCATCGTTGAAGTCGGGCGTTTGCTGCCATATCAGACCGGTATTCAGATCGGTCACGGTCCCGTCGCCGTTATCCTGATAGGACGGGGCAAGACCCTGATAGTTCGCGTCCTGCCCGGCAAACGCCTGTCCCGTTTGCGGACAGGGGATGGCGCTATCGTTGTCGTAGCAGGTCGTCTGCCCTGTGTCCACGATGGGATATGAAATCCCGGCGCTCGGCGCGGACGACCCGCTTTGTCCGCCTGGGCTTTGGGTTACGCCGGTCACTGCGGGCTGGGATTCGCTCGATGGGGCGGATCCGCTCGAGGTCGGGGCAAGAGGCGCGTTGCACGCCGTCAGGGCAATACAGATGATTACGAATAAAGTAAACAGGGTGGGCTTGTTCATCATCATCTCCTTGGTTGAATGGATGCCTGTATTGTATGGATGTAAACAGTTTGTAATGAGTGTGTAAAATCATCTCCCCGCTTTTTAGACCGTGAAAAAAAGAAAAAGACCCATGACAGGCGTCACGGGTCGGCCATACGTGCGGAATATCCTAACTGCGTTACCGGTTCAATTCCCAGATCAATCTCAACCCTTCGAGCGTCAGCCAGGGAGCGATGATCTCGATGACTTTCGTTTCCTTTGCAACCACTTCTGCCAGCCCGCCGGTGGCGACGACCTTCATATCGTTTCCGAGTTCCGCGCGGAAGCGTGCGACCATGCCTTCGACCATGCTGACGTAGCCGAACAGCAAACCCGATTGCATGGCGTGGACGGTGTTGCGCCCAATGACGGATGGCGGCACCTGCAAATCAATGCGCGGAAGTTTGGCGGCGCGGGTATAAAGCGCTTCGGCGGCAAGGTTGATTCCGGCTGTGATCGCGCCGCCGAGATATTCGCCGTCTTTTGTAATCGCGTTGAAGGTGGTCGCTGTGCCAAAGTCCACCACGCAGGCGGGACCGCCATACAGTTTCATCACGGCAACGGCGTCGCAGATGCGGTCTGCGCCAACGGCTTTTGGGTCTTCATAGCGGACTTTGATTCCGGTCTTCACGCCCGCATCCACCACAAGCGGCTCCTGTTTAAGATATTCACGACAAGCCTGCACCACCCGCCCCGTCAGCGGCGGGACGACAGATGCAAGCGAGATGCCCTGAATATCTGTCAGGGTCTTGCCCGCATTTTGAAGCAAGCCCAAAAACTGCAAGCCGTACTCGTCGGGCATACGGTTGTGGTCGGTGGCAAGTCGCCAATGCGCGCCGAGCTTTCCGCCTTCGTACAAGCCAAGTGTCAGGTTCGTATTGCCGATGTCTATCGTGAGGAGCATGTCAACTCTCTTTTGATAAAAGTTCTTGCGGAGATTTCAGCCAGAGCAAAAACCATAGAAGCGCCAGTGGAAAAAGGTGGAGATAAAGCCTGTCCAGCGAAGTGTTCAAATGCCAGGAAAGGTCTTGCGGGGTGAGAAGGTAGGTTCCAAAATATGCAGTCAGCAGGATGCCAATGAGGGCGGGAATAAACCATAAACCGGGGATGCCGCGGTTTGACCTGCCAAGTATGATCGCCGTCAAAATTATAATTCCGAAGAGGCTGACCGGCGCATCGCCCAAACCCCAAAGAGTGGTGAAGGCATGTTTGGCGATGATTCTGTACCTTTCGACCTCCAGAACTTTTTCGAGGAGATTTCCCTGCCCGGCGAGCAGGTCGTTCGATGGGGCGAGGAAAAGTTTGAACAGGATGACAACCAAAAGGGGAAATGCAAGCCCGGCGAAGTATTTCCATAAAGCCTGCTTCTCTTTTTTAACGGTCAAAACGACCCAAAGCAGGGTCAGAACAAGAATTGCAATCAATCCTTCATTCTTCGCCCATCCAGCCAGACCTATAACCAAGCCGGTGAGAATTGCAAGACGATTTTCTTTTGTTTGTAGATACAGAAGAGTTAACCCGCCTGCGGCGAGGATGAGTTGAGCGAGAAGCATATCCGCATATTGACGCATTCCCTGCCCGATTGTGAACGGAAGCGAGATAAAGATAACTGTTGCCAGCGCCGCTTGTTTGAAATCTCGAAAGCGGTTTATGAAAGAAAACAACAGCCCTGCTGTGAAAAATGTGTTGACGAAGTGAAAGGCAATCGCTCCCCAGGTGGACGGTTCGCGGATAAGCGTCCATGTGATGGCATTCGTCATCGGCAGATAGAGCGGATAATCGGGGTGGTCGAATTGGCGCAGAAATGTCGCCTGCCAGTCTGCGCCGCCGAGATGGATGAATCGCGCAACCACGTTCCAGTTGATCCACGCATCGGGGCGGCCGTGTGGGTATTGAAGCCCATAAAGCATCAGGTTGAGAAGAAAGAAAAGCACGCCTGCTGCAAGAATCGAAGACCAAAGCAATTCCTGCTTCACAGAAATTTGAGGCATGCGCAAAAGGCGGCGGTTTTGGACTAATAGCCAAACCATCAAGATGATTGCGACAATGCTTTCAACCCAGGCATAGACGGTTAATGGAAGCCCAGCCCAAATCCATAAAAAGCCCAGGAGCGATGAAATGCCAAACCCCGCTCCGGCAGAGAGAAAGATTTTTACCAAAAGACTTTTGCCGTCTCTTGCGTTCCAAATGGAATGCACAATGAAAAAACCTAAAAAAATTCTTGGCAGCAAAGCGGTGAATGATAGAAGAAGCGTCATTTAGTTTTTCACATCGTGAATGAGATATACACCAAAGCCAAAGCCTTGAAGTTCGTATGCCCCTATTTGTTCCGTCAGCCAGGCTTCCAGGTTTTCGTCGTCATTGAAATTGCCGATGATCCATTCGTGATTCATGCCCAAGTCCATTGCGGCTGGCGCGACTGAATATTGCATCAATTGGAATTCGTTCACATCCAGCAGGGATGAATCGCCACGAAGAGCGGCGTCATCCACATACCCAACTTGAGCGACCCCGTCAGGCAACGCCTCACGCAGGGGTTGTATCCGCTCCTCCCATTTGGAGACCATCTCGTTTCCACGGTTTTGAAATTCACTGGAGGTGTAGACTGAAAAGAGTTGATAGACGGCAAGCGATAGGGAAAGGATTGCTAAAAGGAAAGGCGTTGATTTCCTTATGGATTCCATGAAGGTATTTTATCGCTTTTAAGCGGGCAAGGCGCAGTGGACGTTCTCTAACATCCGCCGATGAGGGGTCGGCGCAACCCGGCGTTTGAGAACGCCGATTACGCGCTTACGTGAAGTACTGATTACGGAAACGCGGCGTAGAAGGGAGCGAGTGCGCGGAAGACGGATGAGATGAAGAAGAAGTTGTTGAACATGATCGTTAGCACAACCAACCCCAGCCCCCATTGCATCCATGCTTTTTCGGCGAGGTCGGAGAATGTCAGCCCAACGAAGAAGACTAACGCATACACCCAATACGACGTATAAAGAAACAATTCCGTGCCGTAGAACAGATGCATGAGGAAGTTGAATCCCAGCGCGCCGAGCAGACCGAGCATGAGCGGAGTATGTTTCGATGTGCGGATATTTCTGGCAAAGATGATGAAGGAACTGCCCAATAGAATCAGCCATAACACAAGCGGCAGGTTTGAGAATCCCTTGTAGGAAGCGAGAGTCTTCTCGCGGACGTCGAAGGTTTTGAGGTCAATGGTCGGGAAGGGCGGTTTTTCTGAGATAGATTCGATCACATCCGGCGCAACAACTCCATAGAGCAGGATGGAGCGCGAGACGACGTTCAATTTGCGGGTAATGGATTGGGGATCGGATAAGCTGATGGGGTCGGAAAGAACGCCCGCATTTTCAGGGCTGACAAAGTTGAATTCAAAGGCAATATCTTCGGGCAAGAAGAAATAGGTGATGTGCTTGGGGTAGATGATGTTGGTGATCATGGTCAACAAAATGCCGAGGCTGAGGATGAGGAATGAATATTGAATCAGCCGTTTGAGGCCAAATTTATTTGCGAAAAGGGCGATAACTCCCTGCGCGATGTTGGTAATGGTGATGCCGAAGAGGAATAAACCGGCAGGGACGAGAAATGAGAAATGGGTTTCGTTGGATTGAATAAGCAAGAAAAAAAATATCAGCGCTGCTGCGCCAAAGATATAGTTTTCTGCGAGCGAGCCGAAGAGCAGATGTGTGGCGGTAGCGCCAAGAAAGATGGCGAAGATAAAAGCATAGGTGCTGGAGTTGGTGGCGCGTTTGACGAAGAGCCAGGTTATGAAGACGCAGGCGGCGGCAACAGCGGAGATGACGAGAATTCCGCCAAGGGCGTAATGTTCACCCATAGGGCCTGCGACCAGTCTCACCAGCGGGCGGATGAGGATGAGACTCAGTGGATGCACGGCGCGATTGATAGGGGCGCTCTCTGGACTGGCAAGGATCGTCATCCACGGACCGGCGTCGGATTCGAAGAGAACGGTGTTGTGGTCGAGAGCGGGATGGTTGAGGGAGCGGGAGATGATGAGTTCGATAAGGAAGAACATTCCGGCAGAATATAGACCGGGGAGGTTGTGGAGGAAAGAGGAAGGTGGAAAGTGGTGAGTGATAAGGGATGAGGTGTTAGGAATTAGGAAAAGAGCAAGGAAAGCAGAGGCGAGGGCGGTGAGGAGGACGAGGGGCAGCCATATTGGGGGGACGAGGATATATTCGATGGTGAACATGGAGGGGTATTGCGCAGCGTTGATGATGAGGGCGATCCAAAAGATGGGCAGGGATAATGCGAGGATGATGTTGAGCGGTTTGCTTAGGAAGCCAGTGCGGAAAGATTGGGCGGCGCGTTGGATGAGGAAGTAGCCGAGTATTGTGCCAACCGTTAGGGTGATGATGGCGAAGAGGAACATGCCAAAAGGCGTGCGAAGGACGGGTTGCAGAAAGCCGATGGCGCTGTAAGTGAGGTTGAGTGTAACGAGAAACGAGAATAGATATTCGAGGATAGATATTCGATCTCGGACGCTTCGCGTCCAGGTGGAGATGGCGGGGAAGGTTTGGTGGTAGAGAATGCCAAAGGCGAGTGCCGGGACGAGGACGAGAAAGAGGCGATCTATCAGCGAGGGGAAGGTCGAGTAGTGGAAAAAGGTTAGGGCGAGAATCAGGCTGGTGAGGAGACCTGTCAACGCGCTAAAAAAGATGCGGGAGAATTTCATGCCCCCATTATAAAGGTGACAGTCACTTTCAAAGCGACTGTCACCTGATACTTACTCTTTTACTGCCACGATGATCTCGGAGGCTTGGTCGTAACGGTGGAATTGGGGCATCATGTAAATGCCGCTTGCCCAGTCTTTGATGCTTTGAATCAGTTCGACGGCGAGTTCCACGCCGACTTTTGCGCCGCCGTCGCCAGCGGATTCGATGCGGGCGCGGGCTTCGTCGGGGATGGAGATGCCGGGGACTTCGTTGTGCAGGAAGTTGGCATGTTTGGCGCTGACGAGCGGCAGGATGCCCGCGAGGATGGGTTTGTCGAATTTGCCGTGTTTGGCTTCGTAGGCTTCGATGAGTTTGGGACCGTCGTCGGGGCGATAGATGGGCTGCGTGAGGAAGAAGTCGGTACCGGCTTTGATCTTGCGGTGCAGGTTCTTCACTTCGGTGTCCATATCTTGCGGGCAGAGGTTGAGCGCCGAGCCGACGAAGAAGTTGGTGGGCTGACCAATGCTGGCGCCGGAATGATCGACGCCCATGTTGAAACCTTGTTTGATGAGTTTGACCAAGCCGGAAGGGACGAGGTCGTAGTTATCGGTCGCTTCGGGGTAATCACCAATGGAGGTTGGGTCGCCCATGACGACGAAGACGTTGCGAATGCCGAGGGCATGCGCGGCGAGCAAATCCCCTTGCACACGCAGGAGGTTGCGTCCGCGGGTTGGGAAGTGCAAAGTGGTTTCCACGCCGATCTGACGTTGTACCACTTCGCACACTGCCCAGGCAGACATGCGCATACGCGCCAGCGGACTATCGGCAACGTTGATAATATCTGCGCCGGAGTCTTGTAAAAGAGAAGCGCCTGCAAGAAGTTTGTGGGTCGAGAGTCCACGCGGCGGATCCATTTCGACACAGACAGTGAATTGTTTATTCGCGAGTCGTTGCGCAAGGTTGGTGGGCTGCTCGGCGGGTTCGGCAGTAATTTCATCGTCATCTACAATCGAAATTTCTGCTACGGGTGTTGCAGGCGTGGACTCAAGGGCTTTCTTCATCACAGCAATATGTTGCGGGGTTGTACCGCAGCATCCGCCGACAATATTCGCGCCTGCCTGACGGAACTGCACGGCATACTCGCCAAAGTAATCAGCATCGGCAGGATACATGATGCGTCCGCTGACCTGTTCGGGCCAGCCTGCATTCGGCTTGACCCAGACCCTGGCGTTCGGTTCGGCTTGGCGCATTTGCTTGAGAATGCGCAACAGTTGTGAGGGTCCGCCGGAACAGTTGACGCCGATCACATCCGCGCCTGCGGCGGCGAGGCGGTGCGCTACTTTGGCAGGGTCATCGCCCAGGAGTGTGCGGTCGTCGCGGGTGAAGGTCACAGATGCAATGATGGGTAATGCGCGGACAGGGGCATTCTGGACAGGGGCAAGCCCTGTCCCTACGGTTTTTGCGGCACGAATCGCCTCTTGAATTTCGTACAGGTCAGACATGGTCTCGATGATGATGACATCGGCGCCTGCTTCAGCCAACGCCTTGATCTGCTCCGCAAACGCCTCGCGCGCCTCCTCGAGCTTGACCCGTCCATACGGTGCGATTCTGACGCCGAGAGGTCCCGCATCTCCGGCGATCAAAACATCCTTGAACGAGGCGGCGACCACGCGCTTGGCGAGTTCCACGCCGGCGCGGTTGATCTGGGCGACCTTGTCTTGCAAGCCGTGTTTAGCCAATTTATAGCGATTCGCGCCAAAGGTGTTTGTGATAATGATCTCCGCGCCTGCTTCGATGTATTCGCGGTGAATCTCGGCGACAGCGGCGGGGTTGGTGAGGTTGAGTTCGTCGAAGCATTTGTCGAAACCGACTCCGCGCGCGTGCAGCATGGTTCCCATCGCGCCATCGGCGAGGACCGTTTTTTGATTCAGAAGGTCAAGTAGGTTCATGGTTTCTCTTTCGTGAAGGCAGGCGGCGCTCGTTTTGGAAGTGACTGCCGCCTCATAAGATCAAGGTTTTTTAATAACGGTCAATATTGCGCCGTTGCGTTCAATTTTATGAACAATCTCAGCGTCAGGATACACGGTTTCGTCAAAGTTGTAACGCGTGAAAGTTACCACGTAATCATACCTCTCGGCGCGTTTCGATTCGCCCGATGAATAAATTTTCAAATCCGCACGCGCAAACAGCGAAAACAACTGCGCTGGTCCTTCGACCCAAATATTTGCATTGGGAGCAGCCGCACTGTTTACATAGTCTGCGGCTTCGCGGTATGAGGTCGCCCAATAATCCATCTCATAGCGACCATCCGCGCCGCGCGCGCCGCCAACGAATTGATTGTAGTAAACATATTCGTATGGATGCAGTGTGAGGATGCCGATCACACCCGGCAGCAGACTTGCCACAATCAACGCGGCTTGCCATTTTACATTCTTAATCGCTTCAAAGGCAACACCCGCCATCAAAAAGATCGGCGGCAGGATAAACAAAATTTGCCGGAAGTTGTCATACAAAGCAACGCGCATGAAGATGAACGCCAACAGCGGGATGACGAACCACAGCGAGGCGACTTCGATCAGCGCGCGCTTCTTTTTCTTGTTTTGAATTGCCGCGACCCATCCAGCCAGCGACAACAACCAGACCGGTTCGGTCAATTGAAGAGCAAGTAATACAGGTAAATAGGTAACTGGTAAATTGGTAGATTGATAAAGTTCGCCGTTGAAGATGACTCCGCCCAGCCAGGGGTAGAGAGACATTTCTCTGAGACTCTCGAAAAATCTTGGAATGGGATTCATCCACAAGTAGGGCCAGGAGAGGTAGGCGGCAATGATAGCGACGGTGGCGTACACGAATAGAACGGGGATGGTTTGTTTGCCTTTGGTGCGGAATGCGTCATACGCAATGATGATGCCTGCAAACGGACCGAGGATGCGGGTGGAGGTGGAGAGCCCCAGAATAATGGCCGATGGGAGGATGGTAACGAGGGTAATTAGTAATTGGTAATTAAGGCGGCGGCAGGTGAATAGAAGAGCCAGAGTAACGAGTAATGAGTAATAAGTGCGGAGTTGCAGGAAGAGGACGAAGTAGCGTTGGGTGTACGTTTCGGCGGAGACGGCGTTGATGTCTTTGGCGATGAACGAGAAGAGATTGGTGTTGCCCGCCTGCGCCGAGAGGACGAGGGTTTCGATGTAGGTGTGAATGGCTTGGGTGAAAATGAAAAGCCCGAAGACAGAGACAAGCCAGAGCGCAGTGAGAAGCGTGAGAGTCCGCTTGGAGCTGGGAGGAAGGCTGATGGGGGAATCAAGTTTGAGCGCGTCAAAGGCTTGAATCCCAAAAGATAAAGAAAGAAGAAAGAGAGAAAGAAATGGGGTGTCTTTGGGGTTCATGAAGGCGTGACCCCAGAAGACAGGTTGCAGGGCGAAGAGTAGGGTTGCACCGAGGGCAGGGATGTCACTAAGCCAGCGTTTGGCGATGGAGTGAAAGGCGAGCACACCTGCGAAGTAGGTGAGATAGTAAATGAGGTGGCGCAGATCAGGGAGAGAGAAGGGCAGGATGGTGCTCAGCGATTTGGAGAGGATGTCGGTGAGCATGACGAAGAAGGGACCGTAAAAGCCGAGGTCTTCGCGCGCGATGTTGACCACGCCCTCTTGCGGGAAGGTGGTGTAAGCGGCGATGGATTTCTCGGCGTATTTTTGAAGCGAGCGGTCATCCCAGCTTTCGCCGTATTGGTCGAAGGTGAGCAAGCCTGCAATGAAAACACAGGCAAGGATGATGGCAGGGAGATGCTTTTTCATGGTTTTAAAACCCTTAACCACGAAGGGCGCGAAGCATACGAAGGTATACAGGTTTGTTGGTTAGCCAATTTTTGTAAGCCATTGATTTGCAAATGCGAAGAATGGTGAAGGCTCGTCGTTGTTGCGGGTGGCATACATCAGCCATAGGGCAGCCATCGATGCGACGAGGCGACCGTAGGACCATGGGAAGAAGTCGAAGGAGGGCAGCATAAATTCAAGGAAGTATGCGGCGAGGAAGATCATCCAATGCGCGGGGGACTGGATGCGTTTGAGCATGAGCAGGAAGGTCAATGTAAGGAAGATGCCGTGATGGTCCCAGACGATGGGCGAGCCAAGGGTCATGAAGACAAACAAGGCAGGGATTGCATTGAGCAGGCGATTTTCTTTAGAGAAGGATTGCCTGTGAATGTTCTGCGCCATGGTGTACAGCGTGGCCAGGAGCAAAAGCGCTTTTGCACCAAGCGCCATTAAGCGAGTCGTTTCGATTTGTATGCCAAAGAAGGGATTGAGGAAACGCAGGAACGAGTCGAAGGAAGTATCGTGGAAGTTGGTGTCGGGAATTTGGGAGAGCGCGATGGTGTTGTTGATGAATTGCAGGTAGATATCTGTGCCGTGCATGGCGGCTGGGAAAAGACCAATGGCAAGAAAACTCACAGCGAACCAAATGATCCAACGCCAGTTGAAGGTGAGCAAAAACGCCAACACAATGACGGCGGGGCTGGTCTTGAGGTGAACGGCGAGAGCCAACGCCAGGGCAGAGAGGAAATTGTTTTTAGGATAAACCAGAATACTAAAGAATATCAGGTCAAGCGTGATGAGATTCACTTGAATGAAACCCAGCGCGCGCATGAGCGGAGTATTGATAAGCAGGAAGAGGATGGTGATGATAACGGAAAGAGGTTGCAAGAAGTTGTAGCGTTGAAGAACAGAAACAAGTAGAAAGTAGAATGCGGCGAGTGCGATGATGTTGACCAGCCAGAGGATAATCATCACGCCCTGGTCGCCAAGTGGAACGAGGAAGCGCAACAACGTGCCCCAAAGCGGCAGATAGAGATAGGTGTCGGGCAGGGGCTGTCCATTGGCGAGGGCAGTGGCGGCTTCGAGATAGTAGTGATAGTCGCCATAGCGGAAGCGCTCGCGCAAAATCTGCAAATACACGAACAGGACGAGGAAAAATCCCGCCGTAAGCCAGAGGTTGTTTTGGTTTATTTTTTCATTGGCGAGCAGGTGTAGCAGCGCGCCCGCCAAGAGCCATGTGAGGGAGGTGGAAGCGAGCGTAACAGCAAGGTTTGATAAGGGCCACTGTTGGATGAACAGGTTAAGTCCTGCTATGCCGCTGCGGAGGTAAATGGCAGCGAGGCTAAGAATGACCAGAAATGTCAGCGCAACCCAGGCGCGGAATGTGTTTTGCAAAGCAGTTTTCATGAATGATCCTAAACCGCCTTATTATCTCTCAAAATGAGGAATTGCAAGACCAGTCCGATCAGAATCAGCGCGGGCGGCAGGAAAGACCAACTATAGCGCGGGAAATATCCGATGGGTTTCAATACGGCATACACCGGCAGCATACTCAACAGGAACAGGCTCAGACGCAGGTCAAGCCGGGCAAAAAGCCCTTTGCGATAAACCAGTGAAAGAAGCGCGATCACCAGCCCAGAGAATATAGGCAGCGTGATCAACACAATATCCTGCGGGTTGCGCTGTATCTGGTTTTGCAAAAATTCCTGGTCGCCGCCCACCACGACACTTACCAAACTCATCAGCGCCGAGCCTAGTGAACTCTGGTCGTTCATTTCATGGGTGAGTGTATAGGTCGGATGGAACTGTCTATAGATGCAGGCAATGAAAAGGGATGGTAATAGAATTGCAACAAGGAAACTGACCCAACGCTTCCAATCGGACCTCAGCCAGTGGATGAAAGAACCCCAGGCTTGGGCAAACCCGCCAACGAAGGCAGGCGCCAGGAAGGTAATGGCGGTGAAAATGGCGCCTGCAAAGTTCAAGCGCAGCATGCCAGTCACAACGCCAATGGCAAACATGGCGCCGAACCTGCCTTCTTTGCCAAAATAGGCGCCAAGCAGCAAAGTCATGATGGCAACCGGTTCGATCAGCCCGAAGCGGTAGAAATATGTAAAACTGACCGGCAGCATGGTCAGCAAAAAGAACAGGCTTGCGGCGACAAACGCATTGCGTTTGGTCAGCCCAAAGGAGTTGGCCACCTCTATCATCAATACCACACTGAGCAGCGCGCTCCAGACGTTGAGGAAGAATTGAGCGGAAAGCGATTGCCCAAAGAGGACATGCAGCAGCCCTGCAATGTATGGAAAGAGAACTTTGTATGCCCAGGGCGGGGTTTCGAGCAGGAAGGCATCGCCTGCCACATAAATGTTGCGGGCAAGCATTTGATATTCCATCGTATCTTGATATTGCGGAACAAACACCACACTGTTCAAATTGGGAATATCCAACGGCAGGAACATCAGCAGGAACGGCAAACCAAGCGAGAACAGATAATTGAAACTGGAATACGTCCGTCCGCGCATGGTGAGATCAAGGAACTTGATCAGAGAAAAGAGAGAAGCCAGAGCAAGGAACAACAAATAAACGGTTGGCTTTGCGGCAACCTCGCAGACGTAATAAAGGATGAGACCGGTCAGGGCAAGGTACACATCCACTGAGTCGAGGGTTCCATTTTGGTAGTGGTTGATAAATCCGCCAAGAAGGCTCCACCCGAACAAGCCTAAAAACAACAGCGCCAGAAAGGTTTGTAAAGCGGAAAAGAATCGAACAGGGGAATCTAGCGCGGAAGCGGAGAGCCAACTCTGAGAAAGAGCAGACTGCACAGAACCGTCCGCTTTTAGGATGACAGGCTGAAAACGCGCGTTGCCATACCTGGTGAATTGGAGCGAGCCTGTAAGCTGTGCATTGCCAACATAAGGAATATCGTTGAACAGACTGGTGTTGAGATCTTCTTTCGATTTGACGGTTGGAACGTCGAATTGTTTGCCGGTTGTCAGGTCGGTCAGTACGAGTTGATGGTCACTGGCGCCTTGAACGAGGACGACAAGTCGTTCGTTTGCTTTCAAGGCAATCACACCGTTGACGCCCAGTACGAGCCAGAAATCTTCCTTTTTGAAACCGTGACGATTCAGAGACTCGATGGGCATTTCGGTGAATGAGCGATACGGAAGCTGCATCACTTGTGAGTAGGAAGGCTCGAGAAAGGATTCATATGTCCGTTCCCATTTGCCGGAGAGACGCGCTTCTTCATTAAAGTAGGCATAAACGCCCAATCCACTTTGGGGGAGGAAGAAACTCAGGGCTAGTTTGGCAACAAGCGTGAGCGCGAGGAGAAGCGTCGCCGCTTTTTGGAAGAGAATTTTTTGACCGAAGAAAAAGGCAAATGGCAGGATCAGAGTTGCAGTGATGAACTCCAGCGGCGTGTTCCAGGGGAAACCATCCAATAGCGACGGTACGCGGGATGGAATAAGCAGGCTGCCATAGCCCGCTGCGATTGAAAGAATCGCCAGGTTGCCTGACGTGGTCTTTTGGGGTTTTGTTTCGTTTGGGGGGTGAAAGAAGAACAGAATTTCAATGCCGATCAGCCAAATACAAGCGAGAAGAGGACCAATGATTTTCAGGGCTTCTATGCCAGGAGTGCGGAGGAAGAAAAATGCGGATAGAAATATGGGGATGGCAAGAGCGGCGAGTTGAATGAACCTGCCGCCCAATACTGAAACGAGTTTTGCGATGCAGATCTTCAACCAACAGGTCGCAGCCAAAACAACAAAGCCGATCACGGTTGCTGTCATGGCGATAAAAGTTGTTGCGCGCAGGTTTTGAGAAAGCGCAATGAAAAGTGTCCATGCGCCAGCGAGGATAAGTTCCACCCCAACGAGGCAGAGGAAGTTGGCAAAATGGCCGGATTGAGTGTTAGAAGAAGGCTGTTTCATTTTGTATGAGAAGCAGTGCGAGATATTATCTTGCACTGCATTTTGAATTTAGTATAGGTCCGCTTCGATATTGGTCCAGCCGCCTTAAACCAGCTTTTACCGGATGTGGAGAGCGCCATCCCATTTTCTAAAAAGTTTTCGTTGTTCTCGTTCACGCAGCAAAAATCTTTCAGATGATTCTTCTATCGTCAATAACTTTTTTCAAGAATTTCTGTTTCCGTCCGAAGATTTTCAATAACCTCTTTTGGCAGCGACCCTGCCAGGCGGAAATTTACCAAGAATACGGCTCCGTGAGGTTAGATGTGAGGCAGGTTTCTACGATAGAACTCTCGATAATCTAAATTTTTTCATGACAACCTGTAGAGCGAGGTATTATCTCACTTTACTTTGTTAATTGTTCAACTCTTGATTCGCCCACCGCGTAATACTTTGCTTCCTTGTGATGCACGATGATGGCGGCGGTGGATTGTTCGGGGATGAGTTGACCGGAAATGGAGAGGCTCATGCCGAGTTCGCTTTTGGCAGCGGGCAGCAACTCCAAGACTTTGAAGTGATCTTCGAGTTCGGGGATGGCGGGATAGCCCCACGAGTAGCGTTTGCCCTGGCTTTCGCCAATGCCCAACTCGCGGCGGATATGTTCATGCAGGTAGTTGGCGGTCGCTTCGGCGGCTTGGACGGCGAGTCCATGTACGAAGTAGGCTTCGGTGTAGTCGTTGGCGGCTTGGAGTTTGTCAAATTTGTCGCTGGCGGCCTGACCGACGGTCACGACCTGAAGCGCAACCACATCCATTTGACCGGACTCGACCGAGGCGTAGTAATCCGAAAGGGCAAGATGGTCATCGTAGGGTTGGCGCGGGAAGGTGAAGCGCATAAGCGGACTTTGAAACGAATTCGCGGATGAAACGGACTCTGGGTCATAAATGATTAAATCATTGCCATCGGCTTGGCAGGGGAAATAGCCATACACGGCTTGGGGTTTGAGCCAGCCTTCTTTGAGAGCGTCTTTGGCCATTTTGGCGAGGCGGGCATCGAACTCGGCTTTGAGTTTTTCCCATTCTTTGCCATGCGTATTTTTCGCGCCCCACGAAAGACGATACAACTCGTTCATGTTGAGGTGTTTCAAAACCATTTCGAGCGGCATGTCTTTGACGATGCGTTGTCCGAGTTTGGCGGGAAGGGCAATGGGGGCAGGGACAATGGAAGAACGTTGGATGTTTGACGTTGAACGTTGAACGTCGCTGGCGCGGTTGAGTTCCATTTCAGATTCTTTGCGAATCTTCTCAAGCAGTTCGGGGCGTTTGGTTTTGTCAATGAGCGTATCCATTGTTTCAAGGCCTTCGAAGGCGTCCTTGCAATAGAAAACACCTGACTCGTACATCGAGCCATCTTCGGTTTGGAGAATGCGGCGGCCAAAGCGGCGATTAATGGCCGCGCCTCCAATCAGGACGGGGAAGTTGAGTCTGCGGCGTTGGAGTTCGTTCACGATCAACGGCATCTGCTTGGATGTGGACACGAGCAGCGCGGAGAGGCCAATGGCAGTGGCGTTGACTTCGCCCGCTTTGGTGATGATTGTCTCTGCTGGGACTTGCTTGCCGAGGTCGATCACGTTGTAGCCGTTGTTGGCGAGGATGGTCTTGACGAGGTTTTTGCCAATATCATGTACGTCACCATAGACGGTGGCAAGCACCACCAAACCCTTGCTGACGCCTTCGACCTTTTCGAGATAATTCTCAAGGTGCGAGACGGCCTTCTTCATTACTTCGGCAGATTGCAGCACGAAGGGCAGAATCAACTCGCCCGCGCCGAATTTGTCTCCCACTTCTTTCATGGCGGGCAGCAGGACGTTGTTGAGAATGTGAACGGCAACTTCGTGGGTGGATGTTGGGGCGGGGCTTGCCTCCGCCCCTTGGATAGGGGCAAGCCCTATCCCTACGGGGCGGTTGATGATCTCATCAATATCGGCTTCCACGCCTTCCTTGAAGCGATGCATGATCTTCCAGTGCAATTTCTGTTCGGAAGTCATGCCTTCGGTGGGGTCGGCAACGCGGCTGGATGAAATATCCACCCCTACATTTTCAAAATGTTGGATAAAACGCTGGAGCGCGTCTTCGCGGCGGTTGAAGATCAGGTCTTCACACAGTTCTTTTTCTTCGGCGCCGATCTCCGCGTATGGCATGACGTGCGCGGCGTTGACGATCGCCATATCCAAACCGGCTTGCACGCAGTGATACAACATCACCGAATTCAACGCGGGGCGGGCTTGCGGCGCAAAACCGAAGGAGAGGTTGCTCACGCCCAGCGAGGTCATCACACCGTGCAGGTTTTGCTTGATCAGCCGAATGCCTTCAATGGTTTCAATGGCGGAGTTGGCAAATTCCGGGTCGCCGGTGGCGAGAGTGAAGGTCAGGTCGTCAAAGACCAGGTCTGCGGCTTTCAGTGCGTGGTCGTTGACGGCGATATCGTAAATGCGCTTGGCTACTTCCAGTTTGCGCTGGGCGGTCTTTGCCATGCCTTGCTCATCAATGGTTAACACGATCACAGCGGCGTTGTATTTTTTTGCCAGCGCAAAGACTTTGTCGGCTTTTTCGCGTCCGGCTTCGAGATGCGTGGAGTTGATGAGGCAACGCCCCGGCGCGGTTTGCAGGGCGACTTCGAGCACGTCCAACTCGGTGGTGTCGATCACGAGTGGAACATCCACGCCCATTTGGAGCTTCTTCACCACTTTGCGCATCAATTCGGCTTCGTCTGCGCGCTCGGTGACGGCGACGGAAACATCCAGCGCATGCGCGCCGCCGGACACCTGTTCACGGGCAATGTCGAGAATGCCGTCGTAATCTTCTTCGAGCAGCAGGCGCTTGAACTTGCGCGAACCTTGCGCGTTGCAGCGCTCGCCGAGCAAGGTTGGGGCGGGGTCCTGTCGCATGGCGATGGCTGACATGGCAGAGGCAAGCTGCGGCGTAGATTGAACCGGGGTTTTGCCGCCTGGCAATTGGTAATTGGCGAGTTTATCCACCAGCAATTTAAGATGCGCGGGGGTCGTGCCGCAGCATCCACCCACAACGCGGACGTTATGCTTCGTGACGAACTCGTACATGTCATTCGCGTATGGTTCGGGCTCAAGCGGATAGACGGCTTGACCATCTACATTCAATGGCAGACCTGCGTTGGGAATGCATGAAACCGGCAATACAGAATTTTCACCGAGGAAGCGGATTGGCTCGCGCATGTGTTCGGGTCCGGTGGAGCAGTTGAGACCGATGACATCGATGCCCATGCCTTCAAGGATGGTAAGCGATGCGTTGATGTCGGTGACGAGCAGCATGCGCCCGGTCGTATACAACGTTACCTTAGCCTTAATCGGCAAGTAGACATTTGTTTCGCTGAAGGCTTTGTGAATGCCCGTGATGGCGGCTTTGACTTCGAGGATGTCTTGCGAAGTTTCAATCAGCAGCAGATCCACGCCGCCTTGAATTAATCCGACTGCCTGTTCGCGGAAGACGTCCACCAATTCGTCGTATGTGACATTGGAAAGCTCAGGGTCGTTGGTGGATGGCAATTTGCCAGACGGACCGATGGAGCCGGCGACGAAACGAGGATGCGATATTCGAGGTTCGGTATTCGGGTTTCGATTATCGAGTATTGAATATTCATCCGCCAATCGTCTGGCCAAACTTGCCGCCGCTTTGTTAATCTCAATGATTCGATTTTGTAAGCCGTATTCCTGCATGGTCAAACGGTTCGAGCGGAAGGTGTCTGTCTCAAGCACGTCCACACCTGCTTCGAGAAACGAGCGGTGGACTTTTTCCACGGCTTCGGGGTACGAGATGACGAGATAGTCGTTGCATCCGTTGTATTGTTCGCCGCCGAAATGCTCGGCAGTCAGGTTTTGCAGTTGCAGGCTCGTGCCCATTGCGCCATCGAAGACGAGGACTTTCTTTTCGAGGGCGTCGAGGTAACGGCGGTTGGTGTATTGTCTTTTCATTGACTATTTTTTCCTTATCATTTTTTTATCACAGATAAACCCGGATGAACTGGATTATCAGAAAAGTGTTTTCTTAAGTGTGAGATCATACTCTTCATAGCCAAGCTTTTTATAAAGCGCAAGGGCAGGCGCATTATCGTCGCCCGTTTGCACAAGGATACTGCGCGCGCCTTTTTGAACTGCGATTTGCTCGGCGAAGGCGATCAGTCCGCTTGCAATGCCGCGTTGACGGAATTTTTCCATGACGTACAACTCGGTCAACTCGGCATGGGGAGTGGAATATAAAACACTTGGCGTCACCCGCACAAGCGCAAAGCCAACGGCTTTATCCGCCACTTTTGCGAGGACGACCGTTTCTACACCGGCGGGGTCGCTCATGCGGGCGGCAATGGCTTCAGCAGGATCGGTCGCTTCGTTGAAGATCAGATTCAACGTGGCAATCGCGGGCGCATCATGGATGGATGCAAGAGAAATGGTTGTTTCTGATTCCATACTTCAAAATAAAAATTCTGCAGCAAGAAAATAGCCTCTCTTACCGAGAGGCTGAGACTTCTTTGATGTTTTATATCAAACGCAAGTGGAATTGTCAATTTGAAAATACAGGCTCGCCTGCCTGCATCCGTTGCGCATTGGCATAGACGTTGAAGCGTTGTCCGCGCAGGAAGCCGATGAGCGTGATCCCAAAGCGCTCGGCAAACTCCACCGCCAGGCTGCTCGGCGCAGAGACGGCGCAAAAGACCGGGATGCCCGCTGAAAAACTTTTCTGCAGCAGTTCATAACTGGCGCGTCCGCTGACCATTAAGACCTTATTATGAAATGGAATCTCGTCATTGAGCAGGCCCCAGCCGATCAATTTGTCCAGCGCATTGTGACGCCCCACATCTTCGCGCAAAGCGAGTAGATTTCCTTGCGGGTCGAATAATGCCGCCGCGTGGAGTCCGCCGGTGGTTTCAAAAAGGTCTTGCCCTTCACGGAGTTTTTCAGGCAGGGATGTAATTAATGCGGGGTTCACGAAAGGTCCAGCCGGAAGGGAGGGCAGATTGCGTTCTGCAATGTCGTCGAGCATGGCGGCGCCGCACACGCCGCAGGCGCTGTTGGTGAAGAAATGCCGTTCGAGTTGCTTAAGCTCGGGCATGGAATCAGCGGCGAGCTGGACTCGAAGCGAGTTGTATTCCTGCTGGTTGCCATCCACACAGTAGGTCATGCCTGAAATCTCATCTTTGTGAAGCAAAATCCCTTCCGTGTAGAGAAAGCCCGCCGCGAGTTCATAGTCGTTGCCAGGGGTGCGCATGGTGATGGCAACCGTTTGCTGCTTGTCTCTGGCGCGCAAAAGGAGTTCCAGCGGTTCTTCGGCGGCCAGGATGTCTTTGCGGCGCTGCGGGTTGCCGTTTTCATATGTCCATATTGTTTGTTTTTTCTTGTTAAAGCGGGTCATGACATACCTTCTGTTTGCCAAAACGAACGGAGACCGGAAATTCGCCGGTCTCCGTTTTGACTTTTTGGGCGTTTAGTTTCTTACAGCGGTTCGACGCGCACCGTGCAGACTTTCATCTCGGCGGTGTGTGTGGTTGGGTCGTACCCAGAGCCTGTTAGGATGTTGACGGGCGTATCAGCGAAGCTGAAACTGGCGAAGACCGTCCCACGCGGAGAGCGCGGCGTGGCTTTGACCTTGATCTTGATCTCACCGCGCCGGCTCGTGATCTTTGCCCAGCCGCCATCCGTCAGCCCCCACTTTTGGACGTTATCCGGGTGGACTTCGAGATATTCTTCCGGCGCAAGGTATTCGATGCCTTCAGCGCGGCCAGTTTGAGTGCGGGTGTGGTAATTTTGCAAACGACGTCCTGTTGTGAGCCAGACGGGGAATTCATCATCCACAACTTCGGCGGGGTCACGGTAGCCGATTGAACGCAAAATAGCGCGACCATTGCTGAAGCCGTCTTCATGCAAGCGCGGTGTGCCGGGGTGACCCTTATATGGAATGGGCCACTGGTATTGACCGCCATCGATCAAGTCCCAATCCACACCGGCATAGATGGGTGCAAGGCTGCAAATCTCATTGAAGACGTCCGCTGGCGAATCGTATTCAAAGCCTTGAATGCCCATCGTGTTGGCAAGCGCGCTTAGAATCCACCAATCGGGTTTGGCTTCTCCGGGCGGAGTGACCGCCGCGCGCACGCGTTGGATGCGGCGTTCGGTATTGGTGTAGGTTCCGTCTGTTTCGCCCCAGGCACTGGCAGGCAGCACAACGTCTGCTAACCCGGCAGTCTCTGTCAAAAAGATGTCAATGACGACCAGAAAGTCCAACTTTTTGAGAGCGTGTTCGCAGTGAGCGCGGTCCGGGTCGGAGACGACGGTGTTCTCGCCATCAATCAACATGGCGTGGATGCCTTCGCCGCACAATTCAAGCGCAGTCACTTTGGTAATGCCCTTCTCGGCATCCATTTCGCGACCATACGCCTTCGAGAACTTTTCACGGTTCTCCGGCTTAAGCACAGACTGATACCCGGGGTAATCACTCGGAGCGGTTCCCGCATCGCCCGCGCCCTGAATGTTATTCTGCCCACGCAGCGGATTGATGCCGCAGCCTTCGCGTCCTAAATGACCCGTGATCAGCGCCAGATTGCTCAGGCTTTGGACATTATCCACGCCGCAGATGTGTTCGGTGATGCCCAGCGTGTAATAGATGGAGGCTTTGTCTGCGCTGGCATACATCATGGCGGCTTTTTCAATATCCTTGAGTGGCACGCCAGTGATCTCAGAGGCCCATTCCGGCGCAAACTGTTTAACGTGTGCAATGTATTCTTCGATGCCAGTGGTGCGTTCTGCGATGAATTTATGATCGAGCAAGTCTTCGCGGATGATGACATGCGCCATGCCGAGCAATAACGCCACATCCGTGCCGACGCGCAGAGGCAGGTAGAGATCTGCCATCTCTGCCAGTTTGATATACCGCGGGTCGGCGACAATTAATTTCGATCCGCGCGCCAAGGCTTTCTTCATGCGGGTGGCTGCCACAGGGTGGCATTCCGTCATGTTTGTGCCTATGCAGAAATAGACATCTGCCTTTTCCAAGTCAGACAAGGGATTCGACATGGCGCCGCGCCCAATGGTTGCCGCCAGACCGGCGACAGTGGGCGCGTGTCAGGCACGGCTGCAATTGTCTATGTTATGAGTGCCGAAGCCCGCGCGAATGAATTTCTGCATCAGGTAATCGGCTTCGGTGGGAGTGCGTCCGCTGGAGACGCCGTAAATGGCGTGACGTCCATACTTCTGCTCCACGTTGCGGAAGCCATCCGCTGCAACTTGCAAGGCTTCTTCCCAGGTGGTTTCATGCAGTTTGCCATCTTCACGGCGGACGAGAGGCTTTGTCAATCTATCAGGGTGATGGACATAATCGTAGGCGAACTGTCCCTTTACGCACAGCGCTCCCAAATTGGCGGGTCCATCCATCGCGGGTTGTACGCCGATTATGCGGTCATCTTTGCTGAGAATATCCACCGAGCACCCCACGCCGCAGTATCCGCAGACGGTGCGGGTCTTTTTTACGCCTGAGTTGATGAGAGGCAATCCGCGTAATTCTTGTAGTAATGCCATGTCTTTACTCCTTCTTGGTTTGAAACAATAAATTATTTCAGATGTTATACAACTTCATTTCTGACCGCAGTCCACTGACGGTAGACCGCAGTCTGTCGTCGGCGGTCATGGTGTAGAGAAGCTAGCCAAACCGCAATGCCTTTTTATCTGCCAGCGCGCCGGTAGGACACGTCTGCACGCATTGACCACAGAAGGTACAAGCTGAAGCGCGTAATTCCAAATTGAATTCGGTGGCGATCTGCGTATGGAAGCCGCGGTTCATCACGCTGATGGCATAGTCGCCTTCTTGCTCGGCGCACACACGCACACACCGATAACAGGAAATGCACAGGTCATAATCGCGCAGGATGAATGGATTCTTATCATCGAGTCTACTATGCCCAGATTGCGCACCCTTAAAGCGACCTGTCTTTGCTCCGTATTTTTCCACCAAAATGGAAAGTTCCTGCGAAGCAACGCCGCGTAACGGAGAGACTTCCAACTCGCGGTTTTCCGAAACGACCATTTCCAGCAAGGTCTTGCGGCGCTTTTCCAAAACTTCGGTGGTGGTGTTCACTTCCATGCCAGCCGTTGCCGCCGTCGTGCAAGAGGCGACCGGGTTCTTCATCCCTTTGATTTCCACGGCGCACAGGCGGCAGGAGCCGAACGGTTTAAGGCGCGGGTCAAAGCATAAGGTTGGGATGAATACTTCATTCCGCTGGGCGATTTCAAAAATGGTTTCGCCTTGCGTGAAGGCAACATCCTTGCCGTCTAACTTTATGGTGAGTTCATGACCAGCCATGTTTCAGCTCTTCTCCACAAATTCCTGCACGCGGGCAGGGAATTGTTTGATCAGGCTTTCGATCACCAATGGCGCCGCCATGCCCAAACCACAGGCGCTGAAAGTTTTCATCGCCGCGTTCATATCGTTAACTTCTTCCAACCAGCTCTGCAACTGCATCGGACCTTCGCCAGACAAGCGTTCGGTCAGACGCTGCGTTCCAAGACGACAAGGGAAACATTTGCCGCAGGATTCATGCGCAAAGAACTGTATTGCGTTATGAGTCACTGCGATCATATCGCGGCTGTCGTCGAACACAATTATACCTGCCGCGCCGAGCATTGAGCCTTTGCTGCGGATGCTGGGTTCATCAAGTGTCGCAGTTTCGAGATCATCACCTGCGAGGAAGCCGCCGGAGAGTCCTGCCATGGTCACGGCTTGAATTTTTCGTCCGGGTTTGGGCCCGCCTGCCCAATCGTACAGCAGAGTCTTCAACGGCAAACCGAATGGCGTTTCATAATTTCCGGGACGTTGCACATCTCCTGAAAGAGAAACAACTTTCGTACCGGCGTGACCGTTCAGCCCCAACTTGGTGTACCACTCTGGCTCATGCCGCATGATCTGAGCCGCCGATGCCAGCGTTTCCACGTTGTTCACCGCTGTCGGCAGATTCTCAAATCCGTGGGTCACAGGGAAAGGCGGACGATTGCGCGGGAAGGGATGCTTGCCTTCAAGGCTATTGAG
>JACAEP010000140.1 GCA_013388795.1 Chloroflexota bacterium | reverse complement strand
TGTACAGGTGCATGAAGCCGCCGATCTTGCCAGCCTGGTACAACTCCGCGCCGCGTTCTTCCACACGGCGAATGAGCACCATCTGGTAATACAAATCAATCAATTGTTCTTTCTTCATTTTGGAACTCCGATAAGAGTGGTAATACGCCGGAAGGCGTAATCTGGGTTTAAGAATATCTAAGGAAAGAACACTAAAATTCCTCTGACGTTCTGTTTTTTTGTGAACCGAGTCGGGGATTATATCAGAGAAAAAATGTTGAAATTCAGCCCTGAGAGTTTTTGAAAGACAACAGGCCGTTAGGAAAAAATTAATGTATTGACTATTTTTTCACTTATGTTATAAATTAATTCATCTGCTGGACTTATCGCAATAGGAGAACGAAATGAAACTTACCCCCCCTAAAGCCATTACGTTTTGGGTTGCTGTGGTTGTTGGTCTTCTCGGTTTGCTTGGCGGCATTGGTGTGCTTGGCGCTTTATCGGCGTATGCATTCTGGCTTGCATTTGCCGCGTTCGCTTTGCTTGCGCTTGGTTTGGTTGTAAAAGGTCTTTAGTTTTTTGTTCACCAGCAGATGAATGAACTCCCTGCAGAAATGCAGGGAGTTCATTTTTTGTTATTTGCAAGCAGGAACGATCTGAATCGCCCGCTCCGAAACGCCGTACTCATTCACGGCTTCAAGCTCATACGTCACTACCTTGTTATATGGAACGCCCGGGTCTTTATAATTCAACCGAGTCGGTTTGAATTCGCCGACCCGCCCGCCGTCACGGTAAAGGCGGAAGGCAGTCTCGCCGCCGCCGCTAGACCAACTCAACGTCAACGAAAATTTTTTCTGCGCCGACAGGCATTGCTGGTCCACTACATAAAAATTCAAGGGGATGCCGGGCAGGGGCGGGGCTTCACCAATTTCCAGTGAGCTGAAATCCTGATTGGGAGTCGCGTTCTCGTAGTAGATCCAACATTCGCGTCCGGTCTCGTTGACCACCTGCCACCATTCGTTATCTTCGCTGCGCGCAATCACCGGCAGTTCTTTTCCAGAAGCGATTTGATCTGCAATGTTATAAAAACTGCTGGGCCCAAAACGGCAGTTGGAATTTTTTGTAAGCGTCAATTCCGGCGGAATTTGCGGTGTGGGGGTGGGGGGGATGGGCGTATCGGTTGGGATTGGTGTCGCTGTGTTTTCCACCACCACCACTACCGTTACCCCCGGGCTGGGCGCCGACGACTCTTCACCCGCCGTTTCAACTTCTGGCGCAGCGCCGGGCAGGTTACATCCAAGAATCGATAGGATTAAAACAAGAATCGCAAATGGGAAACCTCTTCTCTTTTTCATAAACAACACTCCTCAGAATTGATGAATACGTTTAACGTATTATAACCTTCACGCCCTGATTCGATGTTATGTTAAAATGAATGGATGGATTGGTTTATGAATTCCAAGCGGGCAGAAGCCCAAAAATGGATCAAAGCGTTGGGAGATTCCTCTCGCCGCGCGCGCTGCCCAGGAATTGATTCGACTCGGCGCCGATGCCGTTTCGCCTCTCCTGGATGCGCTTCAAACCCAAGACTTGAACCTGCTTGCCATCTATCAGCAAATCCTTGCCCAAATCCCTGCCGCTTCTCCCCAACTGACCCAAGCCATTCGTTCGGCTCACCCCCTTGTTCGCGGACGGGTTGTCGAAGTCTTTGCCATCAATAAAGATAAGACGGCAATCCCCACTTTACTCGAAGCCTTGCGTGGAGAGTTCTTTACGGTTCGCGCACGTGCGGCGCTTGCGCTGGCAAATATGGGAGATGCCAGCGTGCTCCCCGACTTGCTGCCGCTCTTAAGAGACCGTGAAATTGAGGCTCGAATCGCTGCGTGTGCGGCGGTTGGAAGGTTTCACGACCCCGCTACCTTCGAAGATCTTGCAAATGTCCTGCTCGACGATCCAATCATCGAGGTTCGTCAGGCTGCCCTAAAGGCTTTGGGCGATTCTTGCCATCCGGCGGCGGTTCCATTTCTTATGGAAGCCTTGCGCGACTCTTTTTGGTGGTTCGAGCGCGAGCAGGCCGTCCAAGATCTGTTGGCTGCCATTGAGAAGATAGGCGACCCTGTCGTCGTACCGCTGATCGAAGCGCTTTCAGACCGCGAAAAAACCGTTCGCAAGTTTGCGGCAATGATTCTGGGAAATCTGCGTGATATACGCGCCATTGACGAACTTGGCATGACACTGTACGACTTGCATCATGAGGTTGGTCAAGCCGCAGCGGAGGCATTGGCGCAATTCGGCGCACCCGCGGTGGCTGTGCTTGCTGAAGCGTTGTCTCACCCTGAGGCGGCTGTGCGGGGGCATGCCATCCGCGGGTTGGGCCGGATTCGTGATGAACGTGTGACACCCTATTTAATTGAAATGCTGCAAGACCCAGATCAGGGAGTAAGGCGGCAGGCAATCGAATCTCTTGCAAAGTTACGCGATCCGCGCTCGATCCTTGCCTTGCAGGAAGCCGCTGCCAATCGCGCAGATAGGGGAATGGCGGAATTGGCAAAAGAGACTCTTCGTAAATTTCACAATAAATTAGACTGATTTTTACAACATACGATGACTGGCTGGCGTTTGGCGATCAGATTGGGTTCATAGATAGTTCCAGCTACATGAGATGAAGCCATTGCTAATGGCTGGCGCAATCCCAGCCAGGTCTGAGATGTCTGCAAAGGCTTCTCGATTTTTTCTGTCGCCCAATAAGAGAAACGGAACTGGCGAGGCAGTATGTCTGCGTGTGCGGAGGTTTTCCATATTGCCATGGTCGGAGGTGAGCAGGATAAGGTCATTCGCCATATCCCAGTTTTCGAGCAAGCCTTTTAGCACACTGTCGAAAATTTCGAGTTGTTTAACCGCCCAAGGCATATCCTGTTTATGACCAGCGTAATCGCTTGCCCAGTATTCAAAGAAGGAAAAGTCATAGAGTTTGGCAAGGCGGGCAAGTTCCCTGCCTGCGGATTCCGGCTCGAAGCGCGGGGCGTTAGGAAAGCCAAGGAACTCACGCCAGCCTTCACCCGTGAAATCGGCGGATAGAGCGTTCCCGGTGAAGTAATCTTTTTCGGTGAAAAGGGGGAGACCGGCATTCGTCAGCGCGAGTGGAATGGAAGAATACAAGCGTTTTCCGGAATCAATTCCATCGAAATAGCGCGGGGGATAGGCGTTAAGCAGGGAGGTCCTTTTTCCGGCTTGCACCGTCTTTGAGAAAAGCGTTTCGCCGTTGAGATATTGCGCGACCTCTGGGTTCGGTTTGGGTCCGTAGTGATAGCCCAGTTTGGCAGGGATGTTGATGCCTGTGAGTAAGACGGCCTGCCCGGTAGCGGATTGCGAGAGACCTTTTACGCCGAGATTTGCATCGATTGGTTTTAGAGATAGGATGTCGCTTTCGAATGGCGCGGCAGACTTGGTTAATTTTTTGCCGCCAAGCAAAGACTCGAGATAAGGCATGTTTGCGCGGGCGAATGGGTTGATCTCCGGATCGTCTTCGCCGAGTCCGATACCGTCGAGAAAGAGAAAGAGAAAGAGGAGATCCATAGGGAAAGGGATGAAGGATGAATTATGAAGAACTTGTAACCTGTAACCTATAACCTGCAACCTTTTAATAACTCACTTGCCACAAAAGCCATGCCGAAGGCCGTTCCCGCCTGTCCCAGCCGTCTTTGCGGGAAACGAGCGTCAGGTTATGGCGTTGGATCAGATTGAGGTCGGAGTTGACCAGCCCCGGTGTGATTGGAGCCGCTTCTTGTTTTAAGAAGCCGTACATGAGCCAGAATCCGCCGGGGGCGAGGATTCGGTTCAGTTGGGCGAGATAATCCGCTTTATTTTCGATGCCATGAAAACAGCCGAGGTCGAGGGCAAGGTCGTAAGGTGGGTGGGCGTTTTTCATTTGGGTGGCATCGTCGGTAAAGACATTGGCTGCGACGCCGGCTTTTTTGATCTTGTGTTTGGCGATTTTAACGGCGCTGGTTGCGAAGTCGAAGCCTTCTGCCGGCCAGCCTGCATTGGCAAGGGTGATAATGTTGGTGCCTGTGCCGCAGCCAATGTCGAGCGCGCGCCCCGGGGGGTGGTGCGCGATGAAGTCGTACAGTTCCGGCGGGGAGATGCCGCTGTCCCAGGGGGCGTTGCCGAGCAGGTAGGCGAGTTCGAATTTTAACTGGCGGAGCAGGTTGGACATTTGGGGGAAATGATGAATGATGAAAGATGAAGATGGAAAGTGGGGAGATAAAGATTTGATTGAAGACTGAAAACCTATAGCCTATAACCTGTAACCTGTAACCTGTAACCCTCACTCACTATCCAGCGTATCGCGCACGCGCTGAGGGTCGAATTCGCCGACCATGCGCCAGAGTTCATTGCCCTGCGCGTCGAAATAGATAAAGGTGGGTGTGAACTCGAACCCATAGACCGGGGAAAGTTCCATGCCGACTTGTTCCTGTATGTTCAGGCGGATAATGAGAAGGTCATCACCAAGTTCTTGTTCGAGCTCGTCCACGACGGGCTTGATCGACACGCAGCGTATTCAGTAGGGGGATTGAAACTCAAGCAGAACGGGCCTGCCCGCGCCGATCATGGATTGGACTTCCCTGGCATCGTCCATCAGCAGTGTGGGGCGCGGATGCAGGGCCGCCCAGGCAACGACCAACCCAAGCAGGATCATGCCAAAGGCAAGAAAATCGTTCCATTTGGGGTTGTTCGCCAGAAGGATAATGCCTGAAATGATTGCAAAACCGATAGCAATGGTTATGAAGGAATATTCACCGACAAGTGCGTTCATGGATTTCCCAAAATGGCGTCTGCAATGTCATATTTAAGGGGTGACGCATCTCACTTTGACAATTCATTTGAGTTCTTTTACAATCGTGCAACTTGCTTGACAAATTTATTTAACAGGAAGGTAACTTACAATGAAGGAGTATACCACCGAGTTTATCCGCAACGTTGCGCTGGTTTCACACGGCGGAGCAGGCAAGACCATGCTGGCAGAAGCATTTTTACATGTTACGGGGGCAACAACCCGCCTTGGGAAAGTGGAAGATGGCGCGACAGCGTCGGATTATGACGACGAGGAACACAGAAGAAAAATTTCAATTTACACAAGCGTGATCCCGGTCGAACACAAGAATTACAAGATCAATGTTCTTGACGCGCCAGGCTACACTGATTTTGTAGGCGAGATGATTTCCGCCTTGACTGTGGCAGATGGCGCGATTATTTTGGTGGATGCGGTGGCTGGCATCGAAGTGGGCACCGAACTCGCTTGGCGTTACTGCGACCAGTTTAACCTGCCGCGCTTCTTTGTGATTAACAAAATGGATCGTGAGAATGCCGATTTTCAAAAGACGTATGATGCCATTAAGGAATTTGTCGAAGCGCACGGCAAGCGCGTGGTGCAGGTCCACATTCCCATCGGCGAAAAGCAGAATTTCAAGGGCGTTGTGGATGTGATTGGTATGAAGGCCTATATAGGCGACGGCAAGGTCGTTGCTGAAATTCCTGCTGAGTTAAAAGAAGCGGCGGAAAAAGCCCATTTTGCGATGGTGGAAGATGCTGCCGAAGGCGAAGACGAGTTGATGGAAAAGTACCTTGAGAACGGCTCTCTCACCGATGAGGAGATGGTGCGCGGTCTCGAAGATGTGGTGTACGCCGGACAATTTGTCCCGATCTTTTGCGCGGCGGGCGCGCACGAGATTGGCACGATTGCGCTGCTCAACGACATCATTGATTTGATCCCATCCCCGGTCCATGCAGTGAAGCGTATGGCGCAAGGCAAGGATGGCGCGGAAGAATTGAGACCTTCCGATCAATCTCCGCTGTCGGCGTATGTGTGGAAGACCACTGCTGACCCATTCGTTGGCAAGATGACGTACTTCCGCGTATTTAGCGGCATGGTTCAAGCCGATGCCCATGTGTGGAATCAAAACAAAAGCGCGGATGAGCGCATGTCTGGCTTGCACTTCCAGCGCGGCAAAGAGACTTTTCCGGCAAAAGTGGTACATGCAGGCGATATTGCCGTCGTTTCCAAGTTGAGCGTTTCTTCGACAGGCGATACCTTTTGCGATAAAGGGCATCCGCTTATGCTTGAAAAACCAGCCTTTCCGGCGGCGTTGTATCGGGTGGCGGTGGCGCCCAAAACCCAGGCGGATGCAGCCAAGATTTCCACCGTGCTGACCCGCTTGAGCGAAGAAGATATGACCCTTACCTGGCACAACGACCCAGTGACGCATGAAACCGTTCTGCAAGGCATGGGCGATCAGCATATTGATGTGGCCGTGCATCGCGCACAGGTGAAATTCCAGGTGGGACTGGCTACACATGAACCAAAGATCCCCTACCGCGAAGGCATCACCCGCAAAGCCAGTGGTCAATACCGCCACAAGAAACAATCCGGTGGCGCGGGTCAATTTGGCGAAGTCCATCTGCGTATCGAACCGTATCATGAGGGCGATTTTGAATTCACTGATGAACTCGTCGGTATGAATCTCTCGAAGTCCTATCT
>JACAEP010000071.1 GCA_013388795.1 Chloroflexota bacterium | reverse complement strand
CATCGAGTCACAATCAGAGAGACCGCTTGGTGATAACGAAGATTTTCGCGTGGGAGAACTTTAGGCGACTTTCAGTCGCTTGCCAAACCTACCGCCTTTAGGCGGTAGTAGTTTAGTTCGTTGCTTTTGGGAGTGATCGGTGCGCTTGGAATCCGCGACCTATGGCGGCTGGGACTGTTTCCGGTATTGGTCTTTTTGGGATTGTTCCTTCTTCACGTGGGGTTGTTCTGGTCGAATGTGCGCCAATATGAAAACCCGCGCTGGTGGTTCTTCTATTATCCTGCCCAAGTGATTTTGATCGTGGCGATGGTCAACCAACCCTTTGCCAGCGACATCAACCTGACTCTGTTGGGTTCGTCCATTCTTTGCCTGATCGGCGAGTCGCTGGGTCTATTTGGGAATACGCTCCGCGCCATGTATCTGGGAACATTCCTTTTTACCTTTATGGCGGTTATGTTGTATTGGCAGGTTGGGCAGGATCAATTTTGGTTTGCTCTTTCCAGTATGTTGATCAATGGCGGCTTCATTGTTCTGCTGATGGTGATGTTCAATCAACAACTCATCGAACGCCAGAAAGCGGTGGAGCTTGCTGAAAGCCTCGAAAGCGCGAATGCGAAACTGGCAGCGTACAATGCCAAAATACAATCATTGACCTTGCAGAACGAACGTCAACGCATGGCGCGGGAGTTGCACGACACGCTCGCGCAAGGTGTGGCGGGATTGGTCTTGCAGTTGGAAGCGATCAAGGCACATCTTGCTTCAGATAGAAAAGAACGCGCCGCCGAGATCGTGGAGCAGTCCATTGCACGGGCGCGCCGCACGCTGGCTGACTCCCGTGCGGCGATAGATAACCTCCGCGCTGTGCCTGTCAATGTGGCGGATGTGGTGCGTGAAAAAGTGGAGACCTTCAAACAGTCTACGGGTGTGGTTTGTGAGGTGGAACTTTCGGTCACAGAGAATCAACTTGCCCCCGAAGTCATTGACCATGCCATGCACATCCTAAGCGAGTCGCTCACGAATATTTCCCGGCATGCGCAGGCAACGCAGGTGAAGGTGAAGTTCATCATCCAAAACCAAACGCTGGAGTTGGAAGTCCGCGATAATGGCAAGGGTTTTGATGTGAAGCAGGAAACGAAGGGACACTATGGCTTGGTCGGAATGCGCGAACGCGCGCGGCTGACGGGCGGTCAACTTGCGATTGAGTCAAATGCGAATGGAACGTGTGTGCAGTTTGTAGTGGGGAGGGTGTAATGATCCGCGTGATGATCACCGATGACCATCTCATTGTCCGCGAGGGGTTGCGGCTGATTCTCGAAACGGCGGATGATATTGAAGTGGTCGGCGAAGCGGTGGATGGCGCTGAATGTTTGCAGCGTGTTCCCGATCTCAAGCCCGATGTCATCCTTATGGACTTGCAAATGCCGCGCATGGACGGTATCACTGCCATTGGTCACTTGCGCAAAGATTTCCCCGACATCGCCATCGTCATCCTCACCACTTATAACGAAGATGATTTGATGATTCGCGGTCTGCAAGCAGGCGCGCGCGGATATTTATTGAAGGATTCAAGCCGTGAGAGTTTGTTGGATTCGATTCGCGCCGCCGCAAGAGGCGAGACTCTGCTCAAGCCGGAGATCCTTGCCCGCGTGCTCGCGCCTTCTTCTCGAGGCAAGCCCGAGCCTACGGCTCAAACCGAATCCACGCTGACCCTAACCGGGCGCGAACTTGAAGTGTTGCAACTCGCGGCAAAAGGGGAACGCAATAAACAGATGGCTTACAAGTTGGGAATCACTGAACGAACGGTCAAGGCGCATTTGCAAAGTATCTATCAAAAATTTGGCGTGGATTCGAGAGCGGCGGCTGTCGCTGTGGCGGCGGGAAAGGGGTTGCTGGATTCGTAGGGACGATCCTTGCGGTTGTCCACAAAAGGAAAGGGCGACCGTAAATGTCGCTCCTACATTTATAATTGCCCCATGTCCAATAACAATCGCACCGTCTGGTCTTCTGAAGATGGAGACCTTCGCAAGAAAGAACAAACTACATCTCACGCTAAACCCCTGTCTCCGCAACAGCAGACCGCGTATCTGCACCGCGAATCAGGCGGGAGGGGAGGGAAAGTCGTTTCGGTGGTGAAGAATCTCATCCTTACCGAAGAGGATCTTAAAACGCTTGCCAAAAAACTTAAGCAGGAATGTGGAACAGGCGGGACGGTGAAAGATGGCGTGATCGAAATTCAAGGAGAGCACCGTCAGCGCATGGCAGAGGTTCTGCAAAAGCTGGGCTATAAAGTTAAGATTGCTGGCGGATAAAAAGTGGACAGGCGTAAATCCTGTCCACTTTTTTCTATTATCTATTATCTATTCACTATCCTCTTCAACTTACCCGTATCTCGTCATAAACTTCTCCACGCGCCGCAGTGCTTCTTCGATCTGTTCATAGGATGTCGCATAACAAGCGCGGACAAATCCTTCGCCGCCGGGACCGAACGCGTTCCCAGGAACGACGGCGACACTTTCTTCGCGCAGCAATTTTTCAGCGAAGGTCTCGTCGTCCATGCCGGAGGCTCGGATGTTGGGAAAGGCATAGAAGGCGCCCTTCGGCTCAAACGTCGAAAGACCGAGGCGGTTTAATCCATTTACCAACAAGCGGCGGCGGCGGTCATATTCCGCCACCATTTCCTGCACATAAGGTTCGCCAGATTTCAAGGCTTCAATGGCGGCATCCTGCGCGGTCGTCGGCGCGGACATGATGGTGTACTGGTGAATACGCACCAGACCTTTGATGATGTCTTCCGGTCCGCAGGCATAGCCGATGCGCCAGCCGGTCATGGCGT
>JACAEP010000125.1 GCA_013388795.1 Chloroflexota bacterium | reverse complement strand
GGCGTGACCTGGCTCGAAGGCAGGGGAGCATACACCGGCAACAGCCGACCCGTTCTTTACTGCGTCGTCAACCGCGCAGAGATCGCCACACTAAAAGCCATCGTTCACGAAAAAGACCCCGAAGCCTTCATGGTCATCGGCTTCGCGCATGAGGCGCTTGGGGAGGGATTCAAACCTTTGAAAGGCAGATAAACTCCCGGCGTGTCCAAAAGCGGGCAGAGGCGACATCCACCCGCTTTTTTGTTCTCATTTTTCACTTTACAAAATTAAGCGGGGCGGGATGATATTGGACTCAATGCGAATAAAATTCGGTTAATGGGCGGTTCTCATATAATTAGTTTTGTCGTTATAAAAAGTGACAAAACAATATTGAACTCAGAGGTGATTCATGCTAAACCATTTACAGAACACTGTGCTGGACGAACTCGACAAAGCCCTGCTCCGCGAACTACAGACTGATGGACGCCTGACCAATGTGGAATTGGCGCGCCGCATCAGCCTTTCGCCGCCTGCCACGCTTACCCGGCTCAAGCGGCTTGAGAAAGACGGCTACATCCGAAACTACGCCGCCATCGTTGACCGCGAGAAAGCCGGGTACGACCTGTTGTGCTTCATTCATATTGGAATGCAGACGCATCAATTCGAGCAGGTCGAAAATTTCCGCAAGCTGGTGCAGGACATGCCCGAAGTGCTCGAATGTCACCACATCACCGGCGAGTACGATTACCTGCTCAAGGTGGTCTTCCGCAGCCGGAAGGAACTGGAACGCTTTGCCGTGAACCGCCTCACGCCCATCCCCGGCGTGTCGCGCATTCATACCAGCCTTGTGTTCACAGAAGTTAAGTCGACCGCCGCATTACCGCTGGAGTAACAAAACGGACTCCAACGACTCCCGTCGTTGGATTTCAAAAGTCGGGAGCCTTTCGATGGCTCGAGACAAGACTTTTGACTCCGTATGCGGAATGCGAAACCATTTTGTAAACGGAGGCATCTCATGACTGAACCGCGCAAGAAAATGACCCTGCCAGGGCTGTATCAAAAAGTGGCGGAGAAACAACCCATCACCTGGCTCACCTGTTACGACTACCCAACCGCATACATGCAGGACCAGGCAGGCGTGGATATGATCCTCGTCGGCGACAGCCTTGGCATGACCATGCTCGGCTACGACTCGACCCTGCCCGTCACAATGGACGACATGATCCGTCACTCGGCGGCGGTGCGACGCGGCGCGCCCAACGTTTGGCTGGTCGGCGACATGCCGTACATGACCTACCAGCCGAGCGTCGAATCCGCCATTCGCAACGCGGGACGTTTCATGGCGGAAGCAGGCTGTGACTGCATCAAACTGGAAGGCGGCGCGGCGATGGCGGATCGCATCAAAGGGATTGTGGATGCGGGCATTCCCGCCATCGGACATCTCGGACTCACGCCTCAATCTGTCTCCGCCCTGGGCGGGTTCAAGTTGCAGGGAAAGTCTGCTTCGCTGGCAAAGAAGATCGTGGACGACGCGAAGGCGCTCGAAGAAGCAGGCGCGTTCTGTATCCTGCTCGAACTTGTCCCCGACAGGTTATGTCAACTCATTACCGAGCGCGCAAAGAATGCCATCATCATGTCGTTGGGGTCGGGTCCGCACGCGCATGGTCAATTGCTGATCTACCATGACGCGTTTGCGCTCTATCCCAAATTCAAGCCGCGCATGGCAAAAGTCTTTGCGGATGCAGGCGCAGTCATCCGCGAAGGTCTCAATGGCTATGTCAAGGAAGTGACCGAGAAGACCTTCCCCGCCAAAGAGAACTGGTTCGGGATGCCTGATGAGGAATACGACGAGTTGGTGAAGATGTTGGGGTAATGGAAGTAAACACGTCTACAGGTACACAAGTAAACACTTATCCTGTGCACCTGTAGACGTGTTTACCTGTGTACCACCAAGGAGACTCTCATGAACAAGATTCAAGAACAACTCAAAGTGTCCACTGAAAAACTGGAAGCAATTAATTCCGTTTTACTCGACCCGAACTCGCGTGTGATGAAGAATTTCTTCGATGTCGTGGCGAAATACGGCACGCCCGAAGAGATCAACCGCAAGCACCGCGAATCCCGCAAGATGGAGAATCTCTTCAAGCAGGTGGAAGCCAAAGCGCCTGAATATATCAAAGACCTCAATTGGCTGATCGAACAACGTGACAGCGGCAGATTCATTTCGGTCGCGGAATACAGGCAAAAGGTCAGGGGCGAAGCGGCGAAGACGATGAAGTTTATGGACGAGAACGCCGTCACGCTCGAAGTATCCGCGCTGCAATACTTCCCGTGGATTCGAGTCATGGCGGAGCAGGCAATTGCGAACAAGACGCTCATGCCTGGGCGATATATCGCCGTGCGGAAAATGAAAGAGTCGGAGGCGGATGGAGATTTGCCCGCCATCGTCGCCGCGTTGGACATCATCGGCGCGTCGTTCGTGGAGACGCTCGATACGAAAGGCACCGACGGCTCGAACCCGCATCTCGGCGGCGCGGCGACCATCACGGGCTATTTTGGCGGCATCGGTCAGCCAAACGAACATGCCCTGCAATGGCTCGACGAGTTTTTGTATTACTACACCAATTACGGCGTTCAGCATGTGTTGAACTTCAACGCGGGGACGATCCTGCTTGGCTTCATGCTTTACAAACTCGGCGTGGATATTCAATTTAAGATTTCGGTTTTCTTCGGCGCGGACAATCCCTACAACGCGCTGTGGATTATGATGATGGCGAAACTATTCAGCCGCGAAGACGGAACAAGCCCATTGATCGGTTTCAACTGGTCGAACTCGATCAACAACGAAACGATGGAACTGAGCGCAGACTTTCGCAAGTCGCTTGGTTTTGAAAAAGTTGTACGCTTTGAACATCACATCACCGAGCCGCAGAAGAACATCGTCATCCAGCCGTACAACCGCCGCGCCGAATTGGTGGACGTTGCCGCGCGTGTGGCGAACATCGCCGCGAAGCACGAAGGCGGCGACCCCGAAGTGGACGTGACCCGCGCCCATCTTTCGGATGTGCTGGATTACTTCCGCGAGAAGAAGGAAGTCATCGAAAGCGGCGACTGGGATAACCTGCTGCAAAACTATCTCGACAAAGTGGATGCCTGCAACCGCACGGCGTGGGCGTTGACGG
>JACAEP010000167.1 GCA_013388795.1 Chloroflexota bacterium | reverse complement strand
GCCCAACGGGCTGCGAAAAAGTTTGGGGCTGAATTAATTTACACCTGGCTGCCACAGTCCGCGGCGTTGGGCGCGTGGATGGGTTACCCTGTTGTCCTCGAAATGCACGCGGATAATTCCGGCAAACTCGGCGCGTGGTGGATGCAACAATTCTGGAAGCAGAAAACGCCAAAAGTGATGACGGTCACCACGTCAGCGTTGAGAAAGGCTTTGGAGCGCTCGACCAAGTTCCAGTTCCCGAATGAAGCGCTGCTGCTCACGCCGAATGGCGTCGAGTTGGAAAAGTATGCGGGTTTGCCAAGCCCTACCGAGGCGCGTCGTCAATTAAATTTGAAAGAAGGGTTGACGGTTGGCTTCACGGGTCACATTTACCCGGGGCGCGGCGCGGACTTGTTATTTGAACTTGCCAAACAAATGCCAAACGTCCATTTTTTGTGGGTGGGCGGCGCGCCGGAGTTGGTGGATTTTTGGAAAAATAAATTAACCGAAGCGAAGATGACCAATGTGACGATGACCGGCTTCGTGAAGCATGAGTCGATTCCGTTGTATCAGGCGGCGGCAGATGTGCTGCTGATGCCGTACTCGCGTTCGATTGAGGCTTCGAGCGGACAGGACATTGCCGAGGTCATCAACCCGATGAAGATGTTCGAGTACATGGCGGCGGGGCGTGGAATCGTTTCGGCAGATCTGCCTTCGATTCGGGAGGTGTTGAATGATAGGAATGCCGTCTTTTGTGAACCGGGAGATGTTGGCAAGTGGAAAGTGGAAATTGGGGCATTGCTTGCCGATGAGCCGCGCAGGTTGGCGTTAGGGTTACAAGCCCGCTCGGATGTGGAGCAGCTGACGTGGGTCAAGCGCGAAGAGCGGGTGATACAGGCATTGGATCAGTGAGCGGGCAGAATCGATGGTGGTAGAATTTTCCTTGTGGAAAATTTGAAATCAAAACGAGTCTGGTGGATTGCGCTGGCTGCAACGGTTTCAGCATTGGCCCTCTGCGTTGGCGGGTTGACAGCGGCCGGGTGGGCGTTCAACCGCCTGCGCCCCACGCCTGAGCCGACGAAAGTCCCGGTTCAGTTTGGTTATTGCGGCGCGCAGTTGAATACACTGTGCGTCGTCTCTTTTGGACAGGACGTGTTTGGGAAGACAGTTGTCAATTTGTATGTGCCTCGGCAGACCTACCCGCCGTTTTATATGAAAGTGATTCGCGTTTCGGGAGAGAGTGTGTATGCGTGTGAAGCCAACCAAGATGTCATCACCAGTGTGTACTGTTCGGGGGAAGCGTTGAATTTGGGTGACGGCATTGAATTACAACTGCTCGCCGAGTTGGATGATCGCTTGCTTGCCCAGGGTGTATTTTCGCTCACTGCGTTTCGGGTGGCGACTCCCGTTCCTGAACCCACTCAAAGTGAGGCTGCTTCTTCCCCAAAAACGGGCGCAACTCCAACGCCGCGAAGTGGCAACCCTACCCAACCTTCCCCATCTGGCCGCGACTCTCCGCAGACGCTCACCCCCACATCGAGTTCCTCCTATCCTTATCCATAAAAATGAAACTCTGGTTGGACGGTCTTTCGGCATTGGCAGGTCATGCTTGGGCGGCGTTTGCGGTTCTGTTCGCCATTTTGTGGGCCGCTTTTATCCTGCGCAGATTGCTGCTTCGCAGCATTCATGAGTTGAACGCGTTTGAGCAATTTGCCCTGAGCGCGGCGGGCTGGGTTGTTCCCCTCCTGGCGCTTTCTATGTTCACGTTTGGGGTTTCCATTCTTTTCAACGCCTGGATGGGCGGGATGTTTGCCATTGGAGCGGTCCTCATATCGGGCCTTTTCCTCATCCGAAAAAAAAACGATCTCAAGGTCACGCTTCTTTCGCTGACCTTTTTAGGGCTTTGCGTTATCCTGCGCTTTGCATTTCTCCGAGACCTTGTCCTGCCTTCTTATTTCGACCCGGCGGAACATTATCGCCTCATCCACATCCTGCTTGATTCGTATCGCGCCGGGGCGCTCTCGACTGAATTGACACAGGTAGCCTATCATCTTGGGTTTCATTTCATTGCAGCATTTCTATCGTACTTTCTGGGCATCAATGCCAATGAACTCATGCTGGTCTGGGGGCAGATGGTCTTGGCGATCCTGCCGTTCTCGTTGTTCTTCGTGGTTAAGCGTGAAACTGAATCCAATGCGGCGGCTTTCCTATCCTGCCTGCTGCTTGGGTTTGGCTTTCACATGCCGGCGCATCTGATGAATTGGGGCAAATATCCTGCTTTGTTGGGGCTTGCTGCCATCCTGTGTGTGATGAGCCTGGCATACATGGCATATCGCCGCGATCTGTTCCCTCCCCGCCTTTCATTGTTTGTATGGATCGCCATTGCTGTGTTTGCCTCGGCGCTCATTCATACCCGAACGATCATTCTTTTCCTGCTGATGGCGCTGGCTGTTTTTATAACATGGCTGTGGCATCGTTTGAGTCGATCATACTCCCCCATTGGTTTTGTCTGCCTGGTTTTTGTTCTCGCCGGTTCGATCACTGTCATCCAAAAGAATCCGGCGCTCGCTGTATTACCTGCGTCTTATCTCCGCAACGATGGCTGGATGCTGCTTCTCGTACTTTTACTTGGCGTCGCCTCCGCAGCGCATCATCCGCGTCAAACTTTCTTTCTGCTCGTTTGGGTTGCGTTAAGTCTGGCTTGTCTTTTCCTGCCCATCTCGCTTCCAATCATCGGAATACAAACTCCGCTTGACCGTCCATTCGTGCAGATGTTCATGCCAATCCCTTTTTCTTTACTAGGCGGATTGGGCCTATCCGCTTTGGCGCGCTGGATAAACCGCCTCTTTCCGGACGATCCATGGTCGCAGCGTTTCGGGCCGACTCCCATCCTTGGGCTGGCGCTGCTTAATGTTATCTTCCATTACAACTTTTATCCATCTGCCTGCTGCCGGTTTGTCACCCATGACGACCTGGCGGCATTTACCTGGATTGAACGCAATACATCCAGCGATGCTGTCTTTTTGATTGCATCTTCCAACTTGTATGTCACTTCCTTTGAGGGAAATCTTCCCACTGCAGTGGATGCAGGGGTTTGGATTCCGCTTTTGCCTGAGCGGTCCATCCAATTTGCCCAGCCTGGATTTTCTTTTGCAGAGGCAGAGGCTCACGCGGCTCTTTGCGAGCGCGGCATAGGCTATACATATGTTGGCGGAGCGCCCATGAGCTTTAAGAACTCTGAACTGGATTCTCACGCCAGCGGGTATCTGCCCGTTTTTGTGCTTCCGTCTGCAAAGGTGTATCAGGTGACGGGGTGTGAATAATATCTGTCCGCTAATTTCATGGTAAAAGTGGAGATATGAAGACTTCTTTCCAACGCGACTTCAAGTGGAGTTTGCCGCTTTCGCTGGCGGCGGGAGCGGCGCTCTCTGCCATTCAGCCGGGAAATTTTTTCATCGGCTGGGCGGGGTTCTCTCTGCTTTTTCTGCTTTCTTGTTTTTTTCTCTCGCTTTCCATTCATTGGGGCGGCAGCGCAAAAGCCCTCGCATGGATGGTGTCCCTGGCATTTGCTCTGCGATTTTTGGGCGGCGTTGCGACATACCTCGCTTTGCCTGTGTTTGGTCATGAAGGCGATGTGGAGCAAAGCGCCGGTTTTACCTACACCGATGCCTATCGCCGCGATGCGCAGGCCTGGGAGTTGGCGGTCTCAGACCGTTCGATTTTGGCTGCCTTCAACAGCCGCTTTGCCTATGACCAGTACGGCGGGCTGCTGGCGTTCAGCGCCTTTGTTTATCGTTATCTTTCTCCTGATGCCCATCGTGTACTGTTGCTGACGCTCACATCTGCTTTTATGGGCGCAGTGGGGCTTGCGTTCTTATGGAAGGCGGTTACCCCTCAATGGGGCGAAAGGGTCGCTCTGGCTTCCGGCTGGATCTTTGCGCTGTACCCGGAAAGCGTCCTATTAGGCGGCGTTGCCATGCGCGAGCCGTATCTTATGGCATTCAGCGCATTCTGCTTGTGGGGCTTCATCCACTGGCGCTTGCATCAAAAGAAGCGCTCGCTGATCTGGCTGGGGGGTGGGCTGTTGGGCATGTTGCTGGTTTCGCCGTCGATTGCATTGGTCACGCTTATCATTTTTGGCGGCTGGTTATTCCTCGATAATGAACGCGGAGGCATTCCCTGGTGGGCGCTGGCTACCCTGGCGATCATGTTCCTGGTGGGAATGTTCCTGCTTTCTTCTGCCATTGACCGGCATGGAAACGACGACGGCTGGGGTCCGTTGGGAGTGATCCAAAATTTTATCCGCGCTTCGTTTAAGTGGAATGTGTACAAGATCGAGGAAGGCTCGGGTTGGGTGCAGAAGCTCTTTGAGCAAATGCCCGCTTGGATGCAGCTTCCCTTTGTGATGATCTATGGCGTGCTTCAGCCGGTGCTTCCAGCCATTCTTGTTGCGCCGACGGAGGTGATCTGGAAAGTGATTGGCATTCTGCGCGCGGCGGGTTGGTACACACTGCTTCCGGCGTTGATCCTCTCTTTTTTGGCAGGATCAAGCGCCGGCGCGGATTCGAAGCGCAAGATCATCCTGTGGTTGAGCCTTGTGGTGTGGGGTTGGGTCTTGTTCACAGCAATTCGGGCGGGCGGTGATCAATGGGACAACCCCCGTTATCGGACGATCCTCTTTGTGTGGCAGGCGATTCTTGCCGGGTATGTTTGGGTATGGTGGCGTGAGACGCACAATGCCTGGGTGGGCAGGGCGCTGGCAATGGAGTTTGTGTTGGTGGCGGTATTCCTGCAATGGTACGCAAGCCGATATTTTTCAATCGGTTTTCAACTTCCATTTGCCGGGATGGTGGGGTTGATCCTTGGCGCTTGGAGTTTGATCGTAATTTTTGGGGTCTGGCGTGATCGGATCTCGCGCTGTGGACCTGGTGTATAATTCAACGATTGAATTTTGAAACCAAGGAGAACCAATGCCCACAGCGCTTATCACAGGAATTACCGGTCAGGACGGTTCTTACCTGGCTGAACTCCTGCTTTCAAAGGGGTACCAAGTCGTTGGAATGATGCGCCGCTCCAGTACAGTGAATTTTGAGCGGATCGAACATCTTTTGGATCATATCACCGTGTTGCAGGGTGATTTGCAAGATCAGGGCTCGCTGCTTTCTTTGCTGGAAGAATACAAGCCTGCCGAGGTGTATAACCTTGCCGCACAGTCTTTTGTGCCGACTTCATGGGGGCAGCCTGCGCTCACCGGTGATGTGACCGGTTTGGGTGTGACGCGTATTCTGGAAGCCATTCGTTTTGTGAATCCGAAGATCCGTTTTTATCAGGCATCGTCGAGCGAGATGTTTGGCAAGGTGTTGGAAGTGCCGCAAAAGGAAACCACGCCCTTTTACCCGCGCAGCCCGTATGGTGTGGCAAAAGTGTATGGGCATTGGATCACGGTCAATTATCGCGAGTCTTTCGATATCTTTGCAACGTCGGGCATTTTGTTCAACCATGAAAGTCCGCGCCGCGGCTTGGAATTTGTAACGCGCAAGATCTCCAATGCGGTCGCCATGATCAAACTTGGCAAAGCGAAGGAATTGCGCCTTGGCAACCTTGAAGCGCAGCGCGACTGGGGTTTTGCCGGAGATTACGTCCACGCCATGTGGCTTATGCTTCAGCAAGACCAACCGGATAATTATGTGATTGGGATGGGAGAGACTCATTCGGTGCGTGAGTTTTGTGAGATCGCTTTTTCACACGTGGACCTGGACTACAAGGAATTTGTGGTGGTGGATGAACGCTTCTATCGTCCTGCCGAGGTGGACCTGCTGATCTCTGACCCAACCAAAGCGCGTACCCAGCTCAAGTGGGAACCCGCTGTCAACTTCAAAGAACTGGTTACCATGATGGTGAACGCTGATGTTGCCCGTCACCAGAAAATAAATTAACCAGAAGCGGCAGCCCGGCGGGAGACGGCCGCTTATTTTGTTTATGACGTTCCTGATGAATATAAAGAACAAGCCATGCCCCTCCTGGCTGCCAAACGGATTGGCCGTCGTTGGGGCAATTCTGTACTTGATGCAGTCGGTTGCCTACGCCCATACCACAGTCAGCAGTTTGGACGAAGGTTCTTATCTGATCAAGGGACTGTATTACTTGAATGGCGTGTACGAGCCCTTCGAGCCTTACGGCCCGTTGACCAATAAAGCCCCTTTTGCATTTCTTATCCCCGGGATGGCTGAATTTATCTTTGGAGCCGGACTGCGCACAGGGCGATACTTCTCCATCTTTCTCGGTTTGCTGACCTTGCTTGGCACATGGATCGTTGCGCGGCGTTGGGCGGGAGCCTGGATGGCGGCTTTATCCGCATGGGTTTTTGCGCTCAGCCCCATGATCATCAAACTACATGCGCGGGCTGTGTCTGAAGTCATCATCGCCTGCCTGCTGGCATGGATCTGTGTTCTATTACTCGACGAAAAGCCTTCACTTTGGCAGATCGTTCTTGCATCTGTGCTTGCAGCCGTGGCGGTCTTTACCCGCCAAAACATGGCGCCAATCCTGCCTCTCTTAATCCTATACACGTTCTGGCAGCACGGCAAACAAAACGGCATCTGGGCGTTTTTAGGAGGTTCCATAGCCTTCCTGGCATTTCACATCTACTATTGGCCGCGCGTTCTCACCATTTGGTCGCCCTGGCTGCCCGAACCCCTCACGCCTTTCCTCGACGCCTTCCGCGTTCCAACCGACTCGGTCCCCATCTGGGATCCAAGCATTGACTTTTGGAATCGCATCAACGCCTTTTTTCAAGGATTCCGCTATCACTTTATTCCACTCCTGGGCAGTCTCTTTGGCTTGATATTATTCCCGCTTCGCCTTTCAGACTGGAAATCTGCTTCTGCCATGCGGACGGCTGGTTTCCTCGCTGTCAGTTTCTTTACGCTCGTCCTCATGCACGGCTGGGCTTCGCTGGCGAGTCAGTATGAAAGTTATTCCTGTGTTTTTTGTTTCTCCAACTATCTAGGCTTCTTCGACCCGCTTGGGATTCTGTTCTTTGTCATTGCATTCTCCCATGCCTCGAATCAGAATTCCAACCGTGCTGTTCAAATACTTTTGGCTTGCATCATCCTGCTCAGCGCTACAGGTATCGGGTTCTCCCTTTTTGAACAGGTTGGCAATGGTTTGCTCAACCTGCCCCTTGTGCCGCGCCTGCGTTCAGGCGGCTTGGGCTTCATTGCTATTGTCGATGCCTTAACACAGGGGTTCGATATGCCACTCTCGCAGATCCGACGTTGGATCAGTTCTTCGCTTGGCTTTATCATCGGAACGGCTGTCTTACTCACAGCATTTTTTATATGGAAACGCGAAAAGAAAACCAACCTCGCTCTTACTCTTGCCAACTCATTTCTGATTACGGGTTTTCTGCTCTCTCCCATCCTGCATCTCGGCGAAAGCAAACGGGATTGCGAAACCGACATCATCCGCGATCATGAGAAATTGGGCGCGTATCTGGCTTCGATCATCCCGCCGGAGAGTCTGGTATATTGGGATGGCGGCAACGCTTATACGCCCATGATCTATGTGCCGCAAGCGCGTATCTTCCCGCCACAGATCAATGACGGCTACACCTTCCATATCGGCGGCGACCCGGATGCGCTGTATTACTTCAGCCATTGGAATGCCGAGCTGGATCAACGCTGGCGCGCCGAAGCCGATGTATTCATTATCGAAGCCAAACGCTATAATAACTGGAAGGATTTCCTCACGCCGCGGGAATTCCAGGAATTTTTAAAACCCATCCACTCGCCTTCCTGTGTGGAAGGCTCTGAACTAAGGATATTTCAACGACTACCATGAATCTTTCCCTTGTCATCCCCGTCTTCAATGAGCAGGATAACCTGCCTCTACTTTTCGATGCGCTTTATAAAACCATGAACACGCTTAAGGATTCATGGGAGTTGATTCTGGTGGATGATGGCAGCCGGGATAAGACTAAGCTCATCCTTCAGGAGTATGCCGAAAAAGACCCGCAGCATGTGCGGGCGGTCATTCTGCGCCGCAACTATGGACAGACCGCCGCTATCGCCGCCGGGCTGGATCATGCCAAAGGCGAGATCATCGTCCTGATGGATGCGGATTTGCAGAACGATCCTTCGGATATTCCCATGATGCTTGCCAAACTCGATGAAGGATACGACCTGGTCAGCGGCTTGCGCAAACAGCGCAAGGACAATGCCGTTACCCGCAACTTCCCTTCGATGATTGCCAATTGGGTCATCTCACGTGTGACCGGTGTGCATTTGCACGATTATGGCTGCACGCTCAAAGCCTATCGCCGCGAGGTCTTGGAGGGCTTCCGGCTGTATGGCGAGATGCACCGATTCATTCCTGTCTATGCGGCATCGGTCGGCGCAAATATTGCCGAAGTTGTTGTCAGCCACCACCCCCGCAAATTTGGCAAGACCAAGTATGGGCTGGAGCGAACCGCGAAGGTCATCCTCGATCTGTTCACGGTCAAGTTTCTCGTCAGTTATTCGGCCAAGCCGATCTATATCTTTGGCGGCACAGGCGGCTTGTTGATGATTATCAGCGCCGCCCTCATGCTTTACCTGTTGGTTCGCCGCTCGCTCTTTCTAATTAGCGTAACCGGTTCGCCGCTTTTTCAGACGAGCGTCATGTTCTTCATTCTCGGCTTCCAATCCATGTTGATGGGGTTGATCGCAGAGTTGCTGGTGCGCACCTATCACGAATCACAGCGTAAGCCGACGTATACCGTTCGCGCGAAATTCAATTTGAATACGAATGAATAACTGGCTGCGTGAAAACCGCCAAACAGCAATTCGCGGCTTGGGCAGTTTGTTGGCGCTGGGGCTTTTGTTGATTTTGGTCCGCGAGGAGGGCGACGGCGAATTATTTTCCGCTCTGCGCCGGGTCTCCAGCGGATATTTTTTTCTGGCAATCCTTGCCCTGTTCGTGTCGCGCCTGTTCACGATTGCGCGCTGGCATGTGTTGCTGCGCTCGGCCGGGGTGGACGTAACCTTTTGGCGCTCCTCTATGCTGACGTTTACCGGAAATTTTTCGTCGAACTTTTTGCCGACCACCATCGGCGGTGATGTGGCGCGGCTGGCAGGCGCCATGCAGCTTGGCTATGATCGCGCCATTTGCCTCGCCTCGCTGGTCGTGGATCGGCTGGTAGGGATGGCGGGAATGGCGTTGGCTTTGCCGTTTGGGCTGGTTCCGGTATTTTCCATGGACGGCGGCCTGACACAAGCGGCTGTATTTCCGGCATTTTTTCAAAAGATGGTCGGTTTCTTAAGGCGCACACTTACGGCTCTTTCCATCTGGCTTAATAAACCACTGGCGTTGACCAGCTCCCTGCTGGCAACCATCGGCAACCAGGTCTTTATCTATGCGGCGATCTCTCTTCTGCTTCAAGGCATTGATCATCATCTCCCATTCTGGCTTGTGGCAGGGTTGTACACATTAACCTATTTTGTGACTCTTGTTCCTATTTCGATCAATGGGTTGGGGGTGCAGGAGCTTTCTTTGGCGTTTTTACTGGTTCGATTGGGCGGGTTGACCTCTTCCGAAAGCGCCACAATCGCATTGTTAACCCGCCTGCTTTTTGTGATCGCCAGCCTGCCGGGGGCGTTCTTTCTGCCGTCCATTTTGGCGGCGATGAATGAGAAAAAAGTAGTTGAGTAGTTTGTTGCATGGAAACCGTTTCGACGAAAAAAATTTCTCCAAGTTTGGCTGTGGGCGCTCGCCGCCGTCAGCCTGCTTGCGATTTTCCAGACAGTTCAGCGCACCACTGAACTGGAGATTGCGCTCCTGCGTTCCAAGTGGATCGGTTTGGTGGGCGTCTTTGCATGGACAGCCATCTTCGGCGTATGGCTTTCCTTCTCTGCATTGTTGAATCGCATATCCGACTGGCTGGATGGTTTTGCAACCCGGCCTCTCAATCCATTCCGCATTGCGTTTCATGTTTTACTCCTCGTTCTTGGTTTTCTTTCGGTTTGGATCGTCCGTCTTTACATCTTTGGCGGCACACTTCCGCAAATCATGCCGATCCTCTGGGTATGTCTCTGGGCGAGCCTCGCGCAGACGATTGGCTTGAAGTCACTGCGAAAGCTCGATTGGCATGTTGCTTTTGCAGTGATTTTGCTCGCGCAGGGATTTATCTATCAGACCTACGGCCTTTTTGCGATCACTTCTGCCAATCCTTTCTCGATGGGCTATTCTGAAGCCGGGCGGCATTATTACGCTTCGATATTTTTTGCGGAGAAATTATATGGAATGCGACTCCCGCTTCCCTTCCTGCACCCGTCGCGGTATCTGCTGCTCTCGATCCCTTTCCTCGCTGACGGTTTGCCGCTTTGGTTCCATCGCTTTTGGCAGGCGTTGTTATGGTTTGGGTTGACGCTTGGCTCTGCATGGAGCCTGGCTCGTTTTTCCCGCACAAGCGGGTGGATGTTCATCCTTTTCACGGCGTGGGCGTTTTTGTTCTTCTTTCAAGGCGCAGTGTACTATCACTTGCAGGTGATGGTGATTTTGATTTTGGCAGGTGTATCTGCTGTCAAGCATCCGGGGCGTTCGCTTGTTTTTGTTATCCTTGCTTCGGTTTGGGCGGGCGTCAGCCGTGTGAATTGGTTTCCCGTCCCGGCGATGCTGGCGATTGCGATTTACGTTCTCGAAACGCCGATCCATGACAAAAGTTGGAAGTATTGGCTCATGCCATTCATTTGGGGTGTGAGTGGACTCGCCGCTGCAATGATTTCTCAATTCATTTATATTCAAATCTCAGGCAATGCCGATGTCAGCGCCTTCGGTTCCAGTTTCACTTCAGAGTTGATCTGGAGCCGCCTGCTGCCGAATGAAACCTTCCCGATGGGAATCCTGCCGGGGATTTTGCTTGTGTCTGCGCCGCCGTTTGCGACGTTGTATCAAATCCTGCGCGGAAAGATAGACTCCCTTCACCCGTTGCGCTGGCTGGCGCTGCTTGCCATGCTTGCCGTGTTGTTCATCGGCGGAGCCATCGTCAGCACGAAGATTGGCGGCGGCGGTGACTTGCATAATATGGACGCGTACCTGGTGATGTTGTCGGTGGTGGGAACTGCTTTTTGGGCGAAGCAGGCTGCGGCTGAGCGAGAGGCGAAGCCGATGATGGGCAGAGTCGGTTGGGGTGTGGTGATGGCGGCGCTGCTGATTCCGCTTGGGTTTGCGATTCGGCACATTGGCTTTTATGCGACGTTTGATAAGACGATTGCCGAAAACGATATTCAAGTTTTGCAAGAAGCGCTCAAGAATGGCGGCGAGATTTTGTTCATCACAGAGCGTCAATTAATCACGTTTGATTATTTGAGCGGCATCATGCTTGTGCCGGAATATGAGCAGAGCGAGTTGATGGAAATGGCAATGTCGCGCAATCGTCTGTACCTTGAAAATTTTTATGCCGAGTTGCGCGCGCGCCGTTTTGCGTTGATCGTTGCCGAAGACCAAAAGTTTACGCAGCAAAAAGAAGGCGCGTTCGTGGAAGAAAATGCGGCATGGGTTCGTTTTGTGGGCGCGCCGTTGTTGTGTAATTACAAACCGGTTGTGACGTTGACTTCAAATAATTTGCAAGTGTATGAGCCGCGTCCGAAGCAGGTTGAATGCAAAGACCCCTTTGCGGAATAACATGCGCATCCTGACGATCATTCATGAATTCCCGCCCATTGGCGGCGGCGGCGGACGAGCCGCGTATGATATTTGTTGTGAACTCGCGGCGCGTGGTCATGATGTGACCGTGTTAACCGCGCACATGGATGGTTTGCCGCGCGATGAAAAACAGGATGGCTTTCGCCTTGTGCGGATTCCATCGAAGCGCACGGAAGCCTTCACGGCGGCGTTCAACACGATGCTTGCCTTCGATCTCGCCGGACTGTGGGCGGGGCTGGCGCTGGTCTGGCGCTCCCGCCCCGATATTATTCATACTCACTTTGCTGTGCCTGCGGGCGCGCTTGCGTTTGCATTATCTTTGTTGACCGGCGTGCCTTATATTTTGACGGCGCACCTTGGCGATGTGCCGGGCGGTGTGCCGGAAAAAACGGCGCGCTGGTTCCGTTGGCTGGAGCCGTTTACGAAGCCGATCTGGAAACGCGCCAAGCAGGTGGTGGCGGTGAGTGAGTTCACGCGCCAGTTGGCATTGAAACATTATCCCGTCAATATTCGTGTCGTACCCAATGGGGCAGATTTTTCACACCTGACGATGACCGATATTCAAATCAACGACGCGCCGCGCATCGTATTTGCCGGGCGTTTTGTTTCGCAGAAGAATCCATTGGCGATCATTCGGGTTTTGTCCACGCTACAAGACTTGAATTGGACGTGCTCAATGCTGGGCGATGGTCTCCTGTTTGAGGAAGTGAAAGCCGAGATTGAAAAATTGGGCATGAGTAAGCGGTTTCACCTTACGGGTTGGGTTACGCCAATGGATGTAGTGAATGAATTTTCGAGAAGCGATATTTTGTTCATGCCTTCGCTTTCAGAAGGTTTGCCGGTTGTAGGCGTGGATGCGCTGATGAAGGGGCTTGCCATTGTTGCCAGCAAGATCGGCGGGTTTCTGGACCTGGTCGATCCGGAAAAAAACGGCTATCTGATCGATGTCAGGGATGAGGCGGGGTTTTCATCTGCCCTGCGGGAGTTGCTCTCAAACCGCGAGCGGCTTATTGACTTCCGCCGCGCCAGTTTGGAGAAGGCAAAGAATTTCGATATTGAGAAGATCGTAGATCAGTATGAGGGGATTATGCGGGAAGCAGTTTTCTCTTCATAGGGGAATCGTAGGGATTCGCGCGCCAGACTTGGCTTGACTCAATGGGGGAATTGTGTCAGAATTCAAAATCTGAACGCTCAATTATGACGACGAAAATCAAACCGCACGAATATGCCCTGCTGGACGAGATCGCCCAGGATTCTCTCGTTACGCAGGCGAATCTGTCTAAACGCCTCGGCATCGCTGTAGGTAGTGTTAATTGGTATATCAAACGCCTCATCACGCGTGGATGGGTCAAGGTATCACACCTCAACCGCACCCGCCTGCAATATGACCTGACCCCCGAAGGCATGAAGGTCTTCACGCAGCGTGCCATGAATTACGCCCGAGACTCGCTCAAGGTATATGGGGATTTGCGCGAGAAGGCAAAAGCACTGGTCACCGAGTTAAAGCAAAAAGGTGTGAAAAGCGTATACCTCAACGGTGACGACCCGATGATGGATATTCTGCGATTAACCTGCCTCGAAGCCGGGCTAAAGATCAGCGATCTGCCTGAAGAGTGCGTGCTCGAGGCGAATGGGCGCGGGTATCGCGTGCGAACAAAAGGGTTGAATCAATGAAACACTTCGGGATAATCGGCTGCGGACGGATCGCGCCGCGCCATGCTGACTCGTTGGCTGAAATTGGGGGAGCGAAACTGGTTCAAGTTTGTGATGTGATCGAGTCGCGCGCCCGTCATTTTGCAGAGAAGTATGATACAGAATACTGTCTCAATTATCATGACTTGCTCGCCAACCCCGATATTGAGATTGTCAATATTTGCACACCCAGCGGGCTGCATGCCGAAATGGCAATGGCAGCGTTAAGGGCTGGAAAGCATGTGATCGTGGAAAAGCCGATGGCCATGAACGTTGCCGATGCGGACCGGATGATCGCAACCGCAAAAGAAACAAACCGCAAGTTGTGCATCGTTTTACAGAATCGCTATAACCCGCCCATGCAGGATTTTTACAAAACGGTGCGGGATGGCAAGATCGGGCGCATCCTGCTTGGATCGGTGACGGTTCGCTGGTACCGCCCGCAGGAATACTACAACGACGGCTGGCACGGCACCCAGTCTATGGATGGCGGCGCGTTGATGAACCAAAGCATTCATCACATTGACGCGCTGCAATGGCTGGTGGGCGTTCCAGTGAAAAGTGTATTTGCTTACACAGCGACTCTCGCTCATCAAATGGAGGCGGAGGATGTGGGCGTGGTGGCGGTGCGGTTTGAGAATGGCGCGCTGGCTACCATTGAAGGCTCAACCGTGACCTACCCACAAAATCTTGAAGCCTCCGTGGCGTTGTTTGGCGAGAAAGGCTCCCTGAAAGTGGGGGGGACTGCATTGAATCGCAAAGTGTTCTGGAAGGTTGCGGGTGAGATCGAGCATGAAAAAGAAATGTTGACCCGTGAAGAGGTGGATCCGCCCTCCGTCTATGGCGCGAGTCATCGGCATGTGCTTGCAGATATGATCTCCGCCGTAGAGCAAGACCGCGAGCCGCAGACCAACGGATTGGAAGGGCGCAAGTCGCTTGTTTTGGTTAGTGCCATGTATGAATCGGCAAGAACATCTCAAGAAGTGTTTCTTTCAGCAAAGTGAACAATATATGGCGATGCAAAACCCTGAAACCTCGATTGTTTTCCCACATGTGATCTGGGGGGGAGCTTATCAAATTGGACACTTTTGTGTTGTCGCTCAGCCGTTCAATGGCAGCGAAACTGTTGAAACATATATTGGGGCCGGTGCAAATATTCGCTCTCATTCCGTCATCTATGCCGGCAACCGTATTGGGCGTAATTTCCAAACCGGGCACGGCGTGATGATCCGTGAGTTAAATCAAATCGGTGATAACGTCAGCATTGGCACACATTCCATTGTGGAACATCATGTGGTCATTGGCCATGGCGTGCGGGTTCATTCAAATGTGTTTATCCCGGAATATTGTGTTCTTGAAGATGAGTGCTGGATCGGTCCTGCTGTAGTGATGACCAATGCCGTGTACCCCCGTTCCAAAAATGTGAAGGAAAACCTGGCGGGCGCCATTATTGAAAAAGGCGCGAAGATCGGCGCGGGCGCCGTGTTACTGCCCGGGGTGAGAATCGGTCGAAATGCGCTGATCGGTTCCGGCGCGGTAGTGACGCGGGATGTCGAAGAAAACGGCGTCGTGGTTGGGAATCCGTCCCGGTTGATCAATCACATTACGGATATTCCCGATTATCAGTAGGAGAATTCATGGTTGAGAAAATTCCATTATTAGATTTGCGCGCCGAATATGCCGAGATCAAAGAATCGGTGGATGCTTCCATTCGGCGTGTGGTCGAAAGCGCGCGTTTTATCTTAGGGGATGAAGTGACGAATTTTGAAAAAGATTTTGCCGCATTTTGCCGCGCGGAGCATGCCATCGGCGTCGGTTCGGGTACAGATGCGTTGTACGTTGCTCTAAAAACTTGTGGTGTAGAGGCGGGCGACGAAGTCATCACAACTCCGATGACCTTCATTGCGACTTCAGAGGCGATCTCGTTGTGCGGTGCAAAACCTGTGTTCGTTGATATTGATCCGAAGACACATAACCTTGATCCAAATCTGATCGAGGCGGTCATCACACCGAAGACAAAAGTGATTCTTCCGGTTCACATCCACGGGTATCCTGTGGATATGGACCCGATCCTTGCCATTGCCCGACGGTTTAATCTGTACGTCATTGAGGATGCCGCTCAGGCTCAGGGGGCAGAATACAAAGGACGCCGCGTGGGCACGCTGGCGGACATGGCTTGTTTTTCTTTTTACCCGGGCAAAAATCTTGGTGCATATGGGGATGCCGGGGCGATTACAACGAATAATGCCGAATTGGCGAAAAAAGCCCGGCTGTTGCGAGATCATGGACGTACCAGCAAGTATGAACATCAAGTTGTCAGTTTTAACTGGCGGATCGACGCTTTGCAGGCTGCCATCCTTCACGCGAAACTTCCGTATCTCGAAGGTTGGAATCGCCGCCGTCATGAAATTGCATTGACATACAACAAACTGCTCAAAAATAGCGGAGCGCAATTGCCTGTCATTGACGAAGACTTTGGCTCTGTTTGGCATCACTATGCCATCAATATCCCGAAGCGCGATGACGTGCAGAAGAAGTTGAAAGAAAAGGGAATCGAGACCGGCATCCATTACCCTATTCCGCTGCATGTTCAACCTGCTTACCAATTTTTGGAATATGAAGCAGGCGATTTTCCCATGTCTGAAACGGTGGCAGAGACGACGCTTTCCCTGCCCATGTACCCGGCCATGACCGAGGCCCAGGTGCAGCATGTGGCAGAAATACTTCTTGGTGTTTTGAGCGAAAGGGCTTCGGATGAGTGAAATATCCCAAGATCAAAAATGGACGGATGTAATCGGCCCGCAACGTGGCTGGCTGGATTGGCGGCTGACAGAACTATGGCGCGCGCGCGATTTGATCATGTTGTTTGTGTGGCGCGATTTTGTCTCCGTATATAAGCAGACGATTCTGGGGCCGCTTTGGTATTTGATCCAGCCATTGTTGACCACGTTGACGTTTACGGTGGTCTTCGGTCAGATTGCTTCTTTGCCTACCGATCAGCTGCCCGATTTTGTTTTTTATCTGGCAGGCTCGGTCATTTGGGCTTATTTTGCAGAATGTTTGAACAAGACTTCGACGACATTTATTACCAACGCCAACCTGTTTGGCAAGGTGTATTTTCCGCGTCTTGCGGCGCCACTCTCGATCTTAATATCGAATTTAATCGCGTTTGCGATTCAGTTCGCGCTGTTCTTGGTTGTTGCGGCTTATTACTGGCTGGTGGAGGGAGTCGCCACACCTAATTGGAGTGTGATCCTGCTGCCTTTTTATCTATTGGTGATGGCAGGGTTGGGGTTGGGGGTGGGGATT
>JACAEP010000345.1 GCA_013388795.1 Chloroflexota bacterium | reverse complement strand
GTTTATCGGTGCGCTGGGAAAGCTCGATGTAGTGGATGGCTTTGGCGCCGCCGGGGCGCTGGCGGATGGGTTTGCCGCCGGAGATGCCGGGGTCGGTGAAGGCGTGGGCGATGTCGAATCCGCGGGAGCGGGCGACCGAGGAGATCATTCGGAGTGAAACAAGAATCAAAAGCATGGCGGCGGCGGCCGCGGGCCAGTTCATGATTCGACCCTGCCCATGTTGGAGATCCACAAGACCCCGACGCCCTGCAGGAGGATCGCCGCGGCGGCGATGGTCGCGCCGATTTCGCTGCGCAGGAAGCCGGTCACCGTCTCGGGATTGGAGCGCCACATGATGAGCGCCAGGACGTAGGTGATCAGGAAAACCCCAACAACCGAAGTGTGGACTTCGACGCTTTGGGCCCGCACTCTGCGGCTCAACTCAATTCGGTCCCTGACCGTGCGGCCGATGGAAGCCAGCGTCCCGGCCATGCTGCCGCCCGTCTCCCAATGGACGGCAAGCGATAAGGCGAAGAACCTGAACGTTTCCAGCGGTACCCGCTCCGGCAATTCCATTAGCGCCTCGGCCGGGGTCTCGCCCAGACGGATTCTGCCGATCACCTCCCCGAGTTGAGACTTCAGCGGCTCATCCGACGCCGCCAAGGCGTTTTCGAGAGCGGCGAGAAGCGCAGTCCCGGCCCGCAGAGACCCAACCGTCAGGTCAATAGCATCGGCTAACTGCGTCTCGATGCCTGCCATCTGGCGGTCGGCCCACGATTGTTCTGCAATTGAGATGAGAACGCCCGTAAGGAATCCCGCCGAAAGCGCGAACGGCAGCGCCAAGGGCGTCAAGGCGGCGAGGGCGGTCGCGGTAGCGGCCCCGGCGGCCCAGGCGAGCCAGCGATAGCGGCTCGGGAAGACCTTCTCCGCGGCATCCTGGGGCGGATCTGACTCGGGGGCGAGAACGGTATCCAGATTGGCCAGCGCCCTGTTGCGAGTTCGCTCAGCGGCCCAATGGCGCACGGCGAGTGCTGCGCCGGCCAGCAACAGGAAGACGATCAGACTAACCGGCATGTCTGGGACCTGGCTGGAACGCGTCGAGCGGAAAGTCAAGGCCGCGCTCGCGCAGCAGGGGCATCAACCGGGGCACAATGCCAGTCGCGGCAAACTCCCCAATGACCTTCCGCCCGTCGACTCCCTGGCGGCGGAAGACGAACAACTCCTGGACGAGAGGAGTCCCGCTTTCCAATCCGGTCAATTCGACCACCGACTCCACTCTCCTGACTCCGTCTTCATATCGACGTACGTGAACGATGAGCTGGATTGCCGCGGCGATCTGTTCGCGGATGGCCCGCGACGGCAGGTCGATTCCAGCCATTAAGACCATCGTTTCCAGCCTTGCCAATGCGTCCCGCGGAGAGTTCGAGTGCACCGTGGTCAGCCCGCCGTCGTGACCTGTGTTCATCGCCTGGAGCATGTCAAGCGCCTCGCCCCCGCGGACCTCGCCGACGATGATGCGATCGGGGCGCATGCGCAGGCTGTTGATGACGAGTTCACGGGCCGTGATCCGCCCGCTGCCTTCAGCATTGGGCGGCCGGGTCTCCATTCGGACCACATGCTCCTGGTCGAGGATCAGCTCGGCTGTGTCCTCGATGGTGACGACTCGCTCATGCTCCGGAATGGCTTCGGCAAGGGCGCCCAGCAGCGTCGACTTTCCTGCGCCGGTACCGCCGGAAATCAGCATGTTCACCCGCCCCCTCACCGCGTGGGCCAGGAACGAATCCATTTCAGGCGACAGCATGCCGAGTTCACGCAACTCCGAACGCCGCAGGCGCTTCCGTCCGAACCGGCGGATCGAAATCGTCGGACCGTCGATTGTGACCGGGGGAATCGTGGCGTTGACCCGGCTTCCGTCTTCGAGCCGCAGATCCGCCATGGGGGCGCTGGCGTCGATCCGGCGGCCGACCTTGGCGGCGATCCGCTCAATCAGCCGGATGATATGGTCGTCGTCGCGAAAACGGACGCTCGTCTTCTCCATCCGGCCAAACCGTTCGACATAGACCTGCTCGGGCCCGTTCACCAGGATGTCGGTGACCGCGGGATCCGCCATCAGCGGGGAGAGGGGTCCGAGCCCCATCGTCTCATGGGCCAGGTCTTCCGCCAGCCGCCGCCGTTCCAGTTCGTTCAGGGGCACTTCGTCGGAGGAGGCGATGCGGGAGGCGAACTCCTCCACGACTTCGGCCACCACCGCGTCTTCGGCGCCCAACAGATTCCGCTCGTCGATCTCTTCAAGCAACATCTCCTGCAAGTCGCTCTTGACCGAAAGGTAGTCCGCCTTTCCAAAAGCGGCTTCTCTCCGCGTCCGGTCTGCGCCGCCCGGACGCGGCGCCTTGCGGAGGGCGTTGCGGAGACGCTCGCCGCCGTCCACGATCGACCGGCTCAATTCCTCCCGGAACCTCCGCGGATCGCTCATACGGCCGCCTTCCGGAGCAATTGGGGTTCGGCGATAACTCGCGAGTCGCTTTGCGTGGCTTCGAGTTCATCGGCGATGCGCGAAACCACCTTGCCAAAGCCAAACATTCTGGTCGCCCGGAGAATGTGGGGTTCCCCGTTGTTCATGGCCATCAACAAGCGCTTTTGATACGGAGTAACGTAATCCACGGGGCGCGGCAGGCGGCCGGTAATCTCCTTTTCTCCAAGCTCTCCAGGGTAGGAGGCGTGGTTGTGGTTGAGAATGAGCCTGAGGCGGTCGCTCTGGAATCCGATCCCTTCGAGGATAGGGATGAGACGGGCGACGCCATAGACGCTAGGCGCCGCGCCCTGGAAGACAAGGTACGCCAAATCGCTGTTGTCGAGAATCGCCATCACGGTGCTGTCGAGCATGGGGAACGTATCGACGACGACGAAGGAAAATGCTCGGCGGGCCAGCCCCAGAAGCCGTGACATGGAGGAAT
>JACAEP010000139.1 GCA_013388795.1 Chloroflexota bacterium | reverse complement strand
TTCTTGTGCCTGTGCCGCCGCTGGAAAACACTGTACCCGCCGAAATGCTCGCCGATGAAGACAGCCGCTTCATCGAGGTCAACGGCATAGATGTGCATTACAAAACATTCGGCGAAGGCAAACCGGTTTTCATTCTCTTGCATGGCTTTGGCGCAAGTTTATTCTCATGGCGCGAAGTGACCGAACCGCTCTCGCAATTTGGAACTGTCATCGCCTATGACCGCCCCGCTTTTGGTCTCACCGAACGCCCGATGGACTGGGAAGGTGAAAGCCCCTACAGCCAGAAAGCACAAGTGGAATTGGTGATCGGCTTGATGGATGCGCTCGGCGTTGAGAAAGCCACGCTGGTCGGCAACTCGGCGGGAGGCACGATCTCGATGCTGGCGGCGTTGAAATACCCCGAGCGTATTGAAGGCCTCATTCTGGTTGACCCAGCCGTATACGCAGGCGGAGGCGCTCCCGCGTGGGTTCGCCCGCTATTAGGCACGCCGCAATTCAATCACATCGGCCCGCTGTTTGCCAGGCAAATCCAAGAGCAAGGCGACGAGTTCATTAAAACCGCATGGCATGACCCCAACAAAATCACGCCAGAAATTTTTGCAGGGTACCGTAAACCCTTGCAAGCAAACAATTGGGACAAAGCGCTTTGGTATCTAACCGTATCCAGCCGTGAGAGCGGGCTGGCAGAGCGCATCATCGAATTCAATTTGCCTGTGCTGGTCATCACCGGCGACGATGACCGCATCGTACCCACCGAGCAATCCATACGGCTTGCCAAAGAATTGCCCAACGCCAATCTCGTTATCATCCCGCAATGCGGACACCTTCCGCATGAAGAATGCCCGGCGGCATTTATACAAGCCGTGGAAGATTTTCTAAAATGAACAAACCCCTGCCCCCTGAAGCCGGACTGGAAGCGCTGCGCGCATTGCTCAGAGAACGCTCGCCGCTTGGTCCGCTCAAAGCGATGACCAAATACACAGGTTACCTTTTTCAGATTCCCATGAAAGGCTTTCAACCCTACGTTGTTTACGGCGCTGAAGCCAACCGCAAAGCGCTTGTCACCGAGCGAGACAAAGTCCTCTGGCGCAACACAGACCCCGTCACCGACCTTCTAAAGCATGGAGTCTTGATCGTGGACGGGGATGAACATGACCGTTACCGCGAACTGATGGAACCCGCGCTTCACCCCTCCGCGTTAAGCGGGTACACTCCATTGATCCTTCGCCACACCGAAAACGTATCTGCCCAATGGCAGGACGGCTCTATCATGGATATGCTGGTGGAAAGCCGCAAAATCGCCCTGCTCATCATCATGGATGCGCTCTTCAGCAAAGATGTGACTGCCGATATTCCACGCATCTGGCATCCAATCCTCAAAGCCATCGAATACATCTCCCCTGGCGCGTGGATCCTATGGCGCAAAATTCCAAGACCCGGCTTCCGCAAACCGCTGCAAGAGTTGGATGAATATTTGTTCGGGATCATTGAAGAAAGAAGAAAGAAGAAAGAAGGAAAGCGCGACCTTTTACAACACCTGATCGATGCCGGCCTCTCTGATCAGATCATCCGCGACCAAATGCTGACGATGATGATTGCCGGACACGACACGTCAACAGCATTGCTGGCATGGGTCTTTGCCCTGCTTGGTCAGCATCCAGATATCCACAAAAAACTGGTGGACGAAGTAGACACGCTCGACAAATCGCCCCTGCTCGATCAGGTCATCAAAGAAGCGTTGCGTTTGTATCCGCCCATTCATATTGGCAACCGCCGCGTCGCCGAAAACTTGACGTTTGCCGAGGGAACCGTCCCCGCTGGAGAGCGACTGTTCTACTCGATTTACCTCACCCACCACGACGAAAAGATATGGGAGAACGCCGAGTCTTTCTGCCCCGCGCGCTTCGCCCACGGGCGTAAGACTCCGCCATTTTCCTACGTCCCCTTTGGAGGCGGGCCACGGGCGTGCATTGGCGCGGCCTTCGGTCAGGCAGAGGCGCGGATTGTGCTGTCACATCTGCTCAAGAGCCATACATTTGAATTCACTTGTCACAAAATCCATGCGCACATGGGCGCGACCCTCGAACCAAGACCGGGGGTGAACATGAAAGTGACAAAGAGAATAGAGAATAGAGAATAAGGCATGACGTACTTCGGCTTTCTATTGCGGTTCCTTTTTATTCCTATCGTAATCTTCCTTGGCATTACCTGGTGGGATAACAAAAATAATCGACAAACCAATGGCTTCAAAAATGGCAGGGATATATGGAAGATCATCTTCGTCCATGTATTACTGGCGCTCATCTATACCACGCCCTGGGATAACTATCTCGTCGCAACCGGCGTGTGGCACTACAACCCAGATCTCGTCACTGGCATCGTGATCGGTTACGTGCCCATTGAAGAATATACCTTTTTTGTCGTTGAGACCATTCTTGCCGGTTTGTGGTGGTGGTTTCTCGCGCGGCGCATCCCTGAACCAAAACAGGAATTTAAACGTAACCGCACCCTTGTCTACTTGTCTACTTGTATACTTGTTATTCTTTGGCTCATCTTCACCTGGTTATTCTTCTTCGGCGGTGTCGAGTTGACCTATCTCTCCATCATCCTCTTTTGGGCATTGCCCGCCATTTTCCCGCAGTTCATCTTCGGCGCAGATATCCTCTGGCATTATCGCAAACTGGTCTTCACGGCCATCTTCATTCCCGGCCTGTATCTTTCGCTGGCAGATATCGTTGCCCTGACAGATACAACCTGGTCCATTTCCGAAGAACAGACGCTCAACGTCCTATTCTTCGGCATTTTGCCCATCGAGGAAATTCTCTTTTTCTTCATCACCAATGTCCTGATCGGATTCGGCATGACGCTCATGCTCTCGAAACTTGGCACAAGCAGATTTGAAGAATGGAAATCCAACAAATTCAGAGGTCTCCCATGAAAAACGCGCTCAAACAATTTGAAAACCAACAATATTTGAACATCGAAACCTTCCGCAAGAGCGGACAGGGCGTCAAAACCCCAGTCTGGTTTGCCCAGGATGGAGAAACGCTGAGAATCTGGACGCAATCCGACTCTGGCAAAGTGAAGCGCATCCGCCGCAACGCGAACGTGCGCGTCACCCCTAGTTCTGTTTCCGGCGAAACCCTGGGCGAATGGGTTGATGCCAACGCCACGGCGCTGGAAGACGCTCAAGAAATCAAGCGAACGATAACTCTGTTTAAGAAAAAATACGGCTTGATGTTCAACGCATTTAGATTGATTGGTAAAATTCGGAGGATCGCATACACAACCATTCGGGTTGATTTTAATTAACTCATCTTACGCGCCTCTGCGTTTTCCTTGCGGTTTGACCGCAAACGGCCGCGACGATTCAAAAACAAACCGAGGGATTGCCGCTCTTCATCGTGGAGTTGACTCGTTCCGGTTTGAGCTGGGACGAGGCTCCGTCCGCCTCTTTGCCCGACCGGCTGCTGGCCGCCCTCAAGGAGCATTTACACTCGCTGACGGCTCTCGCGCCCCCCTGCCAGCCGCCGCCGTGATCGGGCGCGATTTCTCCGCCAATCTATTGGCGCATGTTGCCGAATTTGACGAAACGGATTTACTCGCGTCTTTGGATGAACTCTGGCAAAGACACATTCTGCGCGAAGGCGAGCGCGAACGCTACGACTTCAGCCACGATAAACTGCGCGAATATATTTATACATCGCTGAGTCCGGCGCGCAGAAACAAGCAGCGCAAGCCGCCGAAGAAGCGCTGCAACTGACGGCAAGAATCAACACCCTGCTTTTGCGGGTGAAGCCGCCCGCAGACAAGACGCACGAAATTCAACTCCTTTCGCTCATGGCAGATGTGGAGTCGCAAGATGATTGAAACGACCGGCAGATTGATCGAACGCTTGTTGCCAAAACACATCCACGCCGCGACCGCTCGCGGTTTTGAATTGAAAATTGCTCTTTTCGTCTTCATGTTGTTTGGGCGCTAGGTCTCAACTTGAGTTACTTAATTATCGTCGCTATAATCCGACTATCTTTCATCTCCTCTTTCTTTGCCCATAATGGGCAAAGAAAGAGGACGGGTTTGCCATCAACCGGTCCTCTTTCCATTTAAGTGTACCCATTTGGGTAATAGACCCGCCCCGCCCCACCCTCCTATAATTTCGCCGTTCATAAATCATTTGTAGGAGAAAAAAGAATGGCTAAATCAGTCAAAGAAGTTTTGGAAATGGCAAAAGGCGTTCAGGTGGTAGACCTGCGCTTCACCGACCTGCCCGGCACGTGGCAGCACTTTACCATGCCCGTCCAGCGCCTGAGCGAGGATTTTTTCAAGGAAAGCATTCCTTTCGATGGTTCGTCCATTCGCGGCTTTCAGGAAATTCATGAATCGGACATGCTTTTGAAGCCCGATGCCGAAACAGCCTTTATAGACCCCACTGCTGAAACTCCCACACTGGTCATTTCTTGCAACGTCTTTGACCCGATCACCGAAGAAGCCTATTCGCGCGATCCGCGCTATGTGGCGCAAAAGGCTGAGGCGTACGCCAAAAGCACGGGTCTCGCCGACACCGTCTACTTCGCGCCTGAGGCGGAGTTCTTCGTCTTCGATGGCGTACGCTACACATCCACTCCGAACGAAGCGGCATTCTCCATCGAATCTGAAGAAGGCTGGTGGAGCAGTAACCGTGAAGGCAGCAAGGGCGGCTCGATCCAGCCCAAGCGCGGCTACTTCCCGACCTCCCCGACCGATACCCTTCAGGAACTGCGCAACAAGTTCATGCTCGCCATGCAAGCCGCAGGGGTCTCGATGGATTTGCACCACCACGAAGTGGCTACCGCTGGTCAGAGCGAAATGTCGATGCACTTCACCACGCTTACCCGCATGGCAGATGATCTCCTGCTTTACAAGTACATCATCAAAAACGTGGCGCGCAAGCACGGCAAGACCGTGACCTTCATGCCCAAGCCCATCTTCGGCGACAACGGCTCGGGCATGCATGTACACTCCTCCATGTGGAAGGACGGCAAGAACGTCTTCTACGATGAGAAGGGCTATGCCGGTCTCTCCCAAACCGCCAAGTATTACATCGGCGGTTTGCTCAAACACGCGCCCGCGTTGCTCGCGCTCACCTCTCCCACCACCAACTCCTACCGCCGCCTCGTGCCCGGTTATGAAGCGCCTGTAAACATCGCCTACTCACAGCGCAACCGCTCCGCCATCTGCCGCATTCCGGCAAACAAATCTTCCAAGGCAAAACGTGTGGAATTCCGCGCGCCCGATGCCACCGCCAACCACTACCTCGCGTTCTCAGCCATCCTCATGGCGGGCATAGACGGTATCTTGAATAAGATCGACCCCGGCGAACCCAAGGATGTGGACCTCTACGAACTGCCCGCCGCAGAGAAGGCGCTCATCAAGCAGGTGCCTTCCAGCCTCGATGCCGTGCTCAACGCGCTCGAAGCCGACCACGACTTCCTGCTTCAGGGCGGCGTGTTCACGCCGGATTTGCTTGAAGAGTACATCAAATATAAGCGCGTTCACGAAGTGGATGCTGTGCGCCTGCGCCCAACCCCGCACGAATACGTCCTTTACTTCGACGCCTAACCTCGCTTCACTCTCCGCCGACCGCTGGCTGCCAACCCTGAGCATGCAGCTGGCTGTTGGTCGTTGCTCTCTCCAGCAGGGGCGGGATTCACAGCGCCCGCCCCTGCGAAATTTTTACAACCATGTCCTCCCTCTTGATCTCCTCCTTTATACTCGCCATCGCCTTTTGCGCCCCGCCCGGAATCATCACCGCCGAGACCATTCGCCGCGGCGCCGCGCGCGGATTCTTCCCCGCGCTTTCGGTGCAGTTTGGCTCATTAGTCGGCGATACCACCTGGGCAATCATCGCGTTCACTGGCTTGGCTTTCTTAATCCAAAACAATGTTGCCCGAATCATTCTCAGCCTGATCGGCATCACGCTCATGGCCAAACTGGCATGGGATGCCATCAAAGATGCGCATGAAGGCAAAGAACCCGCATCTGGCTCAGAGACTGCAGCAGCTCGCGGCGACTTCGCCAGCGGCGCCTTCCTCTCACTGGGCAACCCCATGAACATCGTCTTTTGGACCGGTCTTGGCACGACAGTCTTCGCTTCCATTTCCGGCTCACCTCAACCGATTCATTTCGCGGCCTTCTTTACCGGTTTTCTCAGCGGCGCTATTTTTTGGTGCTTTGTGATGGCGGGCTTGGTCGCCTGGGGCAGACAGTGGATGACTGGCATGTTCTTCCGTTTTCTCAATGCCGCCTGCGGGTTGATCTTAATCTACTTCGCTTTTCAACTTGGTATGCAGACTTTCCAAGGGTTCATCTAATTGCTGCGCGAATGAGGGGGCCGGCCCCATCAAAGCCTTTCGCCATGAAGTACAATCAGTTTAACGTATAAAATCTGCTCATGGCAAATCCCGCCCTCCCTTCTTCTGAGGATATGAACCCGCGCCTGCTGGAGGCGCTTGAAAGCTTGAACCAGATCAGCACAGCGATTAAGCAGATCGGTATCAGCGAAGATCAATCCTCCAGCCTGCAACTGATCGTGGAAAGCGCCATCCACGTGGCGCCAGGCTTCTCTGCCTCCATTTACATTTACAACCCGGCTACTGAAACACTCAACGCTGAAATGCGCGTTGTCGCCTACGCAGAGGGGTACAAATCTTCCAATCCCATCAATCCCAGGCAGGATGTTCCACGCTCGAATGGATTCGGTATGCGTGCCATTCAACGCAAACGCCGCACCCTCTCGTACGAAGAGCCGGATTTGCAAATTCACCCCTATCAACAAGCGCTGGGGGTCAAAGCCGTGGCTGCCTTCCCACTCACCGTCGCGGATGACGTGCTGGGCGTGTTGTACATCTATCTATATGAAGACCGCCGGCTTTCGCGGTTCGAAGAATTGATGCTGCACAATTTTGTCAATCAGGCGGCAATGGCGATCCACCATGCCCGCAACATGGCAGGCATTCGACAAAATCTAGCTCAAAAAGAAAATGAACTCAGCCGCCTGCGCCGTGCCGGGTTGCTGATTTCCTCGCGCCAGAAACTTGAAGAGACTCTCGAAGCCATCCTCAACCTTGCTCTTGAATTGACCCATGCCCAGTATGGCATTTTCCGCCTGCTCGATAAATCTGGCGAGTATTTGGTCACGCGCGCGGTCAGTTCATTACAGCTTGAACGTCCATTGGTAGAGAAGCTCCCCACCAATGGCAAAAGCATCATGGCGTATGTAGCGCGAACGCGCCAACCTTTGCTCATTCGCGATCTGCGCGAAAAACAATGGGCAGAGATGTACTACCCGCTCGACTCGGTTTTGGAAATGCGCTCTGAATTGTGTGTTCCGCTCATCAACGCCAGCGGGCGGCTTGAGGGCGTGCTCAATCTGGAAAGCCCGCAGATAAACGGCTTCAGCGAAGACGACAACCACATGCTGCAATCGCTTGCGACGCACGCCGTCACTGCCATTCAAGAAGCGCGCTTGTTAGACGCATTGCAGGAAGCCGCGCAGCTGCTCATCAGCGAGTCAAGCCAGACCGTATTGAGTCATTTGTGCGAAATGGCAAACGACTTGCTCAATACATCGTCCAGCGCCATTTGGCTGACAAATGAAATTGGCGAAATAAAGTTAGAAACGTTCTGCGGCGAAACCATTCCAGAACACATTCCAACAGCGCAGGGAAACAACAGCCTGGTCATGCCGCTCATCAGCGCGGACAAACCCTCGGCGTTGGGAATGTTTGGGGTGTTCCACACAGGCGCGGGCGGGACAAGAGGCGATACATCCGAATGGGACAAGAAAGTGCTGGCATGTCTTGCCAACTATGCCGCGCTGGCTGTCCAAAATGAATCCAGACAACAAGCCTTACGCGCTTCACAGGAACAACATCTCATTGCTGAGACGTTTGCCGCCGTGGGTGATATTTCTGCAAACTTGCTTCACAACATGAACATCAAAGTGGGCGTCATCCCCGTGCGCGTGCAGGGCATCCAAGATAAATACCAAAAACTTTTGCAGCAAGAAGCCTATCTTGCCAAAAGCCTGAGCGAGATCGAACGCAGCGCCACGGCTGCCATGCAAATCGTGCAGGAAAATCTTTCGCACCTGCGTCCGATTCGATTGGAGCGAATTCAGGTTGCGCCGCGAGTGACAGAAGCGCTTCGCACAGTATCTGCGCCAGCCGATATTCACGTTGAAGTGGGTGGACTGGAGAACCTGCCCACCGTCCACGCCAGCGGACAAAGCCTGGTGTTCGTCTTTCGCAACCTGATCGAAAATGCCATTGACGCGATGGGCGGCAAAGGCGAAATAAAAATTTTCGGCAAACAAACTGCAAACTGGGTCGAAATCTCGGTCAGCGACACAGGGCGCGGCATTCCGCCTGAACTGCATGAGAAAATTTTTGAGCTGGAATATTCCAGCCGCACGCATCCCGGCAAGATGGGCTTCGGGTTGTGGTGGGTAAAAACCCTGATGACACGCCTCGGCGGAATCGTGACTGTTGAAAGTGACGGCGTGAGCGGCACGACCTTCCATTTACGCCTGCCCATCGCGGAGCAAGACGCATGAACATGCGCGCACTGATCGTCGACGACGATACTTCCTGGCAGGGACTTCTGAGTGAGATGCTCAACGAAAACGGTTTTGAAGTGGATACAGCCGGAACCGTGGAAGAAGCCGCCGCGGCGCTCAAAGCCAATTCGCATCGCCTCGCCGTGGTAGATCTTTCGCTCTCTGTCAGCGACCATCATAACCAAGACGGACTGCGCGTGCTCGATACCATTCGTCTGCTGGACCCAACCTGCCGCGCCATTTTGCTGACCGGCTTTGCCACCGTTGAAGTCGCCGTCAAAGCCCTCACCGAACACAACGCCTTCACTTTTCTTCGTAAAGAAAGTTTCAAACGGCTTGAATTCAAAGATGTGATTCAGCGGATTTTAGTCAGCGCCCCCGCAACGGATGAAGGTAACGCCTCTGTTCTGACCTTGAAACCTGATTCTGTTTCTCAAACTGCCCTTGCACCCAAGGTCCTCATCGTGGACGATGACGCCGGTTGGCGCAGCATTCTCGAAGACCTGATCCACGAATCTGAGTTTCAACCTGTAGCCTGCGCCAGCTTTGGCGAAGCATTGGGGTTGATTCGTAACGATAAATTCTCCCTTGCCGTGGTGGATCTTTCTCTGCGCAGCACACAAAACCTCGATGGTTTGCAACTGCTAAAGATCGCCCAGGGACATCACATCCCCACCATCGTCGTCAGCGGACTTGCCGAGCCGGAAGAAATTCAACGCATTTATGCCGAGCACGCCATTTCGACTTACATCGAAAAACAAGCCTTCGACCGCGCCGCTTTCAAGCGCATCCTCGCCAAAACCAAACAAGCCAGCGAAACATCCAATGAACTAAGCATCCTGACCGACCGCGAACGCGAAGTGCTGACTTTATTGGCGCAGGGAATGACCAATAAAGAGATAGCCGAAAAACTGGTCATCACCACCAACACGGTCAAACGGCATTTGAAAGCCATCTTTGAAAAGCTGAATGTCCACACCCGAGCGGCGGCTGTCGCAATTGCGACGAAGAACAAATAAGAGTATTAACTACAAAACCTGCAAAGAGCGCTAAGTTTTTTGCGTCCTTCGCGAGCTTCGCGGTAAAAAGGTTTACTTTGCCGGAAGAATCTTCCCCGTTACTTCGCCAAAACCAATGCGATACCCATCGCCCTGACAGTATCCACGCATCGTCAACGTATCCCCATCTTGTAAAAATTTGCGTTCTTCACCACTAGACAACTGAATCGGCTTTTCACCGCGCCAGGTCAACTCCAGCAAAGAGCCGCAACTATCTTCCGTCGGTCCGCTGATGGTGCCGGTTCCACACAAGTCGCCCACACGCATGTTACAGCCTGTAATGGTATGGTGCGCCAGCATCTGGTCAATGCTCCAATATAAATGCTTCATGTTTGAACGGCTTATGACTTGCGGCTTATCCATGCGGGCAGATTGCAGCGACACTTCTAACTGAATATCAAATCCATTCGCATTCGCGCCAAGATACGGCAACGGCGCTGGGTCTTGCTGCGGTCCCTGCGCGCGAAACGGCTCCAGCGCATCCATCGTCACCACCCAGGGCGA
>JACAEP010000124.1 GCA_013388795.1 Chloroflexota bacterium | reverse complement strand
TCTCTTCCCTCGTCAGGTTATCTAAAATGGCAGGCTGGGCTTTCTTCAACTCCGGGTAAAAATCTCCGTATTGCTCGATGACCGCTTCGGCAACTTTGGCGAGGAATGGCTGATTGAGTCCGATCTTCGAGCCGAAACGCGCGGCGCGGCGGACGATCATGCGCGCCACGTAATTGCGACCGGCATTGCCCGGCACGACACCATCTGCGATGAGAAATGCCGCCGAGCGGACGTGATCGCAGATGACGCGATAGGGCGTGAAATCCGCGAGCATTTCTTTTTCGCTGTGACCGGTGAGTGAGCGCAGCGCTTTGAGCGAGCCCGCGAAGAGATCGGTCTTGTAGTTTGAGTCCACGCCTTGTAGAACGGAAACGATGCGCTCGAAGCCCATGCCAGTATCCACATGCTTGGCGGGCAAGGGTTCAAGTCTGCCGTCATCAAAAAGATTGTACTGAATGAAGACGTTGTTCCACAGTTCGAGGTAGCGCGTGCATTCGCCGTTCACGCCGCATTGATGCGGTTGTCCGCGCAGGTTGTCGCGTTCTTCGCCGAGGTCAATGTGAATCTCGGAGCACGGACCACAGGGACCCGTCTCCGCCATCTGCCAAAAGTTTTCCTTGCGCCCAAAGAAGAGGACATGATCGGGATGCATGCCGGGCTGTTCGCGCCATGCATCGGCGGCTTCGTCGTCGCGCGGAACATTGCCTTTATCGTCCTCGAAACAAGTAGCATACAGTTTGTCTTTAGGCAGACCCCACACTTCAGTGAGAAGTTGCCACGACCAAGCGATGGCTTCCTTCTTATAGTAGTCGCCAAAGGACCAGTTGCCGAGCATCTCAAAGAAGGTGTGATGCGTATCGTCACGACCCACATCTTCGAGGTCGTTGTGTTTGCCTGCCACGCGCATACACTTCTGCGAGTCGACGGCGCGGGTGTAGGGCTTTTTGTCGGTGCCGATGAAAACATCTTTGAATTGCACCATGCCTGAGTTGGTGAAGAGAAGCGTGGAATCTCCGCCGGGGACGAGGGACATCGAAGGCACGGCAGTATGTCCATGTTCGACAAAGAAGTCAATAAAGTCTTGGCGGATCTGGTTACCTGTTAGTTTTTTGCTCATGCTTTCTCCGAAAATTTATAGAATAGCGTGCGAATTATACCAAGTGGGTTGAAGGGTTCAGGCTGAAGGCTGAAGGTTGAAGGTTAGTGATAGAGCGGAAAGTAGAACGTGGTGAGTGGTGTGAAGGTGGGGAATAAAAAGTCCCGAGAACCTGTTGGTTTCGGGACTGGGTTTCCTCTCGGTCCGTCTCAAGCCGTGGCAGGTTCACAGGTCGCGCAGGTAGCGGCGGCGGTAGCTTGAGCAGTTGCAGACGGGTTAAAGATGGTTTTCATATTAGCGCGATTATAACACTGCTCCTTCGTAACAAAAAGGGAGAATATAAATCGAACCACCCTGCCAAAGGGCGCAACGACGATGTGGTTGCGCTGCATAATTAGAAGTCATCTCAAATCACGCTGATGAGCAGCATGCCATTGCTCAACATGCCATGCAGCAGTGAGTGCGACGCCCGAGCGATAAAGTCATTGCCATTCATTTGTTGCGCGCCCGCTATTTCCCAGCCGAAAACGAATAGCGGATGGCCTTCTTCGCGCAGCCGTCCACACAATTTCCGCACAGAATGCATTCCGCATCTTCCATTTTTTCGGTCTGCACCATCGTGCTTACATCTAAACTCATCGGGCAGTTCTTATTGCACAAATTGCAATCCGTACAAGCCGAAGCATCTGCCACCAGTCGCAAGGAAGGCCATCCAAAGCGGTTACGAACCCAGCGTCCAAGGATCATGAAAGGCGCCATCCAGCAAATGGTGTGACAACCCGCCCGCCGCCCAAAGATCATGGCCAGCCCCACAAACAACGCAATCACAATATAATAAATCAAAAATTTCTCCGGGCTGTCCATTGAAACCCCCGAATTGGTCAGATGAAAGAAATCCACCCGTTGATATCCCCCAGAGCGGATTGCCAGCCATACAATCAGAGAAATCCACGGAAGCCAAATCAACCACTTGATCCAATCCATTTTGCGGCCATTCACAAGCCGATTATTGATTGGTTCGGCCATATCTGCCATCGCCGCTCCCGGGCATACCCAACCACACCAAGCCCGTCCGAGCGCCAACGATGAGATAAACATCAAAACAAACATCACTAGGCTGCCATTCACAATACCATTCATTGCTCCATCAATAATGACATAGGGCGAAAGATAATTCATGGTCACTGGGAAGGATAGAAATACCAGCAGAACAAGCGCTTTGCGAATCCGCTGGCGGGCAGGAATCTGCCGAACAGTGATATTTTCTTTTTTGTGTACTACGTTCAAACTTTGCGAATTTTCATGTGACACTGAAGGTTTCATTGCATTACTCCTTTAATCCAAGAAACATTGTCAATCGTTCGATCTCGCTCTCAACAAACCGATCCACCTGGCTGCCAAGAAAACTCTGCGAATATCCATACAAGAACAAGGAAGTCAATCCGTGAATGGCATTCCAGGTGGAAAGCGCCAAATGTGTGACCAGCGGCGTATACGGCATCCCCATTTTTCTCAGCGCCTCATACTGGACCTTGAGACTGGTCGGCAATTTCAAAGCCGCTGCTTCGCCTTTGATTTTTCCTGCTACAAATGCTTCGCCAATGACCCCCTGCAAAACAAGGAAACTCCGCTGCGCCACCGGGCCTACCTCCTCGGCAAACAAATATCCTTGGACTGGCGTTCCAAATAAAAGCACATACCGTTGAGGATTCTCCATTGCCCACTGGAAATATGCCCGGCACATCCCGCGAAAGCGTCCAGCATGGTCATCTAGCGCGCATGAATCACGCCCAGCCTCCAGACTCGTGGTAAAGGATGAAAACGCATCCATCAAAAGCGCAGTCACCAATGCATCGCGATCTTTGTAGTAGCGGTACAACCCCGGCGCGGTCATGCCCATTTGGCGGGCAATCGCACGCAGAGACAAGGAAGCCGCTCCCTGCTCGCCGATCTGCTTCCAGGCAGTGTCTTTGATCTCTTCAATGGTTTCAAGTCTCAAACGTTCCCGACGGGCCATGGTCATGGTGGTTGCCTTAAGTAGTTTACACTGTTTACAGTGTAAACTATATATAACATTTGTGGTGTATTTTTTATCACCACTTTCCCATGACAATTATCCCGACTCAATCCGGCTATAATTGCCAAAAAACCTAAACCGGAGTTCCCATGTCCACCGTATACGAGTCTAAGCACCCACTGGTTGCCCATAAACTATCCCGCTTAAGAGATAAAAAAACAGAGCCAAAAAAATTTCGCGAACTGGTACAGGAAATTGCAGGACTGCTGGCGTATGAGGCCACCGCAGATCTGGCCACCACCCCGGTTGAGATTGAGACCCCGCTCGCCAAAATGCAGGCACAGGAGCTTAAAGAAAAGATTGGTCTGGTTCCCATTTTGCGCGCAGGGCTGGGCATGGTGGAAGGGATTTGGGGGTTGATGCCCTCAGCCGAAGTCTGGCATATCGGTTTATATCGCGATGAAAAGACTCTGAAACCCGTGGAATACTACAACAAATTACCCATTGAACCGCGGGTCGCCGTCTGCCTGATTCTTGACCCGATGCTTGCCACGGGCGGCTCTGCCACGGCGACAGCCGATGTGCTCAAACGCTGGGGAGTGACCAAGATAAAATTCGTTGGGCTGATCGCCGCGCCGGAAGGTATTCAAGCCATGCAAACGGCTCACCCCGATATTGATATTTACGTCGCAGCAATCGACGACCATCTGAACGAACGCGCGTACATCGTACCCGGCTTGGGCGATGCGGGCGATCGACAGTTTGGAACAGGTTAAACGGCGGTTCGCGCTTCATCTGATAAAAATAACATAATTGGATTTACACAGAATCATTTGCCGTTTCAGCCAGTAGCCGCCGTCAGTGTCTGGCGGTCAAATGTCGGAAGCTTTGCGTAAGTCCTGACAACACTCGTAAAGGAAATCGTATGTCGTCTTTCATTGCAATCCTCATGCTGGCTGTTATTTTAGGCGCGATCATTTTTCTGTTTTGGCGGCAGAACAGAATCTTCAATGAATTGGGGAATTTCTACAAAGAGAACAATCTCATTTTTCAACCCGCCAGCCCGGTGGAACATCCATTCATGTACCCAGACGTAAAACTCGTCTGCAGCGCCGGTATGCTAAGACCCAATATCCCTTATACGTTGATCCTCGGCACACGCCTTGTGACAGATGGGCAGGGGACATCGTCGTATCGCTATATTGGGGTGTATCTGCCGCCGCAAGCGCAGGTCAACGACGAATGGCTGAGCGCGTGGCAGCAAAAAGTGGCGGAACGCAGCGATCAGTGGGCGCAATACTCCGGTGTGACTGCCGCTGAAAAGAATTGGGGCGTGATGGGTGCGCCAGAACATTTGCCGGTTCGCGCAGTACGAGTGAACAGCGGCGTCTTCATTGGCTGGTCTGGAATACATACGCGCAAAACCATCGAAGCCCGGCTGAACGAGTTAAAAACATCCCTTCCTAACTAACCCCTGATTTATTCATCATGCCTTTACAAAAAGATCCAGAAGCCATCGAACGCAAGACTCTTCAGCGCCTGTTGGACGTTTCAAATGCAATGGTTGTGGAAGTCGGCTGTGGTGAGGGGCGATTAACCCTCAAATACGCTGGTTCCGCAAGACAAGTGATTGCTTTTAACCCAGACCACGATGCCCTGCGGGTTGCCAAAGCCGATGCGCAGTTAATAAGTGGAATTCGACAGGCGCAATTTACTGAAGCAAGCACCGGCCATATCCCCTTTTCGAAAGAAACATTTGATATTGCCGTCCTGTCCTGGTCACTCTGATGAATGGTTCGTGCGAGCATGGTTCATGCTCTGAGTGAAATTCATAGAACGCGCAAGCCAAATGAGACTGTGCTCGACCTGCGTCCTTTGGAAGATTCGTGGTCGGTGGAGAGTGTGTCTTGGGCGGGCTGGCAGGTTTCGGGCAGGTTGAGCGATCTGCCACAGGGTGTTGCCGATGATGCGGCGGCGAATCAAGCCATGAGAGAAGCGGAGGCGCACGGGCGCGGGTGAAGATGCACATTGCAAAATGGGAGAAAAGACGGATGTGATTTTTCTACGAGATTCTGTAAAATCTTGTCATAACATTTTTGGAGAAGAGAATATCATGAAAATCAAGCAAAAAAACTGGCTCATAGCAATGATGATGATTGCCCTGACGGCTCTGGCGTGTAATTTGCCGGGCGTCGCTCCCCCGGCAGGCACCAACACCGCAACCGACACCCCATCTCCGACTTTAATCGCCGAGACAACATCCACACCGACAGCAACAGGCGCTGGCGAGGCTTGTACACCAACGGTAACTGCAACCACGCTTGCAAACGTTCGTTTGGGACCAGGGCAGGAGTATGCGGTACTTGGTAATCTCCCGCAAGGCGGCAGTGCGAAGGTTGCAGGCCGAAATGCAGAAAACACCTGGTGGTACATTGAGTTTGCCGGTGGAGAAAATGGCTATGCGTGGATTTCTACCACAGTCACCACATCGGCGTGTATTCCCGCCACACTTGCTATCATCGTCCCCCCACCCGCACCAGCAACTTCCACCCCAGAACCTACCGAGGTGGTCAATAACCCTGCTCCGAATGCTTCCGCGACACCAACAACATTTAGTATCTTTGTCCCGCCCGGCGGCTTTCAAATCATACCATCACCTACGCCGACGTTCTTTATCATCTTCCCGCTTCCCATTCCCATTATCACTCCTTAAGCACAGTACCGTAACATACGCTCAATGGGCGGGTCAATCCGCCCATTTTTTGAGTTGGAGAAATACATAAGCATTCTTTGTAGTACTGAACTTTGAAGCAGAGGTATTGGGGGGGGGGAATACTCGCTTTGAGCGATGAAACCACTTTATTGGAGTTGTCATGTTGAAAACTATTTCAAATCGTTTTTATGGATGGGCAAAAGGCTGGCTGGTTTTGGTCTTGCTGGTATTGGATGGATTTTTTGCCGGCTTTCTCATGCCCTTGATCGGCGGGTTGATGCAGGATGGTACGGGTCTGGTCCAACCGCTGGACTTGATGATATTTGCCACCCCCAAAAAAGCTCTTCGCAATGATCGAACGTTATGGCGAATACACCCGCATCTTTTATCGCAATGTGGAATGGACCGCGGATATTCTCTACCCCATCATTTATCTATTCTTTTTTGGGTTGGCGATCTCCTGGTTGTTCGAGCGCGGCTTTTCTGCCAACAGCCCGATGCGCAAGTTGAATGTCATGCCGGTTGGCGCGTTTGTCTCTGACCTGCTGGAAAACCTGACCATCGTGACCCTGCTCTCGATCTTCCCCAGCCAACCTATTGCGCTTGGCTGGTTATTGTTCATCTTTACCACGCTCAAATGGATATTTGCTTTTGCCAGTATTGCGTTGATGCTGGTTGGATTGGCAATGGCGCTTAAAAACGGATTTAAGAAACAGGCACAATAATCAGCGGTCAGTCACCCTTACAGTGACTGACCGCTTTTATATCTGCAACCACCACACCCCTGTGCATTCTGGCAGAATCACCCATTTATTATCGCGGACTTTGTTACCCAATTCGTCACCAAAGAAGGAGCGGGAAAGTTCTTCAGCCTCCTGAAGGGAGGCAAACTGATAGTCGGTGCGTATCCATTTATTTTGAAAGCCAATTTCATCAAGCCATGAGTAAAATTCTTTCAGATGTTCCAGCCAAATTGGCGATTCGTTTCCCGTTCCCAGCGACTCAAACAAGATGATGAAACTGCCCGGTCTTAAGACACGTTTCATCTCGCCGAGCCATGTCTCCAACTCTGCGCGCCACGTTTCAGGATTCCACACGGCAAGATAACTGACGCTCCAGCCGGAGACGACCAAGTCTGCGGAATGATCCGCAACCGGGAGTTTGCGATGGTCGGCGATATCCACCTGCCAGTTGATTTTTCGGCTGGCAATAAACTTATCCCGGCAAACCCGCAGCATTTCTTCGGAAATATCGAAAGCGTGGACACGGGTCACATGCGGAGCGAGCATACAGGCAAATCGTCCGGTGCCAGCCCCAAGGTCCAACACGAGGCGATTTTCGATGGACGCGATCTCGCGCAGGGTCTTGAGAATATTTTCTTGATAGTCTTCACGCGCGATTAACGCTTCATATTTATCCCCTTCGGTCTTGTAAATTTCCTCTTGAGTTGCCATTCTTTTATTATAATTGGCAAATGTCCACCTTATCCCCTTCTGCGCAAAAAATTCAGAATCTGTTGAATGAACTCGGTTACGAATACACTGTTGTCGAATATGCCAAATCGACCCATACCGCGCAGGAAGCCGCCGACCGGGCGGGCTGCGAGCTTGGGCAGATCGTCAAGTCGTTGATTTTCAAAGGCAGGGAAACCGGCAAACCAATCTTGATTCTAGCATCGGGATCGAACCGTGTGAATGAGAAAAAAATCAGCGAATATGCCGGGGAAGACATCGCGAAAGCAGACGCCGAATTTGTACGCACCGTGACCGGCTTCGCCATAGGAGGCGTGCCGCCCATCGGTCATGCCCAGCCGATGGAAACCTATCTCGATGAAGATTTTTTGAAATATCAAACCATTTGGGCGGCGGCAGGCGCTCCCAATGCCATCTTTGAATTGAAGACGGAAGATTTACAAAAGATGACAGGCGGAGCGATTGTTTTAATTAAATAACCCATGGAGGACGCTATGTTGGAATTTTTCTCGGTAGAGCCTACAGAAAACCCATTGCAGATCTTTGGCGTAAAACATCTGACGGTGATTGCCATTTTTGCGGTGAGTTGGTTGTCCTTTTTTTACTTTCGAAATAAATGGAATGAGAAACAGAAGAATGTCATTCGGGTTACGCTGGCGGCTGCGCTGGCAGTCAATGAGATTGGTTTGCATATTTGGTCGGCATATTGGGGTGTTTGGAACATCCAGACCATGCTGCCGCTGCACTTGTGCAGTGTGATGGTTTGGGTGACTGTCTATACTGCCCTGACAAACAACCGCAAGTTATATGACTTTCTGTATTTTCTGGGAATCGGCGGAGCATCTCAAGCCTTCCTGACCCCGGCAGACGCCGCCCTGTATGATATTCCGCATTATCGCATCCTGCAAACATTGATCGCCCACGGCTTGCTAATCACCATCCCGATTTTTATGACTGCAGCAGAAGGGTGTCGTCCGACGCTGGCATCGTTCAAACGCATCTTTATCTGGACGAATATTTACATGGTGGCTATCTTTTTCTTTAACCGTGTCATTGGCAGCAATTACCTGTTCGTTGCTGAAAAGCCACCCTCCCCCACGCTCATGGACATCCTATCGCCATGGCCGTGGTACATCCCACAGCTCGAACTAGTGGCGTTCGTAATCTTTTTTATCCTTTACATTCCATTTTTGGTGCAAGATCAACTGGCAAAATCAGCCTCAGTCAAAACTGCTTAAACCTTCCGCCCAGCCTCTGCGCTGGGCGGATTAATTTGATTGCATGACTTGTACATTTGTCGTAGAATCACCCCATCCCACCCAAAGGAGAGAAAATGGTTACAAAAGAAAAGCCCGATTCGCGCCCCATGACCGAGGAAGCCGACTTCCTCCAGATCAAATCTGTGGACCACGTCCACTTTTATGTGGGCAACGCCAAACACGCCATGTATTACTGGTGGAAGGCGTTTGGCTTCAAACCTGTCGCCTATTCAGGGCTCGAAACCGGCAACCGCGACTTCGCCTCGTATGTACTCGAATCGGGGCAGGCGCGGTTTGTTGTTTCTGCGCCCTATTCACCCAGCAGCCCGCTGGCTTCACATCATATGGTACATGGCGACGGTGTGAAGGTCATTGCACTCGGCGTGGATGACGTGGAAAAAGCATGGAAGGAAACCACGGCTCGCGGCGCAAAATCTGGCTGGGCGCCGCGCGAAGAAAAAGATGCTTTTGGCATCTACCGCACTTCTGCCATTTATACCTACGGCGAAACCCTGCACGTCTTCGTAGATCGAGACGATTACAAAGGCGTCTTTGCCCCCGCATACAAGCCAATCAATTACGAAGCCGATTCCACAGGTCTCGCCGCCATTGACCACATCGTCGGCAATGTGCAGCTTGGCAAGATGAATCACTGGGTTAACTTCTATCATCAGGTGATGGGCTTCCGTCAACTGATGCACTTCGACGATAAAGACATTTCCACCGAATACTCCGCGCTCATGTCCAAGGTTATGCAAAACGGCAACGGACGCGTCAAGTTCCCCATCAATGAGCCCGCCGAAGGCAAACGCAAAAGCCAAATCGAAGAATATCTCGATTACTATATGTCGCCCGGCGCGCAGCATGTCGCCATCATCACTGGCGACATTTTGGATACGGTGGATAAACTCCGCAAGAACGGCGTCGAATTCCTGCGCGTGCCCGACACCTACTACGAAATGCTCCCCAACCGCATCGGCACGATCAAGGAAGATTACAAAACCGTTCAAGAACTTGGCATCCTCGTAGACAAGGACGACGAAGGCTACCTGCTCCAAATCTTCACGCGCCCCATTCAAGACCGCCCCACCATGTTCATTGAAGTCATCCAACGCCATGGCGCGCAGGGCTTTGGCAAAGGCAACTTCAAAGCCTTGTTCGAATCGCTGGAACTGGAACAACAACGCCGTGGAAATCTCTAACCAGACATCACCCCCGCCTCTCGTTGACCTGTCACCTGCCAGCCCACCCTGGGTTGAATCCACAACTCAACGTCAACGAGAGGCGGTGTTCGTTATCCATAGTATCTTTAGGTCATGGGAAAAACTTCACAAGCGCAAGTACACTCAGACCGCCCAACCCAAACCATCTGGGAAAAGACACTATCTCTTAGGAAATGGACACTCACTTCAATGAAAAAAATTCCCTTAGTATTTCTCGCTGGACTCCTTCTGCTCATCACAGCCTGCGGCGGGACTGCTCCCTCCAACCCGGATACCGCCAATATTGAAACTGTGGTGGCGATCACTCTGCAGGCTTACACCCAATCGGCGCCTGCTGCTACCGCCGCCCCAAGCGGACTTTCCATAACCGTCGATACGCTTTCCATCACGATCCCTGATGGGCTTGCCAATGGAATGACTGTAGTAAACGAACCCATCGCCCCGCCCGCCGATGACATGCCTTGGTGGGGCATCTACCCCGAGCATAAGAAATTTCCATTGCAAGGATATCTGTTGACAGGAACCTTTCACGAAGCCGAGTTCTTCATCTACCCGGCGAATGAATACGCAGCAATGAATGAGTCGGTTGCCGCAAAAATTGAATCTCTCAAAAGTATTCTTGCCAATCCCTCCCAGCCGCTTCCCGAACGACTGCCTTTCCTGCCAACATGGAATGCCGGTGAGACATTCCACTCGAATTTGGAAGTCGTTACATTTCAAAACGGTTCCGGCATTCGCTACCTGACCCAGTATGGGCAAGCCCCAGCACCCATCAACAACCACGAAATCTTCTACACGTTTCAAGGGCTGACCAGCGACGGAACCTACTACATTGCGGCTGTTCTTCCCATCAGTGTTCCATTCCTCACTGACCGCGGTAACCCTGAGTCTCTAGTTCCGCCTGATGGTATTCCATTCGATTGGGATAATTTTATGAACAACGATGCTCATATCAACGCCATCACCGAAAAGTTGAACGCCGCCGACCCCGCTGTGTTCAATCCCACCCTTCCCGTGTTGGATGCACTCATCCAATCCGTTCAGGTGAAATAACAATGAGCGACCAAATTATCACAGTCCGCCCGCAAGGGACGCACCTCACCAAACAGCAACTTCCGAATTTTGAAGGGATTTCGGCAAAGACAGCAGGCTCAAAGCGCCTATGCATGCACCTTGTTGTCATCCCGCCGGGCGGAAGAGCCGTAGCGCATTATCACGACGGCTACGAGACCGCCATCTACATCATTGAAGGAAAAGCCGAAACGCGCTACGGAAAAAATCTCGAACACTCCACCATCAACGAAGCCGGAGACTTTCTCTTCATCCCGCCCAATCTGCCGCATCAGCCCATCAACTTGAGCGATACGGAGCAGGTTATTGCTGTGGTGGCGCGCAATGATCCCAATGAACAGGAAAGTGTTGTTGTCCTTTAGGAACAGGAGATTCTTATGCCTTTCTATCATAAACTCGGAACCTTCCCGCACAAACGTCATACCCAATTCAAGAAACCCAACGGCAAGTTATACCGCGAAGAAGTAATGGGACTGGAAGGTTTTTCATCGCTGCAATCCATCCTCTATCATCACTTCCTGCCTCCGCGCATCAAACAGACGGCAGACTGCGGACCCGCCAAACCTGAATATGTAGATTTCGGACCCATCCGTCACCGCGCCCTAAAAACGGCTCAAACCCCGCTCGGGCCTGATCCTGTCGCCGGGCGGATTCCACTCCTCGGCAACAACGACATCATCCTCGGCGTTTCGCGCGCCCCCAAAGGACGCATGACCTACTTCTATCGCAACTCACAAGCCTACGAGACCTGGTGGGTTCACGAAGGCAGCGGCACACTTTATTCGCAGTTTGGAAATCTGAAATTTCACAAAGGCGACTATATCGTGATCCCCTTTGGCGTCACATGGCAGATGGAATTGGATGCAGAAAGCAAATTCTTCACCATCGAAAACCCCAGCCAGATCGAACCGCCCAAACGCTATCGCAATCCGTACGGTCAATTGCTCGAACATGCTCCATACTGTGAACGCGACATCCGCGTGCCGGAAGAATTGGAAACCCATACCGAACGCGGCGAGTTCGAAGTACGCGTAAAAGTACGCGATCGTATCTCGCAACACATCCTCGACTATCACCCGCACGATGTCATCGGCTGGGATGGCTACCTCTACCCGTGGATACTGAACATCGAAGATTTCGAACCGATCACCGGGCGCATTCACCAACCGCCGCCTGTTCACCAAACCTTCGACGCGCACAACTTCGTCGTCTGCTCCTTCGTGCCGCGCCTGTTCGACTATCACCCCGAAGGCATCCCCGCCCCATATAATCACTCCAACATCCAATCAGACGAAGTGATCTACTATGCCGAAGGAAATTTCATGAGCCGCAAGGGAATCGAACGTTCGGATATCAGCCTGCATCCATTCGGCTTGCCGCACGGTCCACAGCCCGGCATGACTGAAGCCAGCATTGGCAAGACTGAAACGCAGGAACTAGCCGTCATGGTGGATACCTTTCATCCATTACACCTGACCAAACAAGCCCTCGAAATGGAAAAACCCTACATGGAAACCTGGCTCGAAGGCGACGGCGAGTAACCCCCAAATAACATTCCGGAGACATCTCAATGAAGCGACTTCTCTATGTCTTGCTTTCCACAAGCCTGCTTGTATCATCTTGCAACCTGCCTGCCAAAACGGACACCCCTGAAGCCGTCTTTACAGCCGCTGCGCTGACAGTAGAAGCTGCGATTAATCCCAGCAACCAGACCCCGCTTGCCAGCCCAATTGCCAGTACAGGTTCGAATGAGGACACATCCCTTCAAACATCCACACCGGATTCAGCCTCCACCCCCCTGGCCAGTTTCGAAGATGTAACAAATTGCCGGACGGGTCCAGGGGTGAACTATGACCGCATCACACAAATTCAGCCGGGGTTGGCGGTTAAGATCGTCGGGGTGTATCCGCCAAACTATTGGATCGTTGAAACCAACGCTGGTTTATGCTGGGTGGCGGGTGAATTCGTTACGCCTTCTGGAAACATCGCCGCAGTGCCGACGGTGACAGCGCCGCCAACAGCCACTGGCGAGCCTTTGCAAAATGTCAGCCTGCAAAAATGGGATATCTTCTGTAACTTTGCTACAAATGAAGCGGAAGTCACGATCCGCTGGGCAGACAAGGAAGGCGAAAGCGGCTATCGTGTCATCCGCAATGACATCCTCGTTGCAGAACTTCCACCAGACACAACCGAATTCAAAGAAATTATCAATCTGGCTTCAGGGCAGAGTGTTGGATATTTCATTATTGCTTACAACGCCCTTGGTCAGGTACAAAGCAAGGCAATCTCACTCTCATGTTAAAAAAGGGGCTTGCGTTTGCAAGCCCCTTTTCCTTATTCTTCTCCAAACTGTTCTTTCGTCTTTTTGGTCTGTTTTCCGCGCTCTTCTGTATTGAGAATGCGTTTACGAATACGATATGCCGCCGGGGTGACCTCAAGCAGTTCGTCGTCAGAGAGGTACTCAATTGCTTCATCCAAAGACATCTGCCGGGGTGGGGTGAGGCGAATTTCCATGTCGCCGCGAGAAGCGCGGATGTTGGTCAGGTGCTTCTTTTTGCATACGTTTACAGCAATATCGCCAGAGCGCGCATTTTCGCCAACCACCATGCCTTCGTAAACATCAACACCCGGCCCAACGAAAAGCACACCGCGTTCTTCCGCCGCCTTAAGTGCATAGGCTGTAGTCGTCCCCGCCTCCCAAGCCACCAAAGAGCCGCTCTGACGCGTATTCATAGGGCCCGCCAATTCATCATATCCGTGGAAGATGGTGTTCATGACTCCAGCGCCGCGGGTGGACGTGAGGAACTGATAACGGAAGCCGAGCAAACCGCGCGTCGGCACGATGTAAACCATGCGCGTCGTTCCCTGACCCGAATCCTGCATATCCATCATTTTGCCGCGCCGCGCGCCCAGCATTTCCACCACTGCGCCAACGGTTTCATTGCTAGTTTCAATGTGGACTTCTTCATATGGCTCCAGCAAAACCCCATCATCTGCCCTGTGATAGATCACTTCAGGACGGGAGACCTGAAATTCATAGCCTTCACGACGCATGGTTTCAATGAGAATGCCAAGATGCAATTCGCCGCGCCCGCTGACAAGAAAATTCTCGGCTGAATCTGTGTCTGTCACGCGCAATGAGACGTTCGTACGAAGTTCCTCGTACAGTCGTTCGCGCAATTTGCGTGAAGTGCCCCATTTGCCTTCTTTGCCAGTGAAAGGAGAAGTATTCACGCCAAAGGTCATGCGGACGGTCGGTTCCTCCACTTTAATGGCAGGCAGAGCAACTGGGTTGACGGGGTCGGCAAGCGTCTCTCCAATGGCAATATCCTCCAAACCAGCCAGTGAAATAATATCGCCCGCCTGCGCCTCCTCGATTTCCATTTTACTCAGCCCCTTGAATGTATATAGATAACGGGCGGTTTCTGGCAGGATGCTTCCATCCAACTTAATACGTGCCAATTTTTGCCCAGCCTTGATTTTTCCGGCGAAGATACGGCCCACCGCTGTTACGCCGCGATAATCGTCGTATCCCAGTGTGGTGATAAGCATTTGAAGCGGGGCATCCAACTCCACTTTGGGAGCGGGAATATGTTTGAGAATGGCGTCAAATAGGGGCTGAAGATCCGGTCCGAGGTCTGGGGTGATCCCGGCGCGCTGCTGAATACCAACAGCGTAGATGACAGGAAAATCCGCCTGTTCTTCTGTTGCCCCAAGTTCAATGAAGAGGTCAAAAGTTTCATTAAGCACGAGATCCGGCTCGGCATCTTTACGATCCACCTTGTTGATGACGACGATGGCTTTGTGCCCCATTTGAAGCGCCTTCTTCAAGACAAAGCGGGTTTGTGGCATGGGACCTTCCGCCGCATCCACAAGGAGCAGCACGCCATCCACCATATTCATAACACGCTCCACTTCGCCGCCAAAGTCGGCATGACCGGGCGTGTCAACAATGTTAATCTTGATGGGCTGTTTTGTAACAGGATCCACCAAACTGATGGCGGTGTTCTTGGCAAGGATGGTAATCCCGCGTTCGCGTTCGAGATCGTTCGAGTCCATCACGCGTTCTTCAACGTGCTGGTTCTCACGAAAGGTGTGAGATTGGCGCAGAAGTCCATCCACCAGGGTTGTTTTTCCGTGGTCAACGTGTGCGATAATGGCGATATTGCGAAGTTCATTTCTTTCGATCATAGAGTCAGCTCTTTTCATCTCATGTACAGACACATAAAAAAACCCTCGACAAGGTGGCGCCGAGGGCTTGTTTTCTTTCGGCTTGCGGGCAGTATTCTATCAGAGAGGCGGAGTTTGAGGAAGGGATTTAGATTCGCGCCGCTTTTCCCGCCTTGCGAAGTTCTCGATAATTCCACCATACCTGCCAGATGCGGATGGCCGCTTCGATTTGGATCGTGAATGACATCTTCGATTTGCCAAAACGGCGGTCGGCAAAATAAATGGGCGCCTCACCGATTTTGAATCCAAGGCAATGCGCCAAATAGATCATTTCCACAAGAAAAATATAGCCAGTGGCTTGAATATGCTCAAAAGGCATTTGTTTCAGAGTCTCTATCCGCCACATCCGGTAGCCGGTTGTTACATCATGAAAAGGCAACCTTAAAATGGAGCGCGCATAAAAATTACCGAACGCTGAGAGCCATTTACGCCAGACGGGCCATTTTTGATCCACCGAACCGCCGAATACATAACGCGAACCCAAGACAACGTCATTGGACTCCAACAACCTTGCCATTTCTGGTAAAACGGCAGGGTCATGGGAAAAATCCGCATCCATCTGGACAACAGCCTGAGACTCCCCAGCGAAGATTTTCTGAAACCCATTGAGATACGCCGACCGAAGCCCCATTTTGCCAGGGCGGTGAAGCACATCCACACGCCCGCCATACTCTGCGCTCAATCGCTCGGCGATCTGACCCGTCCCATCGGGGCTGTTATCGTCTACAACTAGAATATTCAAATCGAGCGGAAGCGAAAATAAAGCGGAGACCAACTTGGGAAGGTTCTCCGCTTCGTTATAGGTGGGAATGACAATGGTAACGCGCAATGGGCATCCTTAGTGTTTTGAGCTAACCAGTTCTGCCTTGAATTTGGCCATATCTGCCAGTCGATTCTTAAGGGAGGCAACTTCCACCAATTTTGCGCCGAGGCGGTCTGATCGTTTCGCAGCCTGCTCCCGATCCTTGATGGGATAGAAGTATTCCACGGCTTGAGTGAGGCGGGAATTAAGCTTATCGCTCAATGCGGCAAGGTTGGAAGGCGGCACGACCAGAATGAATTCGGTCGCGCTCAAATGTCCCAGGAAATCTTCAGGGCGGCTGACTTCACGCATGGTATTTACGATCATTAAACTGACAGCGCGCAGCACGTCATCGGATGCGACAAAACCATAGGCTTCGCGGAAGGCGCTCATATTTTCAATCGAAACATATAGAACGGCAAAGCCATCCCTGCCCAAGACTTCAGATAATTTCTCATCCACGAGCGCGCCTTCAGGCAGCCCGGTGATGGGGTTGGTCAAAGAACCTTGATTGACACGATTGAGCGCATTTCGCACGCGCAGGCGTAACTCTTGAATGTCAAACGGCTTCGTAATGTAGTCATCTGCGCCGATCTCAAGCCCCTGGAGCTTGTCGGAACGGTCGCGTTTTTCAGTGAGAAAAATGATCGGCATGCTGGCAGTCCGGCGGTCTGTGCGGAGACGCCGGGCGACTTCGTAACCATCAATATCTGGCAGGCGAATATCTAGAATGGCGATGTTTGGGTCTACTTGAAGAGCGGAGCGAACTCCATCTTCCCCCCAGTTGACAGTAAAGACTTCATATTGCTGCGAGCGAAAATATGCCGTCAGCATTTCGGCAACGTCGGGGTCGTCTTCTACGATGAGGATCTTCGGCTTTGGGTCTGCCATGCTCATTCCTTAAGGTTAGGAAATCGGCTCTTTTTGAACAATGAATTCACAGACTGGGTCGCCCATGGCAATACATTTGGATTCGTTCACGCGGAATTCATTGCCGCCGGAAACCCACTTAAGACTCTCTTGCAACAAGCCTGTAGCGATGAAACACACGGGTTTATCCATGCCTGTTCGTCCCCAACAACAGGGGCATTTATGGATGGTCCATATCCACTCGGTATCTTTTTCTTCAACGGTAGTTTGCTGATCGCTGAGCTGGGTGAAGATCTTGGCAAAGGCGGGCAGACCAATTCTGAGTTTGGATTGAAGCGGTAGAACAACAAAAGCAAGGTCTGCAGCGCCCGCCAATGCCCCAAAATTCCTCAACGCATCGGCAAAGGTGGCGCGTCCCGCTCGCAGCGCAAGACCGCGACCGCCGCGCGGGCCGTACATTTCCTCCAGCGCCGAGCCAATGGCAGAAAGTTCGGCAAAGTCAAAACCCTTATCAAGGTTATCTGGAGGGTAGTTTTCAATATAGTGGCTTAAACCGCCAAGATTAAGGATGGCGTTCAAACCGTTCTTGCCCATCACTTCTTCGAGGGATTTAATGGTAATCAAGCCAAACTTGTTGGGGTAGTACAGACCAGCTTTTTGGATGGGGCTCATAATGACTCCGTTAGATTAACTTCGCCAGATCTTCAGCGGCGCGTCGCATATCAAGGAAGATCAGGCCAAGTCTGGCCTGTTCGCGGACCAGGGCGGTAAGAACAGCCTCTTCGCCCACCGATATCAAAACCACATATCCCTTAATGCCTTTGATATAGACTTGTTCGAGCGAGCCGCGTCCCAACTCACTGGCAATGCGTTCGCCCAAAGATAACATGGCGGCCGACATGGCTGAAACACGGTCTTCTTCCACGCCTTGCGGTAATGCCGATGCAATGCTCAAACCATCGACACTGACGACCGCTGACGCTTCAATATCCGGCGAAGATGCCTGCAATTCGCGGAGACGATCCACCATTTGCTGAGTTCGATTTTTGGACAAGCCAGCCCTCCAGGGATTGTTTTAAGCCCAAAATTATTTGGGCCATACTTTGGATATATTAATCAATTTTAGAACATGGCTTTCATTGTGTCAAGTTCGGGGTGTAAAAGTTTGCAAAAGGGCAAGGCAAAATTACGAAAAGGGCGGAAAAATCAAAAAGCAATTGAGCGGGGAAAACGAACATTAAAGCGCCGCACAGTGGCAATGAAAAGATCAAAGAGATGAACTTTCCTGCCATCCTCTCAAGGTGATCCAGTTTAATTCTCTCAGTCCAGCGGCCAGGTCTTCGCGGAAGTCAGATTCGGACATGCGCCATTCCCAGTTACCGCCCAAACGGCTGGGGAAGTTCATGCGGGCTTCGCCTCCCAAACCAAGCACATCCTGCATGGGGGCGATGGCGAAAACAGCCACAGACTTCCACACTGCGCGAATGAGGTCCCAGGCAAAATCGTGACCGTCCACGCCAAGGTAACGACGGGCAAAGTCTCTTTGCGCTTCAGGGGCGTTGGCATACCAGCCCAGCGCTGTATCATTATCGTGCGTGCCGGTGTAGGCAACACAATTTGGCACATAGTTATGCGGCAGGAAAGGGTTTTCCGGCCCGGTAAAACCGAACTGTAAGACTTTCATGCCGGGTAAATTAAAAGCATTCAATAATTCGATCACATCCGGAGTGATAACGCCCAAGTCTTCTGCAACAATGGGCAATCCTGTGCCGGGAACAATAACGCCATTGCCAAGGTCTTCATCCACAGCGCGGAAAAAGTCTTTGGCAGGGCCCGGCGCCCAGCGCCCATGTTCGGCGGTGGTGTGAGAAGCGGGAATCTCGTAATAGCCCGCAAACCCACGGAAGTGGTCAAAGCGTAAAATGTCGACCGTCTGCAACAATGTGCGGATGCGTGAAAGCCACCAGGCATAGCCGTCCTTTTTATGGACTTCCCAATTGTAAAGCGGGTTCCCCCACAATTGACCTGTCGTCGAAAAAAGGTCAGGGGGGACGCCCGCCACCATGGTAGGGTTGCCCGCCTCGTCGAGGAAGAACAGGTCCGGGTTCGCCCATACATCCGCCGAATCATACGCGACGAAGATGGGAATATCGCCCATGATCTGAATTCCCTTTTCATTGGCATATTTGCGGAGGCGGGTCCATTGGCGGAAGAAAAGGAATTGGTAGAAGGAAAAACGTTCGATGGTTTCGGCTTGCTCTCGCTTTGCTTTGTGGAGTGCGGTCTTTTTGCGGGCGCGCAAGGCGGAGCCCCAGCCATTCCATGCACCGCCGCCGTTGGCTTCCTTCAATGCCATGAAGAGTGCAAAGTCGTCGAGCCAGTAGGCGTTTTCGGCGCAGAAATAATTGAAAGCCTCCCGCATCGGTTCGGGGTTGGCTCGGTAATGCTGAAACGCTTTCACCAAAAGATTCAGTTTTTTAGGTATGAACAAGCCAAAATCCACTTTTGACGCGGGAAGTTCCTTAAGTTCCGCCAGGTCTGCTTCAGTCGCCAAGCCTTCAGCAAGCAAGTCATCCGGGCTGATGAGATAGGGGTTGCCCGCAAATGCGGAAAAACATTGATAGGGCGAATCGCCGTAGCCGGTGGGCCCCAATGGAAGGATCTGCCAGATTTTGCAGCCGCTAGAAGCAAGCCAATCGACAAAACGATATGCCTGCGGGCCAAGATCGCCAATGCCATACGGACCGGGCAAACTGGTTGGATGAAGAAGAATTCCTGAAGAACGTTTGAAGGCCATATTCACCTTTTACGTCAGGGGCTTGGCCCCTGGCTGAGCAGATATTTTTATTTCACTAAGGCGCGATAGAGGTTCAGATATTTGCGCGCAGATGCCTCCCACGAAAAATCTCTTGCCATGCCGTTGCGTTGCAGGGTTTCCCATTTTTCGCGGTTGGGCAGAATTTTCATGGCCGCTTTGATAGCGCTGACCAGCGACATGTGATGCGCTTTTTCAAAAATAAAGCCTGTTTCATTTGGAATGACTGTATCTTTTAGCCCGCCAACCGCGCGCACAACCGGCACACAGCCATAACGCATAGCGATCATTTGCGCAAGACCACATGGCTCATAACGCGACGGCATGAGGATCATATCAGCGCCCGCATAGATTTGACGGGCGAACGCCGCATCGAATCTTAACTCGGCTTTGATCTTGTCTGGGAAAAGGGTTTGCAACGCTTGAGCCGCTTCTTCCAGCTTTGGGTCGCCTGTGCCGAGAATGACGGCTTGAAAGTCGATGCGCTTCATGTTTTTGAGCGCGGTGAAGGCAAGGTCCACGCCCTTTTGAACATCCATGCGCGAGATGATGCCAAGCAGGGGGATGTTCGGGTTGCGCGCAAGTCCAAGTTTTTCCTGCAAAAGCTCCTTGTTCTCGGCGCGGCGTTTGAGTGTATGTATGTTGTAATTGACACTGAGAGCTTTATCGGTGGCGGGGTCAAAGGAAACGGTGTCGATGCCGTTCAAGACACCGCTTAAAGTTTCACGGCGCAGCACCATGAACTCATTCAAACCGCAGCCGAATTCTTCGGTCAGCACTTCGCCTGCATATCCCGGCGAGACCGCCACAATCGCATCGGATGCCCACAGCCCCAGCGGCAGGGGCAAAACACGCGCCCACTCCGGCAGATCGGTTTGCGCCAGTTTGACGCCGTAACTTGCAAGAATAGCGCTGACATCCGACCCCATGAATGGCATGTTGTGCAGAGTAAGCACACCAGCCACGTGCTTTGCGCCGGCTTCCCAGCGGTTGGCCAAATTAATATACAAGCTCAATGCCGTATGCCAGTCGTTGGCATGGACAACATCTGGCTGCCAGTTGATATGCTTGGGCAGTTCCATTGCCGCCATCGAAAAGAAAACGTACTTGTCCGCATCTTTTGAAGCATCGAGCGAATAGACCGAGCCATTTGCGCGAATGGGTTCACCGCCAATGAGGTAAACGGGCATGCCATCCAAGTCTGTCTCGAAGGCCTCGACCCCAACTTCCGTTTCGCCGCGTGAAATCGAAAACAACTCCAATGGGCGAAGGTTTTCCGCCTTCACTGCCGGATGATGCGGCAATACCAGTCGAACATCCAGTTTTATTTCGTCGTTTGAAAGAGCGCGTAATTCCCGCGGTAGCGCCCCTGAAACATCACCCAAACCGCCAACCTTGATAAAAGGATCGGCTTCAGCAGCAAGGAAAAGCACATTGATTGTTCTAGTCATGAGATTGATTTTACCCCTGTCGGGTCATTCGATGACGACCTTTGAAAGATCGTCCTTTGGCGCCGGGTAACGCATATCCAGATTCTTAAGGGTATCCACCAAAACCGTTGAGATGACCAGGTCGCGATACCATTTTTTATTTGCCGGCACAACATACCAGGGCGC